>NZ_JBHSIR010000030.1:0-341692 GCF_042653605.1 Pseudonocardia sp. GCM10023141
ATCGCTCCCGCCCGCCGATCCCGGCGCGCTGGTTCCCGGCGCGCTGGTGCCCACGGTCGTGCTGGTCGCCGTCGCGGGGATCGCCGGGGTGGTCGTGGTGGTCGCCGCCGCGAAGCGGCTGGCGCGCCTGGTCCGGACCTGGTCGGCGCGCCTGCGGGTGGGGGTCGCCGCGACGGTGACCGCGCTCGCGAGCGGTGCCTGGGCCGTGACCGGTGGCGGTCCGGTCGCGGTGGCGATCGCCGCCACCGGCACCGCGGTCGCCGCCGCGGCGGTGGTCGCGAACCGTGCCGGGTCACCGGCGCAGCCGCGCGGCCCGCCGTCGTCACCGCGCATTTCCCGCCTGCAGCGTGCGGCCGCGGCCGCGGCGATGGTGATCGCGATCCGGGCCCCGGGCATCGCGACGGCCGCCGACGCCGCCGTGACCCGGTGGCAGCGCCTGCCGCGCGGCGTGCGGTCCGGGCTCGCCCGGACCGTCCGGTTCCCGGGTGCGCTGCTGCGCGAGGTCCGCTCCTGGACGGTGCGCGTCCTGTTCGAGGTCCGGTTCTACCTGCCGGTCCTGCAGATGGTGCTGCTGTGGGTGCTGACGCTGGTGGTCGGACCCGCCGCGGCCGCGGCGATCACGTCGTACGTGCAGGTGTTCCCGCACGGCAAGGTGACGAGCCGGCGCAACCGCAACCCCGGCCGGCTCGTCGAGTGGGCGGGCGCGGCCGCCGTCACCATCGAGCTGGCGTCGACACCGGCCGTGCCGCTGCCGCTGCCCGCGGTGCTGCACGCCGTGGTGGACGCCTCGTTCCGCAGCAGCATCGTGTTGTTGCTGGGCCCGGTCGTCGAGTCGACGGGGACGTTCACCGCGATCACCGACCCGAGCCAGTGGCCGGCCGGGGTGCTGCCGGTGGCGCGCGGCAGCTTCTCGTTCGTCGTGCTCGGGTCGATCCGGATCGACCTGTTCGGGCAGGGCTACCAGCTCGGCGGCAAGCAGGCGATCACCGGGCTGACGTCACCGAAGGTCGCCGGGATGCGGCCGTGGCGGCGGCTCGTGAACTGGGTGCGCTCCCACGACATCGCGCTCTCGACGACGAACCTCCTGCGCTTCTTCACGGTGTGGCAGCTCGGGTTCGGTGTCGGGCTCCCCGGGGTGACGTGGAACCTGTTCGAGCTGCGGATGTCGATGCGCGAGCTCGTGATCGCCCGCGGCGGCCGCAAGCGCACTTTCAGCCTCCTGGAGGGGCCGAGCAACGTGGTGCGCGCCGCGGTGCGGTGGACCGGCCGGTTGCTCCCCGGCCCGTTGCGGCGCGCGGCGGCACGACGCGGCGGCCGGTGGACGGCTCGCGGTGACCGCTACCGCGCGCGGTTCGTGGCGCGGGCGACGTCGGACATCCGGGCCGAGCTGGCGCGCCAGCGGCCGGCAGCGGCGGTGCTCGCCGAGCGGCGGCGCCGGTTGCACGCCGAGTTCGACGCCGTGCTGGCGGACCGGGCCGATCCCATGACGCAACCGGCCGCCGCGGCGCTCTGGCAGCGGATCGGGCGGCTGGACCGGCGCCGCGCGGCCGTCGAGGCTGCGATCGCCGAGAACGAGGCGCGGCTCACAGCGCTCACCACGCAGCCGGCGGTCGGTGGCGGGCCGCTCGGGAAGGACTTCACCCCCGAGGAGTCGGCGCTGGTCGGGGCGGTGCTGGCGGCGGCGGACGACATCGCGCGGTGGAGCGGGCAGCCCGTCCACAACCACGGCCCACCGCTCACCGACGAGCAGCTGGGTCCCGACGAGCAACTGGGCACGATCACCCGTGAGCGCCTGGTCGCCGGGCTGAGGCGCCACGGCGTCGAGCCGGCGCGGGCCGCCGACATCGCGGACCGCTTCTACGCCTTCGCCTGGCGCGACGCCCGCACCGGCCGCGGGGTGATCGTGGTGCCGGCCGAACGGCTCGCCGACCTCGAACGCACCGGGATGCTCGGAGCGGTCATCGCGCACGAGCGCGACTTCCACCTCGGCGCCCCGCACGACGAGGCAGCCCACGCCGCCCACGCCGATGCGTTGATCAGCGCGTTCGAGGCGCGGCTCGCGCAGGGCGACGCCCTCGAACAGCTGCTGGTCGCCGCGGAGGCACAGGGCCGCCTCACGCCGTACGCCCCGATCGATCTGTTCGAGCCCGCCGCCGTCGCGGGGGTGCCGGTGTGGGTGCTCGACGACCCGGCGGCCGAGATGGATCCGGTGCTCGCCGACCGGGTGGCGTTCCGGTGGCACGGGCGCGGGGTGGTGCTGACCGCGGCGGTACTGGCCGAGATCCACGCGCACCTCGATGCGGGACGGCTGCGCGCCGACTGGTGGACCGGCCTGTTCACCAGCGCCCCTGACTGGGCCGTCCTCGGCCGCGCCCCGCCCGGCGCGGGCGGCCCCGGCCCCGTCGGCGCCGAGCTCGTCCAGCGGCTGGACGCGGCGCGCGCCTGGGGCGTCGACCTCACCGCGGCGCAGGTGGCCCACCGGCGCAGCGCGGCCTGGGCCGGCTTCGCACCGCGGACCGGCGGAACGGGCGGGCCGGCGTGGGAGCTGGCGACGGCATTCGGCACCGTCGTGCTGTCGGGCGAGCAGCTCAGCGCCGACGGCACCCCGTTACTGGCGTCGCCGGCGGTGGCGCTGGGCCAGCTGGCCGAGGGTGCTGCGCGCTGGCTCGACGAGCCGCTCCGCGGCGAGGCGCTGCTCGGGCTGGTGGCCGCCGCGCTGGCGCGCACGCCGATCCGCTCCGACGGCTCCGCAGCGGTGCGCGTGATCCGCGTCCGGTTCGACGCACCGATCGCCACCCTGATCTGGGCCGACGGGCAGGTCACCCGTGACGTGGAGCTGGTGCTGCAGCAGACCGCGCCCGGCCGGTACCTGCTGACCGCGCTGCACCCTGTCTCCGAGGGCGCGCCGCCGTCGCTCGTCGCCGACGACGCCCTGTTCACGGCGGCCCAGGCCAGTGTCGTGGCCATCCGGGACCGCACCGGCCAGATCATCGGCAGCGGCGTCGTGGTGGCGGCGGCCACTGCGACGACGCCGGCCCGCGTGCGCACGGCCTACCACGTCGCCGAGCTGATCGACGGCCGCACGACGGTGGACGGGCGCCCCGTCACGGAGGTGCGCTCGCTGCCGGTCGACGCCTACGGTGACCTGGCCGAGACCGCGGCGGCGGGCCGCGGCTTCCTGTCGTTCGGGCTGGACTCGGGGTCGGCGCCGACGCTCGACGTCGCGGAGTTCGCCGTGTGGGGGCTGCCGCGCCCGGCGGCCGCGGTGCGCGCGGAGCCGGTGGCGAGCGGGGACGTGCTGACGGTCGTCGGCTTCCCGAGCGGGACCTACCTGGTGACCGCCGCGTTCGTCCTCAACACCCGCAGGGGCCTGGTCGACACGATCGCGATGGTCGGCGGCGGCGCGTCCGGCGGGCCCGCGTTCGACGCGGCCGGTCGGGTGGTCCTGACCGTCGCGATCAGCCGGGCCGGGCGGCTGCTGGGTCCGGGCCCGGCGCTGCAGAGCCGGTTCGGTGCGCGGATCACCACCGGCGCGGCCCGGCCCGTCCCGGCGATCTACGAGAGGCGCCCGTTCGCGGAGCCCGGGGACGAGGAGCGGGCGGTCGCGGAGATCACCGGACACCTCGACACGGTCGAGGCGCTCGTCGCGGAGCTGACCGCGGAGCTGCCCGACGACCCGGCCGGGGTCGCCGCGACGATCGACGGCGACACCTACCAGTTCGTCGGGTTCGTGCGTGACCGGTTGGTCTCGGCGCCGGCGACGGAGCGGTTCCGCCTGCTGGCCGCCCGCACCGACGCGGTGTTCGAGGCGCTCGAAGCGCTCGACGCCGCGGCCGCACCGCGACGCCCGGGCCGTCACCGTGGCGGCGGCCCGGGGGCGATGATCATCGCAGGCCTCGCGGGGTCGGGACTCGTGCTGGCCGCGCTGGTGGCGTCGGCCCGGCCCGCTGCCGCGGCGACGGCATCCGGTGGCCCGTCGGTGGCACCGGGGATGCTCGAGACCGCCGCGCAGCTGGGCGTCACGGCGGCGGTGCTGGTGGCCGGCGCGGCCGTGGCCGTCCGCGGTGTCGCCGCGGTGGCGCGCTGGTTCGCGTCGCGGACCGGCACACCCGACGGCGCCCGGGCCCCGCCGCTGCAGCGGCTGCGCGTGACCGTCGCCCGCATCGTGGCCGTCGCCGCGATCGCGGTGGGGATCCTGCTGACGGTCGCCCCGGCCGCTGCGGCGGATCCCGGCACCTCGACCACCGCCGACGTCGTGGTGCACCGCAACGACACGCTGACGGCCATCGCGGCCGAGCACGACACCTCCGTCGTCGCGATCGTGCGGGCCAACCCGGGGCGGTTCGGCGACGCGCGCACCTGGGACCTGATCTTCACCGGCGAGCACCTGAACGTGCCCGTCCGCGCCCCGGCGACCGTGGCGCCGCCGGAGGTGGAGCCGCACACGCCGCCGGTGGTCGTGGCCCCGGAGCAGCCGCAGGCCCCGCCGGTCGTGGTGGCACCACCGGCGCCATCCGGTCATGACGGCGGCGACCCGCGGTGGATCGGTTGGACCGGCCGGCTGGGCGGCGCGGTCGGCGCGCTCGTGCTGCTGCGGTGGTGGCGCGTGAGCAAGCGGCACCGGGCGTTCGACCGTCGGACCGACGGCTGGGAGCGGATCCCCGCCGCGGGGCCGCCCGACCCGGTGCGCGACCTCGAGGTGCTCCTGCAGTGGGTGCTGGGCAGGCTCGCCGTCACACCGGGCACCGGTGCCGACCTGCGGGTGCTCGGGCAGGCCGGCGGGGAGGACGCCGATGCGGCGCTCGTGGCGGTCACGCTGCTCGGCCTGCGGGAGCGCCCGGCCGGCCGGGACGCGCTGGTCGAGGCGCTGGTGGCGGCCGGGCTGATCCGGATCGACGAGGCCCGTGACGGTGCGCGGACGGCGATCGGTGCGCTCGCGCGGGCACGGGGCCGGGGGGCCGAGGTTCGGGCGGTCGTGGGCCGCCTGCGGGCTCGCGCCCAGAACTCCGGGGAGCCCGCCGAGCTCGCGGCACTGGCGGCCTACCTGGCCGGGTTGCCGGATCGCACCGCGGTCGGCCGGCTCGTCGCCGACCTCGTCGGTACGGGCCTGCTGCGGATCGAGCGCACGGCGCGGGGTCGCGTGCTCGTCCCGGACGGCGAGCTCGCCGCGCTGCTGGCGGCGGCCCCGCCGCAGCTGCTCGTCGGGATGGGCCGCAACCTGCACGCGATGCTCGGTGGCGGGCCGCAGGATTCGGCGGCCGACCTCGCCGCGGCCGTCGTCGCGGTGGTGCGGGAGGCCGTCTGGGACGCCCGCACCGCCCGGCCGGGCCGCTGGTCCCGGCTGCCGCTGCGGGTGCGCGGGCGCGCGGCGGAGCTGGCACGGCTGTTCGACCCGGTCCGGGCCGCGGCGCGGGCCGTCGACGACGCCGCGGCGCACCTGCGCGACATGCGCCGCCAGGCGAACCGGGCGGGGCAGCTCCCCGCGGCGGCGCTCGCGCGCGCCGCGGCAGCGGCCCGGCTGGAGGAGGTGCGCGGGGGTCCGGTGTGGCGGCGGCTGGTGCGGTGGCCGCGAACGTTGCCGGGTTCATCGCGTGATCCAGGCGGTTCCTCGCAAGGCGCCGCCCGCAGCTCATACCGGGGTATTCGCCAGGGCGGCAACGCCGCGAGGGGCCGCCTGGGCGCGCGAGGGACCCGGTGGACGTTTGTGGTCGCCGCACCAGGGGCGCTGCCGATCGCTCGGCTGCGGGGGGTGCTCATCGCGCGCGCCCACCGGCGGCTGGTCGACGGCCTTCCGGCGGAGCTGCGGGGAGCGGCCCCAGAGCGCCTCGCGGAGGTGCTGGCCGAGCAGGTCCGGACGGCAGCGGCGGCCGTCGCCGCGGCGCAGGCGGTGGAGCGGGCAGCGGCCGTCACGGCGTCGAACGCGGCCGCCGTCGCAGGGTTCACCCGCCGGGAGACCGCGCGGCGGCGCGACGTGGCCATCCTCGGGCCCACGCGGTTCCTGCCGGCGCTGGCCGGGCTGATGGGCGCGTTCCCCGGGCAGGCCGCCGGTGCCCAGATGATCGCGGGCACCGAGTTCGCCGCGGCCTACGGCAAGCCCGTGTCGTGGGTGACGCAGCAGGGCGCGGTCGGGACGAGCGTCGCGGCCGGTGCCGGGCTCACGGCGGCGCTGCTCGGCGACCGGTTGATCCGCAACATGGTCGCGATCATGGCGCTGGGTGCGGCGGGGTCGGCGGCGTTGCTGGTGATCGGACTGCTGCCGGTGCCCGCGCTGTTCCTGCCGGGCGTGCTGACCGTCGGTGTCATGGGCGTGGCGGGTGGGCTCGTCCGCGGGCGGATGGACCGCTACCACCCCGTGGCGGTGGAGCTGAAGGACTCCCGCGACACGAGCTACGAGACGTCGTTCAAGGTGGCCCAGTTCGTGTTCCCGCTCGCGATCTCGCAGGGCACCGCCGTCGTCGGTGTACCGGTCACGATGGTGGCGCTGGCGCTGGTCGCCGCCGCGCTGACCGTCGCCGTGTGGGTCGTGCTGCGCGGCGAGAGCCCCGACGCCCGGCCGCGCGCGCCGCCGTCGGTCGGTGCGGCCGTGCGCGGCAACCTGCAGCAGGCCTTCGGCACGCCGCGCGGCCTGCTGCGCTGGGTGCTGTCCATCCCGCTGCTCACGGCGCTGACCGGCCTCTACGCGACCGCGCTCGGCGGCGCGATGGTCGATCAGATGGTCGTGGTCAACGACCCGACCCACGCCGTGTTCGCCTCCACGGCCACCGCCGTCAGCGTCCTGGTGACGGTTCGCGGCGTCGCGTCGGTGCTCGTCGGCGCCGGGTGGGAGCGGTTCAAGGAGCTGCTGGGTCGCCCGGGAGCGCTGCGCCGGGCACTGGGCAACCGCTCGGCGCCGCTCGGGACGCTGAGCGAGGCCAGGGTGCTGCTCGCCGTCACGCTGCTGGCCACGTCACTGGCCGGGCCCGTGCTCTGGCTGCTGCTCGCGCCCGGGCTGGTGCCGTTCGGGGTGCTGTTCACCCTCGGCGCGGTGTTGACGGCGTGGGCACGGATGCCCACCAACCGGTGGATGGAGGGCGCGACCGGCGCGTCGCTGAACAACACGGCAAAGGCCGGCAGCCTCGCGCTCGGCGGCGCTGTCTCGGCCGCGGTGCTCGGCGCCTACTCGACGCTGGTCACGGCCCAGGTCCGGGCCGGTGGCGATCCCGCCGCGCTCGTGGCGGCGGCCGACCTGCGGCTGGCCCTGCTGGCCGTCCCGGTCGTACTGCTCCCGGTACTGGTGGCGCGCCTGATCGGGACGCTGCGCACCGGCACCATCGACGAGCTGCGCACGGCGTTGGCGCGGGTCGGTGCCGATGCCGCGGAGACGGCCACGATCGCAACCGCACTGACCGGGAGCGGGCTCAACGACGTCGGATCCGTGCGGGCCCTGTTCCTGCCGGGGACCTGGCGCCCGCGGCTCCTGGCCGACCGGCGCCACCGGATGGGTGCCGCGCGGCGCGCGTCGGTGGAGCTGACCGACACCGAACGGGCCCGGTTGCTCGCCGCGCTCGCGACGTTCGAACCCCGCTCCGGAGGTCGCCTGGCGCGGGGCGTCCGCGCCGCCGTCGAGCGGATCCGGCAGTTGCGGCCGGGCCGTGGTGACCGGGCTGCGCGGGCACCGCCGGTGCGCGACGCGGCCGAGCTGCTGAGCGCCATCACGCAGCGCACGACGCGGATCGCGGCGATCCCGGCGGACCGGTGGGTGCCCGAGCAGGTCGTGCTGCGCGACGGGCTGGTGTCCGCGCTGTCGGGGATCCACACCGGCGAAGCGACGGGACCCGCCGGGCTCGCCCGCGCCGAGGAGCTGCTGGCGGAGCTGGACCACCACATCGCCATCGCGGCCGGTGCCGGCCGGAACGCGGGATGGCGCGGCGGGACGAGCCGCAGCCTGCGCGTCGCGCACGGGGTGGCGACGACGCTCGGGGTGGGGCTGCTGCTGTTCGGCATGTACTCGATGACGATCCTGGCCGGTGCGGTGTCGGGCATCGGCGAGGGCGTGCTGTTCGTCGTCGCGCTCGGGGCGCAGGTGGTGGGGATGATCGCCATCGCGCCGTGGTGGACGAAGCTGTCGCACCGCGGGATGACGGTCGCGATGCTGCTGGCGTCCGGCGCGGGGTACCTGCTGTTCGCCGCTGCCGGCGGCTGGACGCCGGGCTACTACCTCGCTGCCGCCGTGATGGGCCTCGCGGGCAGCGCGAACCTGACGCTCCTGTCGCTGTTCGGCGGCTGGGTGGCGCGGACCACCGCGTACCGGCGGGCGCAGGGCACCCCGGTGGTGCTGTTGGAGGGCGTCATCGGGTTCGCCGTGCTCGGACTGGTGCTGACCCTGTCGGGCATGCTGACACTGCAACCGCTGCTGCTGCACATCGGGCTGCCGGTGGCGGCGGCGGTGTCGGCGGGACTGGTCGCGCTCGTCGCAGCGGCACTGTGGTTGACGACGCCGGCCACCCGCTGGGACCGGGAGGTCCCCGACTCGATCACCGACCTGATGCTCGGGCCGTTCCGGGCGCTGCGCCACCGCTTCATCCGGGCCGTGGCGCTGCTCTACGGGTTCACCGCGGCCACGATCGGCGCGTTCGACGCGATGTGGCGCAGCGCGATCGCGCAGCTCGGGCCGGCCGCCGAGTGGGTGCCGTCGGCGGCGAGCTTCGGCTTCGTCGCGGGCGGTGTCGTGGTGGCGGTGCTGCTGGCGGTCCCCGAGGTCGTCGCGGCCCGACGGGGTGGGGCAGCGGTGCCCGTCGCCGGGCTGCTGCAGCGGCGACCGGCCGCGTTCGTGCTCGGCATGGGCGCCCTGATGGCGCTCGGCGCGGTGGCGGTGGTGGTGTCGCAGCACCTCACCGGGAACCCGGCGCTGGGCATCCTCGCCGCCGCCTACCTGGGCGAGGCCGGGTCCACCGGGATGATCCTGGGCGTCGACGCGATCATCGACGGCCGGGCCGACCTCACCGCGACCGAGAAGGCACAGGCGAAGGGCGCCGCGAACACGATCAAGGCGATCGGCCAGTTCGCCATGGGCAGCGGGGCGGCGACGGCGGTGTGGGCCGGCAGCACCCCGCTGCCCGCCGGCTGGGACGGCGTCTCCCTGCTGATCGCCGCGGCGGGCGGTATCACGCTGGTGCTGGCCGTGCGCCTGGTCCGCTACGGGCGGGGCCGGATCGCCGGGTTGGGCCGCACGCTCGCCGTGCTGGTGCCCGCTGCGCTGGTCGCAGGGCTCGCCGCAGCGGCAGCCGCGGGCCGGCCGGCGGCCGTCGCGATCGTGACCGCAGCCCGCAGCGGTCCCGGGACCGGGGTGCTCGCCAGCGCCGCGGCGGTGGCGGCCACCGTGGCGGTGACCCGGTGGGTCCGGGTGCGCGGTCCGCCTGCCTGGGTGGTCGCCGCGCGCCGGTGGGCCGCGCGGCTGCTGCGCCGTGGACCGGGCGGGGGACCGTCGCTGCTCGGTGGCGGGGAGCTGAGCGGGCGTGAGCGGGCCATCACCGCCCAGATCGCCGCGACGGCCCCGGTGGCGGAGGAGCTGCCGGCGAGCGACCCGGAGGTCGCGGTACTCACCGGCGGGCTCGATGCGGCGACCTTCCGCGCGCACCACGCGCGGGGGATCCGGGCCGTCGACGGCTTCGCGACGCGGCGGGCACTGGCGGGCTCCGGCGCCCGGCTGGTCGTCTGGGCGGCTGCCGACGGCTGGCTCCACCTCGACTCCGCCGTGCTGGCAGCGCTGCGGGCGGGCGCGCTCGACGCCGCGGCGCGCCGGGCGCTGTTCACCCACGAGCTCGTCCACACCCGCCACCCTGGCCGGTCGGAGGCCGACGTCGCCGGTGCCGCTCCGCTGCCGGACCTGGCCGCACTGGCCGGGGTGGTCGGCACCGACCGGTTCGACGGGCGACTCGTGCCCGTTCTCGACGAGGCCGGTCATCGTGTGTGGCAGGGGCTCGAACTGGGCCGCCACCCGCCGGCCGCGCTGAGCCGCCTGGTGCGGGTGAGCGAGCCGGGCAGCGCGTTCGGCGAGACCACCGTGGGGGTGCTCTGGTGGGTCGACGGCGGCGTCGGTCACGTCGTCGTGCCGGAGCCGGAGCGCCCGCGGCGACGCTGGGGATGGGGGCGCCGCCACGAGGTCGTCGACGTCCAGCTCGCGGTGGGCGGCAGCGCCTGGAGCGTCCCGGGCACCGAGGTGCTGCCCCACTCGCGCCGGACTGCGCGCCCCGGCCTGCGCGTGCTGCGGATCGAGGACCCGCGGCTCGGCCCGCTGTTCCCGGAGCCGACCGGGTCCGGCCCGGTGACCGGGCCGGTTGTCGTGATGGGCCGTCCGGCCGGTCGCGTCGACGTGCGCTACGCGGACGCCGTCGCGGCGCTCGACCTGCACGGCCAGGCGGTGATCACCGGCGGGCTGCTCACCGATGCCGGCGCGGAGGTTCTGGAGGTGGTCGGGCACGGCTGGCCGGAACCGGTGCACACCGGTGGCGTGTTGATCACCCGGCGCCGTGATGATCGGGGAGTCACCGTCGAGCACCTGGTGGGGCTGCTGCGACCGGGCGGCCGAATGCGGGGCGCGGGGGAGGTGGTGTTGCTCGCGACACCTGCCGCGGCCGTCGAGGCGGTGCTGGCCGGGCTCGGGGTCGCGCGGCCCGGTCCGGCCCCGGTCGACCGGGGTTGGGCGCAGCGGCTGGCGGCCGCGCCGCGCTACGCCAACGGGATGCCCGCCGCACTCGGCGCGGAGCTCGCCGATCTCGTGCTGCACTCGGCGCCGCCGGCGCCGGTCGGCGGCACCGCGGCCCGCGCCCTGACCGCGGGGGGCGCCCACGTCCTGTGGGCGCTGCGCGCCGACGGCTCGCTCTGGATCAGCAGCCCGACCGGGCGCCGGTACGACCTGCTCGTCGTCCACTCGGTCGTCGCCGACGGGCAGGACGTGCTCGCCGCCGGGGAGGCCTGGTTCCGCACCGGCGGCTCCGGCGAGCACATCAACCTCGACAGCGGCCACTACCACTGGGACAACTCCGAGGCTGAGAGCATCGCGGCGCTCGAGCTGGGCCGCGCGGCGTTCCACCGCCACGGGATCACCTTCGACGCCGCCGAGCACCGTCCCGGTCACCGGCGCGGTGCCTGATCGAGCGAGCTGGCGCGGGCCGGTCGGACCAGCAGCGCCAGCGTTCCGGCCAGCAGGGCCAGCCCGGCGGCCACCGCGCCGACACGTCCCAGGCCGGTGCCGGGGGCGGCGCCGGCGAACACGATCCCGAGCGCGGCGACGCCGAGGGTCTGCCCGAGCTGGCGCACCGTGGTCATGAGGCCGCTGACCCGGCCGGCCTGTTCCGGGATGACGGTGGCCATCACGGCCCCGGCGATCGCCGGCCCGGCGATCCCGATCCCCAGCCCGGTGACGAGCAGCCCCGGCGCGATCGACCACGGGTCGGGCTGGGCCGACGCGCCCTGCAGGGCGCACCCGATCCCGCTGAGCAGCAGCCCGACCCCGAGCGGGATCCGCGGTGCGACGCCGTGCAGCAGCCGCCCGGACAGCATCGAGGCGATCGCCGTGGCCGCGGCCAGCGGCAGCAGCGCCACCCCGGCCGCGAGCGGGTCCAGCCCGAGCGTGCCCTGCAGCCACACCGACGTGTACACCAGCGCCGCGAACGCGACCGACCACACGCCCGCGCCGGTCAGCGCCGTGGCGAACGGCAGCTGCCGCAGGAGGGCGACGTCGAGCAGCCCGTCCGGGCGGCGGGCCTCGATGCGCAGGAACGCGACGGCGGCGACCGCCGCGACGCCCAGCCCGACCACCGCAGCGACGTCGAGGCCGTGGTCGGCGATGCGCGTCAGCCCGATCGTCAGTGCGGCCGCCGCCGTCGCGAACGCGGCGGTGCCCGCGACGTCGACGCGTCCCGCCCGCCGGACGCTCCGCTGGAACGCGACGGCGGTCAGCACGGCCGCCGCGGCGGCCACCGGCAGGTTGAGCAGGAAGATCGAGCGCCAGCCGAGCGTCGCGGTCAGCAGCCCGCCCAGCAGCGGACCGGCCGCGCCGCCGAGCGCGTTGACGGCGAAGAAGACCCCGAACGCGGTGCCGCGCTCCCGGCCGGCGTAGGTCGTGGCGAGCAGCGCGAAACCGGTGACGGCGAGCGCCGCGCCACCGATGCCCTGCGCGGCCCGCGCCGCGACGAGCCAGCCGAGGCCGGGGGCCAGCGCGCACCCGAGCGAGGCCGCCGCGAACGCGCCGAGCCCGGCGAGCAGCGCGCGGCGCAGGCCGAGCCGGTCGGCGACCGCACCCGCGGCCAGCATGAGCACGGCCAGCACGAGCGGGTAGCCGGTGGCCACCCACTCCAGGTCCACCAGCGGCGCGGCGAGGTCGGCGCCGATCGCGGGCAGCGCGACCGTCACCACCGTGGTGTCGACGACGAACAGGAACGACCCGAGACACACCGCCAGCAGCGGCATCCACCTGCGTAGTTGCATGGTCGGATGCTGAGCCGCGGGTGGCAGGAGCCGGATGCCACGGCGACGATCATGACCGGAACCGTCAGCCGCTACCGTCTCCATCGTGGAATCCGTCATCCTGGACGACGTCGACCGGAAGCTCGTCCACGCCCTGCAGCTCGACGGCCGCGCCCCGCTGCGTACGGTCGCGGCGGTGCTCGGCGTCTCCGAGAACACCGTTGCCCGGCGCTACCGGCGGCTGCGCGGGGCCGGCGTGCTGCGCGTCGTCGGGGCGGTGAACGGGAGCCGGCTCGGTTACACGTCCTGGCTGCTGCGGCTGCAGGCCACCCCCGATGCTGCCGGCGCGATCGCCGCAGCGCTGGCGCGGCGCGACGACACGTCGTGGATCTACCTCGTCTCCGGCGGCACCGAGGTGCTCTGCACCACGCAGGTCCGCTCCACCGCCGACCGCGACGACCTGCTGCTGGCCAAGCTGCCCCGCACCCACCGCGTGCTGGCGATGTCGGCGCACGCGCTGCTCGCCGGCTACGGGATCCCGACCACGTGGCGCGGGCTCGCGAGCCTGGACGACGACCAGGCCGCGGCGCTGCGACCGCCGCCGGTCGATTCCGACGACACGCCGCTCGCGCTCGATCCCGGCGACGCGGCACTGCTCGACGCGCTGGCCCGCGACGGCCGCACGACCTACGCGGAGCTGGCGACCGCGGCGGGTTCCTCGGTCTCGACCGTCCGCAGGCGCGTCGAGCACCTGCGCCACAGCGGGGTGCTCTCCCTGCAGCTCGACATCGCTGCGGAGTCGCTCGGGTTCGCCGCGCAGGCGCGGCTGTGGATGACCGTGCAGCCCTCGGCGCAGGTGGCCGTCGGCGAGGCGCTCGCGACCCACCCCGAGGTCGCGTTCGTGGCGGCGACCACCGGTGTCACCAACCTGACGGCGGCGGTGCAGTGCCGCGACACCCGGGACCTGTACCGCTACCTGACCGAGCGGGTTGCTCCGTTCGACGCCGTGCGGACGCTGGAGACGGCTCCGGTGATCCGCACGGTCAAGCGCGCCGGAGCGCTGCTGCCCACCTGAAGGAGGGGGTGCCCGCAGGTGGCACGCGGCGAGACGGCAGCATCACCGGTGTGAGCCCCTCCACATCGCTTCCGCGCCCGGCCCTCCACGCCGTCCTCGCGGCGTCGGCGCTGCTGGTCTCCACGCTGCTGCTCGGCGGCTGCAGCACCTCCGTCGCCGGGGTGCCCACCGCGTCGACGGGCACGATCACGTCCGATCCGGGGGTGCCGCCCGTCACCTCGTCGCCGCCGAGCACCGGCTCGAGCGTGCCCGCCTCCGGTGGCTGCAAGGTCACGCTCGGCCGCGGCAACGTCACCATTTCGGGTGGTGGCGGGCGTGCGGTCACGTCCAACGGGGCCACGTCGTTCTCGTGCCGCAGCGGCCCGCTGATCGCCGTGGGGCAGATCGCCGAGAACTCCGTGTCGTTCACCGTCAACGGCGTCAACGCCACGATCACCGTGAACTCCACGGTCAGCACCGGGCCCTACACGATCTCCGTGATCAGCATCGTCAACGGCACAGCGACGCTGCAGGTGGTCCCTAACAGCTGAGCCTCCGCCCGGCAACCCCTGGCGGACCGGACGCCGAGCATGCAGGCTCGATGCCGTGCGGCGGGCGCGGTTCGGAGCAGCGGTGGTGGGTGCCGCGGTGCTCGCTGCCGTCTGCACGATCCCGCAGAGCAGCGCCGCCGTCGCCGAGCAGCCGTGGTCGTCGATCCCGGCGAGCAGCGGGCGGTTGCCGACCGGCCCGCCCTTCGCCGCCGTCGTGGCCGGGTCGGTGCTGCGCGCCGCCCTCACCTCCGACGCGCCCACCCCGCCCGCCGCGACCGCTCCGGCGGCCCCGCTCACGCCCGAGCAGGTCGATCGCGTGCGCGCGGCGATCCCCGCCGGGCTCCACGGCATCCCCGGGCCGGTGCTCGACGCCTACCGGCACGCCGCCGACCTCCTCGCCGTCTCCGCCGCCGGCTGCCACCTGGACTGGTCGGTCCTCGCCGGGATCGGGCGCATCGAGTCCGGCCACGCCGCGTCGGGTCGCGTCGACGCGAAGGGCACCACGCTCGGCCGGATCCTCGGCCCGCGCCTGGACGGCTCGCTGCCCGGCACGGCCGTCATCACCGACAGCGACGGCGGCGCCATGGACGGCGACGCCGCGTTCGACCGCGCGACCGGCCCGATGCAGTTCCTGCCCGGCACCTGGCGCGCAGTGGGCGCCGACGGCAACGGCGACGGCGTCGCCGACCCCAACAACGTCTACGACGCCACGCTGGCCGCCGGGCGCTACCTCTGCCAGGGCGGCGGTGACCTGCGCGATCCGGCCGCGTTGACCGCCGCGCTGTACCGCTACAACCAGTCGGCCGCCTACGGCGCCGACGTCGTCGCGTGGGCCGAGGCGTACCGGACGGGGGCCACCCCGGTGCCGGCCCGCACCGATCCCGTTCCGGCTCCCGCCCCTGTTCCCGCGCCTGTTCCGGCCCCCTCGCCGCCGGGGGGTGCGTCGGTGCTGGCGGCGGCCCCGCCCGCCGCCGCGCCAGGCACCCCGCCTCCCGCGACCCCGTCCGTTGCGACCCCGCCCGCTGCTGCTGCTCAGCCCACGGGGGAGCCGGCGCCGAGCCCGACCCCTGATGCCCCCGCCCCATCCGCCGTGCCCACCGAGCCCGCGGTGGCGACATCGCTGCCGGCCACCGCGTCGCCGGCAACGACACCGCCCCCGACGACGTCCCCGGCAACGACGTCCCCGGTTGCCACGTCGTCGGCAGCCACGCCGACCGCGCTGCCGCCGCCCCCGCTGTCGTCGACCGCGCTGCCGCCGACCCCAGCAACACCGACCCCGACCCCCGCACCCACGGCGGCGCCGACGACTCCACCCCCCGTGGCCTGCCCCACCGCGCCGGTCGAGCTCGCGCCGGCCCAGGTCCGGGTGCTGCCCGAGGGCGGCGGGGTGCTGCTGCGGTTCACGGTTCCGGCCGGTTGCACGGTCACGGCGGCAACGTTGCGGTTCGTGCCGGGAGCCACGGACGTCGGCCGTGCCGTCCAGGTGAGCCGGGTGGCCGGGCCGTGGACCGACGCGACGACGGCCGTCCCGGTCACCGCGGGCGCTCCCGTGGCGGTACCGGCGGCGCCGGGGGAGCGGACCGTCAGCGTCACCGGGCTGCTGGCCGCGGGCGGCACCGGGCTGCTGGTGCACCCGGCGGGGCCGTTCGCCGCGCCCGCCGGGCTGACCGTGACCTTCGCCGCAGGCTGAGCCGCAACGGCAGATCCGGCCGCTCGGCGAAGACCGGTTGCCGGTGCGCCTACTCTGGACAGGTGAGTACGCACCACCCCCTCCCCGGTCATCCGAATCCCGCCAGCCCGTGGGTCTTCAACACCCGCGAGCTCGGCAGGCGCCCGGGCACCATGCGCAGCTACCAGCGCACCATCCCGGCACCCGCAGAACGGCTCGGTCTGGAGACCATCGGCGTGCCGGAGGGCTCCGACGTCGAGCTGGACGTCCGGCTCGAGTCGGCCACCGAGGGCGTCTACGTCTCGGGCACCGCACACGCCCCGGTCGTCGGCGAGTGCGCGCGCTGCCTCGACCCCGTCACCGACGAGGTCACCGCGCACGTCGGTGAGCTGTTCGCCTACCCCGACACCGCCACCGACGCCACCACCGACGAGGACGAGCTGCCGCGGGTCGTCGGCGACTTCCTCGACGTCGAGCAGACGGTGCGCGACGCGCTGATCGGCGACCTGCCGATGGCCCCGCTGTGCCGCCCGGATTGTCCGGGATTGTGCGTCGAGTGCGGCGAGAAGTGGGCCGACCTCGCGCCCGACCACGGGCATGAGACACTTGACCCTCGATGGGCTGCTCTGCGCGAGCGGCTCTCTGCAGACTGAGCACCGCTGCAGACCGAGCACCGCCGGCTGATCATCCCCAGCCGGCACACCCGATACTTTCTAGGAGATCTACCGTGGCTGTCCCGAAGCGCCGGATGTCGCGGTCGAACACGCGCTCACGGCGGTCGCAGTGGAAGGCCACTGCTCCCACTCTCGTCGCTTGCTCGAACCGCGCCTGCCGCGCCACCAAGCCGCCGCACCTGGCGTGCCCCACCTGCGGTACCTACGACGGCCGCCAGGTCGTCAGCCCGGCCTGATCGCCGGAGCGACATGGCGGAGCGTGGCCCACAGGGGCCCGTGGGTGACCGCGGGCCCCTTCTCGCGTCCCTCGGCGTCGAGATCGAGGAGGATCTGCTCACTCTCGCGCTGACCCACCGGTCCTACGCGTACGAGAACGGTGGCCTGCCCACCAACGAGCGCCTGGAGTTCCTCGGGGATTCCGTGCTCGGGGTGGTCGTCACGGAGCGGCTCTACCGCGAGCACCCGGATCTTCCCGAGGGGCAGCTGGCGAAGCTGCGCGCGAGCGTGGTCAACATGCATGCGCTCGCGAGCGTCGCCGTCACCCTCGGTGGCGACGACGGCCTCGGCGCGTACCTGTACCTGGGGCGCGGCGAGGAGATGACGGGCGGGCGCAGCAAGGTCAGCATCCTCGCCGATGCCACCGAGGCGCTCATCGGTGCGGTGTACCTGCAGGGCGGACTCGAGGTCGCGCGCGGTCTCGTGCACCGCTGGTTCGACGACCTGCTGGTCGGCGCGCCGCTGCTCGGCGCCGGGCTGGACTGGAAGACGAGCCTGCAGGAGCTCACGGCGTCGCTGGAGCTCGGCGTGCCCGAGTACCGCATCACCGAGGACGGCCCCGACCACCTCAAGATCTTCACGGCCACCGCCGTCGTGCGCGGGCGCTCGCTCGGCTCGGGTGAGGGGCGCACGAAGAAGGAAGCCGAGCAGAAGGCTGCCGAGCTGGCCTGGCGGGCGCTCACGGCTGAGGCCGCCGAGTCCGACGCCGCCACCGGCTGAGGAGCGCAGCATGCCCGAGCTGCCGGAGGTCGAGGTCGTCCGGCTCGGCCTGGCCGACCACGTGCTGAAGCGCACCATCGACACGGTCGTGGTGGAGCACCCACGCGCCGTGCGCCGCCACATCGAGGGCGGCGCCGACTTCGCGGCCCGGCTGGCCGGTCGCAGCATCACCGCCGCCCGCCGCCGCGGCAAGTACCTCTGGCTGGAGCTCGACGACGAGAGCGAAGCTGTGCTCACCCACCTGGGCATGAGCGGTCAGATGCTGATCGCCGGCCCGGAGCGTCCGGTCGACAAGCACCGCCGCGTCCGCGTCCGGTTCGCCGACGACGGACCGGAGCTGTGGTTCGTCGACCAACGCACCTTCGGCGGCCTCTCGGTGCACCCGCTCGTCCCGATCGCGGGCGGCGAGCTGCTGCCCGAGCCGGTCGCCCACATCGCGCGCGACCCCATGGACCCTGCCTTCGACCTCGACGCGGCCGTCGCCGGCATCCGCCGCCGCCGCACGGGCATCAAGCGGGCGATCCTGGACCAGACCGTCGTGTCCGGCATCGGCAACATCTACGCCGACGAGGCGCTGTGGCGCTCCCGGCTGCACTGGGCCCGGCCGACCGAGACCATCACGCGCAAGCAGGGCCGCGAGCTGCTCACCGCCGCCACCGAGGTCATGAATGAGGCGCTCGCGGTCGGGGGCACGTCGTTCGACGCGCTCTACGTCAACGTCAACGGGGCGTCGGGCTACTTCGACCGCTCCCTCGACGCCTACGGGCAGGTCGATCGCCCCTGCCGGCGCTGCGGCACCCCGATCCAGCGTGACGCGTTCATGAACCGCAGCTCCTTCAGCTGCCCGCGCTGCCAGCCGCGCCCCCGCAACGCCCACCCCTGAGCCCGGCGCGGTCGGGCCGCACGCGCCGCGCCAACCCAGTGGCCACCGCGCCGATGTCGGGACGTTGGCGCGGTGGCGAACTGGTTGGCGCGGTCACTCCGGCGTGCCCACCGGGCGCCCGCGACGTCAGGAGCTCAGCGCACCGACGATCCCGAGCACGATCCAGCCCACGACCTCGACGCACGCAGACCAGAACGTCGCGGTCTCGGCGGGCGCCGGGCGGGGTGCTTCGGTGGTGTTGCTGTTGGTCTCCATGTCGGGCTCCCTCTCACGTTCTCCGCGCTGTCACGGATGGCGCTGTCACGGATGAGAGGCCGGCGGGAGGCATGGTGATACGTCGCGACGCAGCAGGTCTTCGAGCGTCTCGCGCCGCAGCATCGGCACCGCCGCCCCGCTCGCCACCGCGACGACGGGTGCGCGCCCGATCTGGGTGCAGGTGGAGGCGAGCGACACGTGGTAGGCGCCGCTGCACGGCACGGCGAGGAGATCACCTGCTGCGATGTCGGCGGGGAGCTCGACGTCCTCGGCGAGCACGTCGGTGGACTCGCAGTGCCGCCCCACCACCGTGACGGTGACCGAGGGCGCACGCAGCGGCCGCCCGAACATCCGCATCGGGTACCGCGCCCCGTACAGCGCCGGGCGTGCGTTGTCGCTCATCGCTCGCCCTCGCTGCGCTCGGTCGGCGCTTCGCGCAGGGCGCTGTGCAGATGATTCGCTCGCAAGCTCGCTCATCCCGCCGTCGACGGCGACGAACGTCGTGTGCAGCCCGTGCTTGACCGCCGCCACCCGGCAGACGGTGACGCCCGCGCGCGCCACCAGGGCCCTCCCGGGCTCGACGGTCAGCCGCGGCACCGCGATGCCGCGCTCCCGGCAGGCCCGCACGACGGCAGCGGGCACGATGCGCCCGAACGTCGCCGGGTCGAGCGAGCGCTCACCGGCCGCGTACGCCACCGCATGGCCGCCACCCAGGTCGAGTTCGGGCAGCTCGATGCCGTGCTCGGCGGTGACGGCGGCGAGGAACGCGACCATCGCCTCCGCCGCCTCCACGTAGCGCGCGACCACCCGCACCTGCGAGCCGATGTGGCAGTGCAGTCCCACGAGCTCCAGCGCCGGGTGGGCGAGCACTCGCCGCACGGCCTCCGCGGCGTCGCCGGTGGCGATCGACAGACCGAACTTCTGGTCCTCGGTGCCGGTGGTCAACCCGGCGTGCGTGTTCGCGTCGACGCCGGGCACCACGCGCAGCAGCACCCGCTGGCGCGCCGGCACCACGGCGGCAAGCACGTCGATCTCGTCGAGCGAGTCGATCACGATGCGGCCGACGTGGGCGTCGAAGGCGGCTTTGAGGTCCTCCGTGGTCTTGACGTTGCCGTGCAGCACCATCCGCACACCGGGGAACCCGGCGGCAGCGGCCACCGCCACCTCGCCGCCGGAGCAGACGTCGAGCGCGAGCCCCTCCTGGTCGGCCAGCCGGGCCATCGAACGGCACAGGAACGCCTTCGCCGCGTAGGCGATCTCGACGCCGGGCAGCGCATCGCGGTAGGCGCGGCAGCGCGATCGGATGTCGGCGGCGTCGAGCGCGATCATCGGGGTGCCGAACCGGCCGGCGAGCTCGACGAGGTCGACGCCGCCGACGGTGAGCCCGCCGTCGCACGAGGACCGCGTGGTCTCCGGCCACAGCCCCGGTTCGAGCCGACACGACAGCGATGTGCGCAACGAGGGGATGAGATCGGCGAGGGTCACCGGGGCCTCCAGTTCGATGGCGGCCGTCCTACGGCCGCCGACCGATCCTTTGTGCCCCTCCTGCCGCTGCCCGGCACCGGTCCCCGTGGTCGCGTTGACGGTCCGGCTCCGCGTCCTGACGCCGTACTGACACCCGGGTGGCGGCCGCCACAGCCCTACAGCCAGCCGCGCTTCTTGAAGATCGTGTAGAGCCCGAGCCCCAGCAGGACCATCAGCAGCACGGCCATGGGATACCCCAGCGGCCAGTCGAGCTCCGGCATGTGCGTGAAGTTCATGCCGTAGATCGACGCCACGAGCGTGGGGGCGAAGAGGATCGCCGCCCACGACGAGATCCGCTTGACCTGCTCGTTCTGATCGAAGCCCGCCTCGGTGAGCCGGGCCATCTCGTCGTTCTGACGCTGTGCCACGAGCGTGGCGTTGACCTGCAGCATGCTGGTGAGCAGATCCCGGTAACCCTCGACGCGCTCGATGGCGCGGGTGGCGTGGTCGATGACGTCGCGCAGCGCGCGACGCAGCTCCAGGTCGGCCTCGCTCGCGCGCTCCTTGAGGTGCTCGCGCAGCTGGCCGAACAGGTCGGTGAGCGGCTCCACCGCCCGCTGGAACTCGATGACCTCACGGCTGAGCTGGTAGATGCGCCGCGACACGGCCGGATCACCGTCGAAGACCTGCACCTCGATGCTGTCGATGTCGTCCTGCAGCCCGTCGAGCACGGGCCCGTAGTCGTCGACGACCTTGTCGAGTACCGCGTACAGCACCGAGTACGGGCCGTTCTTCAGCAGCGCCGGCTCGCTCTGCAGGCGGTGGCGCACCTCGCCCAGGTCGGGCTCCTCCGCGTGGCGGACGGTGATGACGAACTCGGGGCCGAGGAACAGGTGCACCTCGCCGATGTCCACCACCTCGACGGAGTCCACGTAGCGGGCGGGGCGAAGGACCACGAAGAGCGTGTCCCCGTAGCGCTCGAGCTTGGGGCGCTGGTGCGCGGTGACGGTGTCCTCGACCGCGAGCGCGTGCAGGTCGAACTCCTCGGCGACGGCCTTGATCTCCTCCGGGGTGGGGCGCAGCAGGCCGATCCACGCGAAGCTGTGGCTCCCGTCCGGGCAGGCGCGCAGCTCCTCGAAGGTGTGGTCCAGCGAATCCGGGTCGACGGTCCGCTCCCCGTCGACGTAGATCGCGTTGTCGACCACCGGCATGCGCGGCTCCCTGCACCCGGGCGGCTGTCTCGCCACCGTTCCCATCGGGAGCCTAGCCGGGTCCGCGCGAGCTGCCCGACGATCATCGACACACCTGTCCTACGCGGTTCGCACTACTGTGCAGAGCGTAGTACTGTGCACAGCGCAGAGAGGGGGGTGACCATGGAACCGAGCCAGCTGCTCAAGGGCGTGCTCGATCTCGCGGTGCTCGCGGTACTGGATCGTGCCGACGGTTACGGCTACGAGGTGGTGCGCGGCCTGCGCGCCGCGGGGCTGGAAGAGGTGGGCGACGCATCGGTGTACGGCACGCTGCGCCGGCTCTACCACGCCGGCCTGCTCACGTCCTACGTCGTGCCGAGCGGCGAGGGACCGCACCGCAAGTACTACAGCTTGAACGCCCCCGGCCGGGATCGCCTCCGCGAGGCCACCGGCACCTGGCGGGCGTTCGCGAAGACGATGGAAGGGCTGGTGGGGGCGGCATGACCGACAAGGCTCCCGACAACGGGGGGAATGCCGAGATGCCCACGGACGTGCTGCGCACCGCGACCGACCCGACCGCCGAGTACCTCGACGGCGTGCGGGCGGAGCTGTCGGACCTGCCGGCATCAGAGGTCGCCGAGATCCTCGACGACGTCCGGTCCCACCTCGCGGACCTGGCCACCGAGCTCGGACCCGACGCCGGGACCGGGGAGTTCACCGCCAGGCTGGGCACGCCTGCCGTCTATGCGGCAGAGCTGCGCGCCGCGGCCGGTTACCCGGCCGCGCCCGCCGGGACGGCCCCGGCGTCGAAGCCCCCGGTCGGGGCGGCCGCCGCGCGTCTCGGCTGGATCGCGCTGGCTGCGGCCACGTTCTTCCTCGCCGTCGGGGTGCTCGGACGGCTTCCCGGGGCCTTCCTCGTCGCGCTGGTTCTGGCGGTGGTCGGCCTGCTGCTCGTCGTCAGGGACGGGCCGCGGCTGCCGACCGTCGCGGCACTGCCCGAGATCCGCGGGCTGCTCGGAGCCCGACCCGCATCCGGCCAGCCCGCGCGCGCGGTCACCGACTTCGTCGCCACCCTGCAGCCGGCATGGTGGGTACTGCGGGCGGTTGTCGCCGCGATGCTCGTGGACCGGGTGTTCGGCAGCAGCCGCGGCTCGTGGATCCTGCTGTTGATCGCCGCGCTGGTGGGCATCGCCGTGTCGATCTGGCTGGGTCACCGGTCCCGGAGCGACCGGCGCTGGCTCTGGCTCGTGGTGCCGCTCAACGCGCTGGCCGTGCTGCTCCTGCTGGCAACGATCGGCGGTGGATCGACGCTGGTCCGGTTCTCGAACAGCAGCCAGGTCGTGTACTCCTCGCCGTCGCAGCGCGGGCTGTGGATCGACTCCGAGCGGGAGATCAAGGACATCCGGCCCGTCGACGCGTTCGGCAACCCGCTCGCCAACGTCTACCTGTTCGACCAGGACGGGCGCGCCATCGACACCGCGAAGGAGTGCACCACCAGCTCCGGCGCCGCCCCGGCAGGTGCGCCCTACCCGCGCGGTGTGACCGAGTACGGCTATGACGGCAGCTGCATCACGCTGGCGCCGGGCCCCCTCGTCGTGGCGGTGCCGCGCCCGACCCCGACCGCGCCGACGCCCGCTGCCGCGACCCCTGCTGTGCCGACCCCTGTTGTGCCGACCACTGCTGCGGCGCCGCCCCGCTGACCCGGGCCCCGCGACGGGCCGCGCCGGCGGTGGTGGGGGACGCCGGGGCGGGTCGACTCGGCCCACGTCAGGAAAGCCACTTTCCCGCAAGGATCTTGCGGGAAAGTGGCTTTCCTGCAACCCCGCGTGACCGCCACCACCACCCCGTCAAGAACGCGTCAACGCCGCAGGGTGTGGGCGTCAACGCGGCGTTGGCGCGACCCCACGACGGGGTGAACGAGACGACCCTTCGTAGCGGCCCGCCATCCGGCGGGCCGATGTCATGTGGAGGGTCTCGATGGCCGACCTGGCCTACGCGCTGCTGCTCGTCGGTGGTTTCGCGCTTCTCGTCCTGATGTTGCGGGGGCTCGATTCACTGTGAACGCCGTCGCCGACATCGCCGGCGGGCTCATCGCACTGGGCCTGCTGATCTACCTGTTCGTCGCACTGCTGCGCCCGGAGCGGTTCTGACATGAACGACACCGTTGCCGGCCTGCTCCAGGTCACTGCCCTGCTGTTGCTGCTGCTGCTCGTGTACAAGCCGCTGGGCGACTACATGGCCCGGATCTACACCAGCGAGAAGCACTGGCGCGTCGAGCGCTGGCTCTACCGGATCGTTCGGGTCGACCCGAGCACCGAGCAGCGCTGGACGACCTACGCCGCGGGCGTCCTCGGCTTCTCCTTCGTCTCCGTGGTGCTGCTGTACCTGCTGCAGCGCCTCCAACCGTTGCTGCCACTGGCCTTCGGCCACGATGCCGTGGATCCGGCAACGGCGTTCAACACCGCCGTCTCGTTCGTGACCAACACGAACTGGCAGTCCTACGTGCCCGAGTCGGTGCTCGGGGACACCGTGCAGATGGCCGGGTTGACGGTCCAGAACATCGTGTCCGCCGCCGTCGGCATCGCCGTGGCGATCGCGCTGGTGCGCGGGTTCGCGCGCTCGGCGACCGACCGGCTCGGCAACTTCTGGGTCGACCTCACCCGCGGGGTCATCCGGCTGCTGTTGCCGTTCGGGTTCGTCGCGGCGATCGTGCTGGTCGCGACGGGCGTCGTCATGTCGCTCCGCTCCGGTGTGGACATCACCGCAGTCGACGGGACGCAGCACACCCTGCCGCTGTTCGGAGCGGCGTCCCAGGAGTCGGTCAAGGAGTTCGGCACCAACGGCGGCGGCATCTTCAACGCCAACTCGGCGCACCCGTTCGAGAACCCCAACGCGTTGTCGAACCTGCTGGAGATCTTCCTGCTGCTGGTGATCCCCGTCTGCCTGACCCGCACGTTCGGCACGATGGTGCGCAACACCCGGCAGGGCACGGTGCTCGTGGCCGTCATGGGCGCCATCTGGGCGGTGTTCCTGGCCGTCGCGTGGCTCTCCGAGACCCACCCCAACGGCCCGGCGACGCTCGCCGCGGGCGCCGCGATGGAGGGCAAGGAGGTCCGGCTCGGCATCCCCGCGTCCGTCCTGTTCGGAGTGTCGACGACGGGCACGTCCACCGGTGCGATCAACTCCTGGCACGACAGCTACTCGGGCGGCGCGGGCGGCATCACGCTGCTCAACATGCTGCTCGGCGAGGTCGCGCCCGGCGGTGTCGGGGCGGGTCTCTACGGGATACTCGTGATGGCGATCATCGCGGTCTTCCTCGCCGGTCTGATGGTCGGACGCACCCCCGAGTACCTGGGCAAGAAGCTCGGCCGCGTGCAGGTCACCGCCGCGTCGATCGCGATGTTGACGATGCCGGCGCTGGTCCTGCTGGGCGCCGGGCTCGCGATCGCCCTGCCCGACACGGTCAGCGCCATGACCAACGACGGCGCGCACGGGTTCTCCGAGGTGCTCTACGCCTACGCCTCGGCTGCCAACAACAACGGCAGCGCGTTCGGCGGCCTGACCGTCACCAGCGACTTCTTCCAGACGACGCTCGGTATCGCGATGCTCTTCGGCCGGTTCGTGCCGATCCTCGCCGTGCTCGCACTGGCCGGCTCGCTGGCCAAGCAGCGCAGCGTCAAGGCCGGCGCCGGGACGCTGCCCACCGACGGCGCGCTGTTCGGCGTGCTCGTCACGGGCACCGTGCTCCTCGTCGCCGCGCTCACCTTCTTCCCGGCGCTCGCGCTGGGTCCCATCGCAGAGGCACTCTCATGAGCATCGATCTCCAGGAACGGCCGGTGGCCGCGAATCCGGCCGCGAGCCACGTCAAGGCGGGCGCGTTCAACCCGCGGCAGCTGTGGTCCTCGCTGCCAGACGCGTTGCGCAAGCTCAACCCCCGCACCCAGCTGCACAACCCGGTCATGTTCGTGGTGTGGGTCGGATCCGTGCTGGTCACGGTGCTCGCGATCATCTCGCCGACCGTGTTCGCGATCCTCATCGCGATCTGGCTGTGGTTCACCGTGCTGTTCGCCAACCTCGCCGAGGCCGTGGCGGAGGGGCGCGGGAAGGCGCAGGCGGAGTCGCTCCGGCGCACCAAGAAGGAGACGGTCGCCCGCAGGCTCGGCCCGGACGGGGTCGAGGTGCCGGTGCCCGGCACGGAGCTCACGATCGGTGACCTCGTGGTCGTCGAGGCCGGCGAGACGATCCCCGGCGACGGTGACGTCGTCGAGGGCATCGCGACGGTGGACGAGTCGGCGATCACCGGCGAGTCCGCTCCCGTGATCCGCGAGGCGGGCGGGGACCGCAGCTCGGTCACCGGCGGCACCACCGTGCTGTCGGACCGGATCGTCGTGAAGATCATGACCAAGCCCGGTGAGTCGTTCGTGGACCGGATGATCGCGCTGGTCGAGGGTGCGGCCCGGCAGAAGACGCCCAACGAGATCGCGCTGACGATCCTGCTCGCGGTGCTCACGATCATCTTCCTGCTCGCGGTGGTGGCGGTGGCACCGATGAGCGCCTACGCCGGGCAGCAGCAGTCGCTGATCGTGCTGACCGCGCTGCTGGTCTGCCTGATCCCGACCACGATCGGCGCGCTGCTCTCGGCCATCGGCATCGCCGGCATGGACCGGCTGGTGCAGCGCAACGTGCTCGCGACGTCGGGCCGGGCCGTCGAGGCCGCGGGCGACATCGACACGCTGCTGCTGGACAAGACGGGCACGATCACCTTCGGCAACCGGCAGGCCACCGAGCTGGTCCCGGTGCACGGCGTCTCCGTGGCGGAGCTCGCCGCGGCGGCGCGGCTGTCCAGCCTCGCCGACCAGACCCCGGAGGGCCGCAGCATCGTCGCGCTCTGCGCGGCGCAGTACGGCCTGCCGGGCGAGGCGACGGCCGCGGAGGCCGTGCTGGAGTTCGTGCCGTTCACGGCGCAGACCCGGATGTCCGGTGTGGACGTCGGCGAGCGGTCTGTGCGCAAGGGTGCCGCCGCGGCCGTCATGGCGTGGACCGGAGCCGATCTCCCGGAGGTCGACGCGGTCGTCGCCGAGGTCTCCGACGACGGCGGCACGCCGCTGGTGGTGGCCGAAGGCTCGCGGGTGCTGGGCGTCATCCGCCTGTCCGACGTGGTCAAGCCCGGCATGCGCGAGCGCTTCGCCGAGCTGCGGGCCATGGGCATCCGCACGGTGATGATCACCGGTGACAACCCGCGCACCGCGCGGGCCATCGCGGCCGAGGCCGGCGTCGACGACCACCTCGCCGAGGCCACCCCCGAGGACAAGATGGCCTTGATCAAGAAGGAGCAGGAGGGCGGGCGGCTGGTCGCCATGACCGGTGACGGCACCAACGACGCGCCCGCTCTCGCCCAGGCCGACGTCGGCGTCGCGATGAACACGGGGACGGCCGCGGCCAAGGAGGCCGGCAACATGGTCGACCTCGACTCCGACCCGACCAAGCTGATCGAGATCGTCGAGATCGGCAAGCAATTGCTCATCACGCGCGGTGCGCTCACGACGTTCAGCGTGGCCAACGACCTCGCGAAGTACTTCGCGATCCTGCCGGCCATGTTCGTGGCGCTCTACCCGTCGCTGGGCGCGCTCAACATCATGGGGCTGGCCACGCCGCAGTCGGCCATCCTGTCCGCGGTGATCTTCAACGCGCTGATCATCGTGGCGCTGATCCCGCTGGCGCTGCGCGGCGTGCGCTACCGGCCCACCACCGCGGCGAACCTGTTGCGCCGCAACCTGTTGATCTACGGGTTGGGGGGTGTGGTCATGCCGTTCGTCGGCATCTTCCTCATCGACCTGCTCGTCCGACTGATCCCGGGGATCTGATGATCACCACCATGTGGCGGCAGACCGCCACCGGCCTGCGCATGATCGTGGCCTTCACCATCCTGCTCGGCGTGCTCTACCCGCTCGCGACGTTCGCCGTCGCGCACATCCCGGGGCTGGCGGCCAGCGCGGAGGGCTCGGTCATCACCGACGCGTCCGGCACCGCCGTCGGGTCGTCCTTGATCGGGATCGACCCGGTGCCGGCCGACCCGGCGAAGGACCCCTACTTCCACACCCGGCCGTCGGCCTCGGCCAAGGACGTGCTCGGCCCGACCGACACCACGACCTCGGGTGGCTCGAACAAGAGCGGCTTCAACACCGACCTGCTCGACGCCACGAACCAGCGCCGGGACCTGATCGCCGCCCGCGAGGGGGTGGCTCCGGCCGCGGTGCCGCCCGACGCCGTCACCGCGTCGGCGTCCGGGCTCGACCCGGACATCAGCCCGGCCTACGCCGCGCTGCAGGTGGCGCGGGTCGCGCGGGTGACCGGGCTGCCGGTCGCCACCGTCGAGAAGCTCGTGGCGGACGCCTCCAGCGGGCGGATGCTGGGCTTCCTCGGCGAGCCGACCGTCAACGTGACGGAGCTGAACCTTGCGGTCGCGGCGGCGGCATAGCGCAAGAAGGGGTCCGCAGGGCTCACTCGACGTCCGCGGCGGGCTCGCCGAGGCGGACCTCCTCGGCGTCGAGCCGGGCCTGCAGCCTGCGCAGCACGATGTCGTCGATCTGGCGCTCGTCACGCAGCCGCACCACCGAGGCGCGCTTGTAGGTCAGCAGCGCGGAGCGCAGGCGCTGGTAGTCGGTGTGATCGGTGCGCTCGGCGGTGAGCGCCGGATCGTCGCCGGGCGCGGGGTCCGACAGGGAGTGCAGGTGCTCCTCGTAGTCGGCGCGCACCCGTTCGACGACGGTGGCGCCGATGCCGAGCTGCTCGGCGACGCGGTCGAGCTCGGCCAGCCCGGTGCGCGTGGCGGTGCGCTCGGCGAGCGCCTGCTCGCGGGCCTCGGCACCGTCGTCGGGCAGGTTGGCCCAGCGCAGCACGGCGGGCAGTGTCAGGCCCTGCACGATCATCGTCACGAGGATGACGCCGAAGGTGACCAGCACGATGAGGTCGCGGCCCGGCACATCCAGTGGGACGGCCAGCGCGGCGGCGAGCGACACCCCGCCGCGGAACCCGGCCCACGCGCTGGGGAACCGGTGGCGCGCTCCCACCCGGCGCAGCCGCTGCTGCGGACGCCGGTCGAGCGCCCTGATCACGTACGGCATGGTGTAGGACCACGCCACCCGCGTCCCGATCACCACACCGGCGACGAGCAGTGCCTGCAGCACCGCGTCGCCGATCGAGGTGGACCACAGCCCGTCGACCGCCCCGCGCAGCTGCAGCCCGACGAGCACGAACAGCGTGCCGTTGAGCACGAACGTGGCGATCTCCCAGAACCCGCGCGACTGCAGGCGGGTGCGTGCGGTCACCATCCGGGGACCGGCCTGGGAGAACGCAAGCCCGCAGACGACCACCGCGAGCACTCCCGACGCGTGCACCTGCTCGGCGAGCAGGAACGCGGCGAAGGGAGCGAGCACGGTGCAGACGTTCTGGACCACCGGCTGGCAGACGAGCTTGCGGGTCTGGACCAGCAGCCAGAACACGACGAGGCCGGCCGCCGCGCCGCCCGCGTAGGACAGGACGAAGGCGCCGATGGCCACGGGCCAGGTGAACTGCGCCTCTCCGGTGGCGACCGCGACCGCGAGCCCGAAGACGACGAGCGCCGTGCCGTCGTTGACGAGGCTCTCGGCGCGCAGCGTGGTGAGCGTGCGCCGCGGCAGCTGCCCGGCCACCGCGCTGACGGCGGTGGCGTCGGTCGGCGCCACGACCGCGCCCAGTATCCAGGCCACCGGCCAGGAGAGCCCGAGCGCGTGCCCGACGAGTGCCACCGTGGCGGCCGTGCACAGCACGAGCACCACCGAGGAGAGCACGACGGTGCGCAGGTTGGCGCGGATCTCGCGCAGCGACGTGGACAGCGACTCCCAGTAGAGCAGCGCCGGCAGGAACAGCAGCAGCACGACCTCGGGCGGCAGGACCACGCTGCCCGTCCACGGGATGAATGCGAGCGGCACGCCGCCGAGCAGCAGCACGATCGGCGCCGCGATCCGGAGCCTGCCCGCGAGCCAGGTCAGCCCGACCACGGCGACTCCGAGCACCACGAGCACCTGCAGCGCGTGCGGATCCTGCATGACGTCGATCCCCCGTTCGGGTTGGCCTGCCGGTGGACATCCTGCGGCTCGGGGCGCCGTCGTCACAACCGCGCAGGTCCGGGGAGGATGGTGGGATGAGGCGAGGGGAGTTGCGGATCTACCTCGGGGCCGCGCCGGGGGTCGGGAAGACCTTCGCCATGCTCGGCGAGGCCCGCCGCCGCCTCGACCGCGGCACCGACGTCGTCGTCGGGCTCGTCGAGACCCACGGCCGGGAGCGGACCGCGGCGCTGCTGGCGGGCATCGAGGTCGTGCCGCGCCGCGCGGGCGGGCCGCTTCAGGAGATGGACCTCGACGCGGTGCTCGCCCGTGCCCCCGAGGTCGTGCTGGTCGACGAGCTGGCCCACACCAACGCGCCCGGATCCCGGCACGCGAAGCGCTGGCAGGACGTCGAGGACCTCCTGGAAGCCGGTATCGAAGTGCTGACCACGGTCAACGTGCAGCACCTCGAGTCGCTCAACGACGTCGTCGAGCGGATCACCGGCGTGCGCCAGCGCGAGACGGTGCCCGACGAGGTGGTGCGCCGCGCGGAGCAGCTCGAGCTCGTCGACATCACCCCCGAGGCGCTGCGGCGCCGGTTGGCGCACGGCAACGTCTACGCCGCCGAGAAGGTGGACGCGGCTCTGGCCAACTACTTCCGGCCCGGCAACCTCACGGCGCTGCGCGAGCTCGCGCTGCTGTGGGTGGCCGACGAGGTGGACGTGGCGCTGCAGCGCTACCGCACCGACAGCAAGATCACCGAGGTCTGGGAGACCCGCGAGCGCGTCGTCGTGGCGCTGACCGGGGATCAGGAGAGCGAGACGGTGCTGCGCCGCGCCGCGCGGATCGCCAAGCGCTCCGGGGCGGCCGACCTGCTGGCGGTGCACGTGCTGCGCAGCGACGGCCTGGCCGGGCAGCCGGTCGGGGCGATCCCGCGGCTGCGGGCGCTCGCCGAGGACGTCGGCGCCAGCTTCCACACCGTTGTCGGCGGCTCGGGCGAGGCCGACGTCCCTGCCGCGCTGCTCGACTTCGCCCGCGGTGCCAACGCCACCCAGCTGGTGCTCGGCACGTCGCGGCGCTCGCGCCTGGCCCGGGTGTTCGACCAGGGCATCGGCGCGCGCGTCGTGCAGCAGTCGGGCTCGATCGACGTCCACATGGTCACCCACGACGCGGCCGGGCGCGGGCTGCGGCTGCCTGCCCTGCGCAGCGCCCTGCCCGTGGTGCGCAAGGTGGCCGGTTGGGCGCTCGCGGTGGTGCTGCCGCTGGTGGCCACGGTCCTCGGGGTGCTGCTGCGCCATCTCGTCGGGCTCTCGACCGACGTGGTGCTCTACTTCCTGGCCACGGTCGTCGTCGCGCTGGTGGGCGGGCTCGGGCCGGCGCTGCTCGCGGCCGTGGTCGGCGGGCTGCTGCTCAACTTCTTCCTCACCCCGCCGCTCTACTCGTTCACGATCGCCGAGGGCGAGAACGTGGTCACCGTGGGGGCGATGGTGGTGGTCGCCGTGCTGGTCGCGCTCGTGGTCGACCGGGCGGCCCGGCGCGCGCAGCAGGCGACCAGGGCGCGGGCCGAGGGGGCGCTGCTCGCCTCGTTCGCCCGCACCGTGCTGACCCGCACCGACCCGCTGCCCCGGCTGCTGGAGAAGGTGCGGGAGGCGTTCGGGCTCCACTCGGTGGCCCTCCTCGAGCGCACCGACGGCTGGCGGTGCATCACGTCGTCGGGGGAACCGGGCTGCCTGACCCCCGAGGAGGCCGACGTGGACGTCGAGATCGAGGAGAACCTGCACCTCGTGGGCACCGGCCGGAGCCTCGCCGCCGCCGACCGGCGGCTGCTGGAGGTGGTCGGCGGGCAGGCGCTGCTCGCGTTGCGCAGCCAGCGCGCGGGCGCAGCTGCGGACGAGTCGCGCCGCCGGGCCGAGATCACCGAGACCCGCAGCGCGCTGCTCTCGGCCGTCGGCCACGACCTGCGCACCCCGCTGACGTCGATCAAGGCGGCAGCCGGCAGCCTGCGCGACCCGACGCTGGACCTGCCCCCGGCGGATCGGATCGAGCTCACGGCCATGATCGAGGAATCGGTGGACCGGCTCACCGCGCTGGTGGACAACCTGCTCGACTCCTCGCGGCTCGCGGCGGGCGCGGTCGTGCCGCTGCTCGCCCCGATCGGCTACGACGAGGTGGCCGTCCGGTCGCTGGCGGGCCTGGACGGCGCGGCCCGCGTGAAGATCGACATCGACGAGTCGCTTCCCGACGTCGTCGCCGACGCGGGGCTGCTGGAGCGGGTGGTCGCCAACGTCATCGACAACGCGCTGCGCTACGCCCCCGGCGTCCCGGTGGTGCTGCGGGCCAGCGCGTACGCCGACCGCGTCGAGCTGCGGATCGTCGACTGTGGGCCCGGAGTGCCGCGGCTGTCGCGCGAGGCCCTGTTCGCGCCGTTCCAGCGCCTCGGCGGGGCCGGTCCGAGCGATCGCGACGGTGCCACGGGCGTCGGGCTCGGGCTGGCGGTGGCGCGCGGGTTCACCGAGGCGATGGGTGGCACGCTGACCGCCGAGGACACCCCCGGCGGCGGGCTGACCGTCGTGATCTCGCTCCCGGAGGCGCAGCGATGACCCCCCACCGGGTGCTCGTGGTCGACGACGACCCGCAGATCCTGCGCGCGCTGCGGATCAACCTCACCGCGCACGGCTACCACGTGCTGCTGGCCGCCGACGGTGGCGCGGCGCTGCGCGCAGCGGCCGACGGCCACCCCGACGTCGTCGTGCTCGACCTGGGCCTGCCCGACATGGACGGCACCGAGGTGATCGAGGGCCTGCGCGGCTGGACCACCGTCCCGATCATCGTGTTGTCGGCGCGGGTCGGGGCCACCGACACGGTCCGTGCACTCGACGCGGGCGCCGACGACTACGTCACCAAGCCGTTCGGGATGGCTGAGCTGCTCGCCCGGCTGCGCGCGGCCGTCCGGCGCGCGACCGTGTCGGCCGTCGACGGGGAGCCGGTGGTCGACGTCGGTGACTTCCGTGTGGATCTCGCCGCCAAGCGGGTGGCGCGCGCGGACGGCGCGGAGGTGCACCTGACGCCGACGGAGTGGGGCGTGCTGGAGCTGCTGGTGCGCCACCGCGGCAAGCTGGTGGGCCAGCGCGAGCTGCTGCGGGCGGTCTGGGGTCCGAACTACGGCACGGAGACGAACTACCTGCGCGTGTACATGGCCCAGCTGCGACGCAAGCTGGAGGCCGACCCGGGGCGTCCCAAGCACCTGATCACCGAGGCCGGGATGGGGTACCGGTTCGAGGTGTAGCGGCTTAGGGTCGGCGTCCCCCGCGTCCGAGGAGAGCCCCGTGAGCGAGATCACCGACGAGTACATGCAGGAGCAGCTGGGACGCAGCCGCGTCTACACGCTCGCGATGCTCCGACCCGGGCCGAAGTACGGGACCGAAGGCAGTGACGCCGTCATCTGGGAGCACGGCAGGCGCAACTTCGAGCTCCGTGCTGCCGGCACGATGTCGATCGTGGGGCCGGTGATGGACGGCACGGACCTGGCCGGGATCAGCATCCTCACCGCCTCGGTGGAGGAGGCCGCGGCCCTGCTCGACGGCGACCCGGCGGTGCAGGCCGGCCTGTTCGGCTACGAGCTGCACCCGCTGCGCAGCTTTCCCGGGGATGCGCTCGGGTAGGGCACCCGATGGCTGTCAGGAGGCGAGTGATCAACGCCCACGGGTTCCGGTTGGATCATGAGCCAGTGCGCGCTCGACTACCGTCACGAAGATCAACGCCTACTGGGTCATGGTCAACACCGAACCAGTGGGCGTTGATCACCCCAGCCGCACCGCAGCGCCCCACGTCGGACCCTCCTGTGCGCCTCGGCGAGCATGATCCGCGCGAGCCGCACCGCAGCGTCATCGACAGGGCCGTGGCGTGCGGCCCGCGCACCCCGCCATGACGGACTTTCCTGCAACGCGAGGGCCGGGCGACGGGCGGGCTCAGCGCCCGAAGTCCTGCGTCCAGTAGTCGCCGTTCTGGTCGAAGCCGACGCCGATGGTGGTGAAGGTGCAGTCGAGGATGTTGCGCTTGTGGCCGGGGGAGTTCATCCACGCCTGCACGACCTCGGCCGCCGTGCGCTGCCCGCGGGCGATGTTCTCGCCGCCCGGGTCCGGGTAGCCGGCGTTGGTGATCCGGGTGACGAAGGTGCGCCCGTCCAGGCTGTCGTGGGAGAAGTAGCTCTGCAACGACATGTCGGCGCTGTGGCCCTGCGCCGCGGTGTCGAGGCGGTCGTCGCGGCGCAGGGCCGCGCAGCCCGCCTTGGCCCGTTCCTGGTTGGTCAGGGTGACCACACCCGCGGTGCCGGCGGGGGCGAGTGCCCCGCCGGGAGCGGCGGGCGGGGGCGCGGTGACCGTCGTCGGTGGCGGCGCGGCCTTCGTCGTGGTGGGCGGCGGGGCCAGCGCCCGGGTCGGGGGCGCCACCGGGGCGGCCGGCGCCGGCTTGGAGGTGCTCGGCTGGGCCGGCGCGGCGGGGGCGGGCTGCGCCTGCGTCACGTCGGCGACGGTGGGGGTGGCGGTGGGGAGCGAGAACGACGGCGTGCCGGTGGGCAGGGCCGCAGGGGCCTCGGCGATCGAGCCCAGCGCGGTGGACCAGCTCTCCGGGAAGGTCCCGGTGGGCGCCACCGTCATGGCCCCCACGAGGACGGCGCCGGTGGCGAGGCTGCTCAGCAGCACAGCGCCGTGGCGTCGGAACGTGATCACAGCGCGGTAACGTAGCAGCATGCCGGGCACGAACAGTGATTCCTCCGTTCGGCTCACGGCCTGGGTGCACGGGCACGTCCAGGGTGTGGGTTTCCGCTGGTGGACGCGATGCAGAGCCCTGGAGCTTGGGCTGGTTGGCGCAGCGCGCAATCTCCCGGATGGACGAGTGGTGGTGACAGCGGAGGGTGAGAAATCAGCGTGCAGCGGTCTGCTCAGTGCGCTGAAGGGTGAATCGACGCCGGGCCGTGTGGATCACGTGGTGGATCAGTGGGGCGAGGCGCGAGGCGGCCTGCACGGGTTCGTCGAGGCCTGACGGTAGCCTTCACGGCCACTGCTAGTCGGGAGAACCGTGTACCTCAAGAGCCTGACGCTGAAGGGCTTCAAGTCCTTCGCCTCGGCCACCACCTTGCGGCTGGAGCCGGGCATCACCTGCGTGGTGGGCCCCAACGGCTCGGGCAAGTCGAACGTGGTCGACGCGATCAGCTGGGTGCTCGGGGAACAGGGCGCGAAGGCGCTGCGCGGCGGCAAGATGGAGGACGTCATCTTCGCCGGCACGTCCGGCCGGGCCCCGCTGGGCCGCGCCGAGGTGACGCTGACGATCGACAACTCCGACGGCGCGCTGCCCATCGACTACGGCGAGGTGTCGATCACCCGCCGGATGTTCCGCGACGGCGCGGGCGAGTACGAGCTCAACGGCAGCAGCTGCCGGCTGCTCGACATCCAGGAGCTGCTGTCGGACTCCGGCATCGGCCGCGAGATGCACGTGATCGTCGGGCAGGGCCAGCTCGACTCCGTGCTGCAGAGCAAGCCCGAGGACCGCCGCGCCTACATCGAGGAGGCCGCAGGCGTCCTCAAGCACCGCAAGCGCAAGGAGAAGGCGCTCCGCAAGCTCGACGCGATGCAGGCCAACCTCACGCGCCTGACCGATCTCACCGCAGAGCTGCGCCGCCAGCTCAAGCCGCTGGGGCGCCAGGCCGAGATCGCGCGCCGCGCGCAGGCCGTCCAGTCCGAGCTGCGCGACTCCAGGCTGCGCCTGGCCGCCGACGACCTCGTGACGCTGCGCGATCAGCTCGCGCGGGAGGAGGCCGACGAGTCCGCGGCCAGGGCCCGCCGCGCGGAGGTCGAGGAGCAGCTCTCGGTCGCCCGCGTCGAGCAGGAGCGCCTGGAGGCCGCGCTCGCGCAGGACGCCCCGCGACTCGCCGCCGCGCAGGACACCTGGTACCGGCTCTCGGCGCTCGCGGAGCGCCTCTCGGGCACCGTCCGGCTCGCGCAGGAGCGCCGCCGCCACCTCGCCGACGCCGGCGAGGCCCGCACCCCCGGTCGTGATCCCGACGAGCTGGAGGCCGAGGCCGAGATCGTCGCGGAGCAGGAGGACGAGCTCGTCGAGGCGGTCGCGCAGGCACGTCGCGCGCTGTCGGAGATCACCGACGAGCGCGCCGAGCACGAGCGCACGCTGGCCGCGGCCGAGCGGGCGCACATGGCCGCGGTGCGCGCGCTGTCGGACCGCAAGGCCGGCCTGGCGACGCTCGCGGGCCGCGCCGAGGCGATGCGCAGCACGGCCACGGCCACCGCCGAGGAGATCGAGCGCCTCTCCGATGCGCTGGCCGAGGCGCAGGAGCGCACCGACGTCGCGCAGGCCGAGCTCGACGGCGCCACCGACGAGCTGGGTGACGGCGGCTCGGCGGGCGGCGACCTCGCCGAGCTGGAGCAGCGCAGCGCCCAGGCCGTCGAGGCGCACAAGGGCGCCCGCGCACGCGTCGCCGAGCTGGTGGCGCAGGAGCGTGAGGTCGAGCAGCAGCGGGCGCACTGGCGGGCCCGGGTCGACGCGCTGTCGGTCGGGCAGGCCCGGCGCGACGGTTCCGGGTCATTGCTCGACGGCGACCTGCCCGGCGTGCTCGGCCCGGTGCCCGGCCTGATCACGGTCGAGCCATGGGCCCGCACGGCCGTCGCGGCGGCGCTGGGCGACCTGGCCGATGCCGTGGCGGTGGAGAGCGCTGAGTCGGCGGTCGGGGCACTGCGCCGGCTCCGCAGCAAGGACGCCGGCCGCGCCGCGCTGCTGGTCGGGTCGTTGCAGGAAAGCCACTTTCCCGCAACGACGTTGCGGGAAAGTGGCTTTCCTGCCATCGGGGAGCTACCCCCCGGCACCCGCTGGGCCACCGACGCCGTCACCGCGCGAGGCCCGCTCGCCGGCGCCGTCGCCCGCCTGCTGCACGGCGTCGCCGTCGTCCCCGACCTCGACGCCGCCCGCGCGCTGGTCGAGGCCCACCCCGAGCTCACCGCCGTCACCACCGACGGCGACGTCCTCGGCGCCACCCGCGCCGAGGGCGGCTCCGGCTCCGCGTCCACCGCGCTCGACGTGCAGGCCGCCGTCGACGAGGCGCGGGAGAAGCGGGAGTCCGTCGAGCAGGAGCTCGCCCGGCTGCGCCCCACGCTGGAGGGCGCGCGCGCCGAGGAGGCCGCCCGGCTCGCCGACGTCGAGGCCGCCCGCACGACCCAGACCGCCGCCGAGCAGCGCCGCACGGCCGCGTCCGCGCAGCTGGGCCGCTTCGAGCAGGCGGTGCGCTCGGCCACCGCCGAGGCCGAGCGGCTCCGCACCCGCCGCGACCAGGTCGAGACCCGCCGCTCCGACGCCCTGCTCGCGTTGGAGGCAGCCGAGCGGCAGCTCGCCGTCGCCGAGGACGAACCGGTCGAGGACGAGCCCGACACCGAGATCCGCGACGCCGCGGCCGAGGCACTCGACACCGCCCGCTCGGCCGAGGTCGACGCGCGGCTGTCCCTGCGCACGGCCGAGGAGCGGGCCCGCGCCATCGCCGGCCGGTCCGAGGCGCTGCGCCGCCAGGCCACCGCGGAGCGCCAGGCCCGCCAGCGCGCCGCCGCCGCCAGGGAGTCCCGCGAGCGGGGTGCCGTGATCGCCGCGCTCGTCGTCGAGGCGGGGGAGACGGCGTGCGCGCGCATCGCGGAGTCGCTCGCCGTCGCCGCGCTGGAGCGCGACGCCGCTGCCGCCGCCCGTGACACCCGGGAACGGGCACTGGGCGAGGCCCGCGCCACCACGAACCGGCTCGGCTCGCTGATGGAGAAGCTCACCGACACCGTGCACCGCGACGAGGTGGTGCGCGCCCAGAACCGACTGCGCCTCGAGCAGCTCACCGAGCGGGTGCTGGCCGAGCACGGACTGGGCATCGAGGACCTGGTCACCGAGTACGGGCCGGACGCCCCGGTGCCCGCGTCGGCGGCGGAGATGGCCGAGTACCAGGCGGCGAAGGAGCGCGGCGAGGACGTCACAGAGCCGCCCCCGATGCCGTTCGACCGCCCCACCCAGGAGCGCCGGGCGCAGCGCGCCGAGAAGGACCTCACGCTGCTGGGCAAGGTCAACCCGCTCGCGCTGGAGGAGTTCGCGGCGCTGGAGGAGCGCTACCGGTTCCTCTCCACGCAGCTCGAGGACCTCAAGAACACCCGCCGCGACCTGCTCACGGTGGTCCGCGAGGTCGACGACAAGATCCTCGAGGTCTTCGCCATCGCCTACGCCGACGTCGCCCGCGAGTTCGAGATCGTGTTCTCCACGCTGTTCCCCGGCGGCGAGGGCAGGCTGGTGCTCACCGACCCCGAAGACATGCTCACCACGGGTGTCGAGGTGGAGGCGCGGCCACCCGGCAAGAAGGTCAAGCGGCTGTCGCTGCTGTCGGGTGGGGAGCGCTCGCTCACGGCCATGGCGCTGCTCGTCGCGATCTTCCGCGCCCGCCCGTCACCGTTCTACATCCTCGACGAGATCGAGGCCGCACTCGACGACGTCAACCTGCGCCGGCTCATCTCGCTGATGGAGGAGCTGCGCGAGACCAGCCAGCTCATCGTCATCACGCACCAGAAGCCGACGATGGAGGTCGCCGACGCCCTCTACGGCGTCAGCATGCGCGGCGACGGCATCACCACCGTGATCAGCCAGCGCCTGCGAGCCGCAAGCTGAGCCCACCCGGGCGTTGTGACAGGGTGTTGCGGTGAGTGCACAGACCTTGTGGATCGTCGTGGGCGTCGTCGTGGCGATCCTGCTCGTCGCCCTCGTGGTGGGCCTGGTGCTGCGCAGCAGGCGCCGGATCAGCCTGCGCGACGCCGCCGAGCTGGAGCGGAAGGCCGCCGAGGCGCAAGCACCCAAGCGCGGAGGCACCTACCAGGCGGAGAGCGGCTTCGCCTTCTCCAGCGGCGCCCCCGTGGAGACCCCGGAGCTCCCCGCCCCGGTCGAGGAGACGCCCGCCCCGGCCCCCCTCGAGGCCGAGCCGGCGACTCCCGAGCCCCCAGCGCCCGGCCCGACCGAGCCGGAGCCGGCTCCGGCGCCGGTCGACGCCCCCACACCCGTCGAGACCGCACCCGTCGCGCCCACGCCCGTCACGCCGGCCCCCGCACGGGAGCCGATCGCACCCGTCGAGGGCCGCCTGGAACGGCTGCGCGGCAAGCTGGCGCGGTCGCGCTCCGGCTTCGGGCAGGGCCTGCTCGGGCTGCTCGGTGCCGGCGACATGGACGAGGAGTCGTGGGAGGACGTGGAGGCCACGCTCCTGCAGGCCGACCTCGGCCCCGACATGACCGCCGAGCTCGTCGACACGCTGCGCACGGAGCTGGCCGGCCGCGGCGTCCGCACCCCGGAGCAGGCCCGCCAGCTCCTGCGCGACGTGCTCACCGACGCGCTGCGCACCGATCTCGACCGCTCCGTCCGCGCGCTCCCGCACTCGGGACGGCCCGCGGTGCTGCTCGTCGTCGGGGTCAACGGCACCGGCAAGACCACCACCACCGGCAAGCTCGCCCGCGTCCTCGTCGCAGGCGGCCGCAAGGTGGTGCTCGGAGCCGCCGACACGTTCCGCGCCGCCGCCGCGGAGCAGCTGGTCACGTGGGGCGAGCGCGCCGGGGCAACGGTCGTGCGCGGCGCCGAGGGCGCCGACCCGGCCAGCGTCGCCTTCGACGCGGTGAAGCGGGGTACCGAGGACGGCGCGGACGCCGTGCTGCTCGACACCGCGGGCCGCTTGCACACCAAGACCGGCCTGATGGACGAGCTGAACAAGGTCAAGCGCGTCGTGGAGCGCCAGGCTGAGGTCGACGAGGTGCTCCTCGTGCTCGACGCCACCACCGGTCAGAACGGCCTGATCCAGGCCCGCGTCTTCGGCGACGTGGTGAAGGTCACGGGCATCGTGCTCACGAAACTCGACGGCACTGCCAAGGGCGGCATCGTGTTCCGCGTGCAACGCGAGTTGGGCGTCCCGGTCAAGCTCGTGGGCCTGGGCGAGGGTCCGGACGACCTTGCGCCATTCGAACCAGCGGCCTTCGTCGACGCGCTGCTCGGATGATCCGGTAACGCGTCTGTAACCCCGAGCGGTCTGCCGTTCACCAACGCGCAACAACTCGCGACCTCGCGCGAAACACGGCACCCAGAGTATTCCCACCAGCCTGCCGACCAGCTGGAGGGAAACCGTGCTCAATTCCGGTGATACTGCATGGGTGCTCGTGAGCGCTGCGCTCGTGATGCTCATGACGCCCGGTCTGGCGTTCTTCTACGGCGGAATGGTCCGCAGTAAGAGCGTCCTCAACATGCTCATGATGAACTTCATCGCGCTTGCGGTGGTCGGGGTGCTGTGGGTCTTCTACGGCTTCAGCCTGGCCTTCGGCAACGACATCGGCGGTGGACTGCTCGGGAACCTGGACTTCGCCGGGTTCCAGAACATCATCGGCCACCTCGTCGGATTCGCGGTGACCACCGGTACGCCGGTGGCGTGGCCCGGCCCGGATGCGCTGCCCATCGCCGCATTCGCGATGTTCCAGCTGATGTTCGCGGTGATCACTCCGGCGCTGATCTCCGGTGCTATTGCCGACCGCGTCAAGTTCTGGAGCTGGACGCTGTTCATCGCACTCTGGTCGACGATCGTGTACTTCCCGGTCGCGCACTGGGTGTTCTCGTTCGACGGTTTCATCAGCGCCGACGCGGTGGGCGGCTGGATCGCCAACATCTCCAAGCTCGGCGCGCTCGACTTCGCCGGTGGTACCGCGGTGCACATCAACGCCGGTGCGGCGGGCCTCGCGCTCGCCCTCGTGCTCGGCAAGCGTCGTGGCTGGCCCAAGGAGCCGATGCGGCCGCACAACCTGCCGTTCGTGCTCCTGGGTGCGGCGCTGCTGTGGTTCGGCTGGTTCGGCTTCAACGCGGGTTCCGCGCTGACCGCCGGTGACCTCGCCGCCACCGCGTTCACCAACACGATGGTCGCCACGTCGGCCGCCGTGCTCGGCTGGCTGATCATCGAGCAGATCCGCGACGGCAAGCCCACCACCCTCGGTGCCGCGTCCGGCGCCGTCGCGGGCCTCGTCGCGATCACGCCCGCCGCGGGGTACGTCAGCCCGCTCGGTGGCATCGCGATCGGCTTCATCGCCGGCCTGCTGTGTGCGCTGGCCGTCGGCCTGAAGTTCCGTCTCGGCTTCGACGACTCGCTCGACGTCGTCGGTGTCCACCTCGTCGGCGGTCTCGTCGGCACCCTGCTCATCGGCTTCTTCGGCACGGTCTCGGTCAACAGCCTCGGTGCCGACGGGTTGTTCTACGGCGGTGGGCTGGCCCAGCTGGGCAAGCAGGCGGTCGCGGCGTTCACGGTGTTGGGCTACTCCTTCGTCGTCACCACGATCCTGGCGCTGATCATCAAGTACACGATCGGCTTCCGGATCAAGGACGAGGCCGAGGTCGTCGGCATCGACGAGAACGAGCACGCGGAGACCGCGTACGACTTCTCCACCCTGCGTGGCGGCGGCGGCCTGGGCACGTCCCGCCCGCTCCCGCCGAGCACCACGGCCGAAGCGAAGGCATCGACGGAGCAGGTCCCGGCAACCGCAGGCAAGGAGAGCTGAGCGCGATGAAGCTCGTCACGGCGATCGTGAAGCCGTTCGTCCTCGAAGACGTCAAGGGCGCGCTCGAGCAGATCGGCGTCCTCGGGATGACGGTCAGCGAGGTGCAGGGCTACGGGCGGCAGAAGGGGCACACCGAGGTCTACCGCGGCGCGGAGTACTCGGTGGACTTCGTGCCGAAGGTCCGGGTCGAGGTCGTCGCCGACGACCAGCTCGCCGACAAGGTGGTGGACGCCGTCGTGGAGGCGGCCCGCACCGGCAAGATCGGTGACGGCAAGGTGTGGGTCACCCCCGTCGAGACCGTGGTCCGGGTGCGCACCGGCGAGCGCGGGAACGACGCGATCTGACCTGTTCGGAGATGTGATCGGCCGAGCCCGCTGCGCCGCGAGACGGTGCAGCGGGCTCGGTGCCAACCACACCGAGGGGAGAACCGCGATGATGCTCGTGACGGCCATCGTCAAGCCGTTCGCGCTGGGCGACGTGCGGGCCGGGCTCGAGGGGCTCGACATCGCGGGGATGACGGTCAGCGAGGTGTCCGGGTACGGGCGCCAGCGCGGCCACACGGAGGTGTACCGCGGTGCCGACTACCAGGTGGACTTCGTGCCGAAGGTCCGCGTCGAGCTGGTCGTCGACGACGACGTGGTGGACAAGGTGATCGACGCGGTCGTCACGGCCGCGGGTTCGGGCAAGATCGGGGACGGCAAGGTGTGGGTCAGCGCGGTCGACACGATCGTGCGCGTGCGCACCGGGGAACGGGGTGCCGACGCGCTGTGAGTGCCGGGGACGGGGCGTCGGGGGACGCAGGCGATCTGATCAGGGCGAAAGCCAAGTTGCTCGACCCGGGCGCCGGCAAGCGCCGGTTGGGCCCGGAGGCGCTGCGCACGGCGCTGGTGGACCTGCACGACTTCTGGCTCTCGTCGCGGTGCGCGGCGATCGGGCTCACCGACCGGGCCGCGCTCGTGGCCGTCGGGGCGCTGGGGCGGCGCGAGCTCGCGCCGTACTCCGACCTCGACCTCGTGCTCCTGCACGACGGCCGCAAGGACGTGGAGCGGCTGGCCGAGCAGCTCTGGTACCCGCTGTGGGACGCGGGCATCGGGCTGGACCACTCCGTCCGCACCCCCGGCCAGGCCGTCCAGGTGGCGGCCACCGACCTGCGGGCGGCGTTCGGGCTGCTGGAGGCGCGGCACATCGCCGGCGACCCGGAGCTCGCGAGCAAGGTCAGCACGGCCGTGCGGCAGGCCTGGCGGGCCGGCATCCGCAACCGGTTCGACGAGATCACCGACGGCGCCCACGAGCGGTGGCGCAAGTCCGGCGACGTCGCCCACCGCGTGGAACCCGACCTCAAGAACGGTCACGGCGGGCTGCGCGACATCCAACTCGTCGACGCGCTCGCCGCCGCGCAGCTCGTCGACCGCCCGTCGGCCGACGTGCTCGCCGCGCGCTCGCTGCTGCTCGACGTGCGCACCGAGCTGCACCGCCTCGCCGGGCGGGCTCGCGACGTGCTGCGCGCGCAGGACGCCGACGAGGTGGCCGCGTCGCTGGAGATCGCCGACCGGTTCGAGCTCGCCAGGGCGCTGTCGGGCGCGGCGCGTTCGGTGGCGTTCGCGGCGGAGGTCGGGCTGCGGTCGGCGCGGGGAGCGCTGCCGCGGCGCGGGCTCGCGGCGCTGCGTCGCGCGCCGGTGCGCCGGCCGCTCGACAACGGGGTCGTCGAGCACGCCGGTGAGGTCACGCTCGCCCGCGATGCCACGGCAGCGCGGGATCCGGCGCTCGTACTGCGGGTCGCGGCGACGGCCGCGCGCACCGGGTTCCCGGTGGCGGCCGGCACGCTGCACCGGCTCGCCGACACCGCCCCCGAGCTGCGCGAGCCGTGGCCGCGGGCCGCGCTGGGCGAGCTGCTGTCACTGCTGGGCACGGGCCGCGCCCTCGTCGACGTCGTAGAGTCGCTGGACCGCACCGGCCTGTGGGGTCGGCTGTTCCCCGAGTGGGGTGCGGTGCGCGACCTGCCGCCGCGCGACCGCGCCCACGTCTGGACGGTCGACCGGCACCTCGTCGAGGCCTGCGCGCAGGCCGCCCGCCTGACGACCCGGGTCTCGCGACCCGACCTGCTGCTCGTCGGGGCCCTGCTGCACGACATCGGCAAGGGCCGCGACGGCGACCACTCGGTGGTGGGCGAGTCGATCGCGGTGCAGGTCGGCAGGCGGTTGGGGCTCTCCGATGCCGACGTCGCGGTGCTCGGAGCGATGGTGCGCCACCACCTCCTGTTGCCCCACACCGCCACGCGGCGCGACCTTGACGATCCGACGACGATCGCGCGCGTCGTCGAGACGATCGAGGGCAACGGGCTGCTGCTCGACCTGCTCGAGGCGCTCGCCGAGGCCGACTCGCTCGCCACCGGGCCCGGCGTGTGGAGCCCCTGGAAGCGGGCGCTGATCCGCGACCTGGCGTTGCGCTGCCGCACGTTGATCGCGGGGGAGGCGCTGCCGGAGGCCGGCACGCTCACCGAGAGCGGCACGGCGCTCGCCGCCGCCGTCGACGGGGACGGGAAGCCGCAGCTGCGGCTCGACGACTCGGTGGATCCGGCCACGGTGACCGTGGCGGTGACCAACCGGCCCGGCCTGCTCGCCGCGGCGGCCGGGGTGCTGGCGCTGCACTCGCTGGAGGTGCACGCCGCGCAGCTGACCACCACGGGCGGCGTCGCCGTGTTCACGTTCACGGTGTCACCGAAGTTCGGCGGGTTGCCCGACCCGGCCCTGCTGCGCTCGGACCTCATCAGGGTGCTCGACGGCACCTTCGGGCTGCCCGAGGCACTGGCGCGCAAGGAACGCGACTACGCGCCGATGTCACCGTCGGGTGAGGCGCCTGCCCCGCCGCGGGTGCTGTGGTTCGACGACGAGGCCACCGGTGCGGTGGTGCTGGAGCTGCGCGGCACCGACCGGATCGGCCTGCTGCACCGGATCGCCACCGCGCTGGAGGGCTGCGGGGCCGACCTGCGCTGGGCACGGGTGGCGACGCTGGGCGGCTCGGTCGTCGACTCCTTCTGCCTCGACGGCGGCGCGGGTGGCAGCAGGCTGCCCGACTCCGAGCGGCGCCGGATCGAGAAGGCGGTGCTGGCGGCGGCGGTCTGAGGCCCGGCACCGCCCGACTGCCGTCGCAGGGCGTTCACCCCGTTGCAGGAAAGCCACTTTCCCGCAACGACGTTGCGGCAAAGTGGCTTTCCAGCAATCTCAGCTCGCGGGGTGGAACACCTCAGCCCGCTCCCGCACCCCGGCCTCCCCGGTGCCGTCCTCGCGGATCTCCTCCACCTCGTCGGCGTCGAGATCGGCCTCACCGGCGTGCACGGCCTCGCCCGCCGCCAGCTCGACGTCGGCCTGCGCGAGCAGCTTGTGCCCGGTCGCGAGCACCCCGATCGCCAGCAGCACCGCGAACGACCCGAGCGCGAAGGGCACGTGCACGTTGAGGTGCTCGGCCAGCAGCCCGGCCGCGAACGGCGCGAGCCCGCCGCCGATGAACCGGATGAAGCCGTAGGCGGCCGACGCCACCGGGCGCTCGACGGGCGACACGAGCATCACGGCCTGCGTCGTGAGGGTGTTGTTGATGCCGATCAGCGCGCCCGAGGCGATGACGGCGACGACGAGCGTCGGCGTCGAGCCGGTCCAGATCGCGATCACGGCGAGGATGGCGGCGAACAGGAACAGGTTGACGTAGAGGGTGCGGGCGGTGCCGAGGCGGCGCTGCAGCCGCGGCGCCACGAACACCGAGAAGATCGCGACCAGCAGGCCCCAGCCGAAGAACACCGCGCCGAGCTGGTAGATCGACAGGTGCATCGGGAACGGGACGTAGCCGAGCATGGTGAAGAAGCCCCAGTTGTAGAGCAGCGCCGTGACGCCCATGGTCAGCAGCCCGCGGTGGCGCAGTGCGCGCAACGGCTCCGCGAGCGACGCCCGGTGCGGCGGTCGTGGGGTGGCCGGCACGAACAGGACGGTGGCGATCAGCGCGATCGCCATCAGCACCGACACTCCGAAGAACGGGCCGCGCCAGCTGATGTTGCCGAGCACCGCGCCCAGCAGCGGGCCGCAGGCGATGCCGATGCCCAGCGCCGTCTCGTACAGCACGATCGCGCCGGCGAACCCGCCGCTGGCCGAGCCCACGATCACCGCGAGGGACGTCGCGATGAACAGCGCGTTGCCCAGCCCCCAGCCGGCGCGGAACCCGACGATGCCACCGATGCTGTCGGACAGGCCCGCCAGCGCGGCGAACGCCACGATCAGGATCAGGCCCGCGATCAACGTGTTCTTGGCGCCGATCCGGCTCGACACCCAGCCCGTCACGAGCATCGCGACGGCGGTGACCACCAGGTAGCTGGTGAACAGCAGCGTCACCTGGCTCGGGGAGGCGCCCAGCTGCGTGGACAGCGCCGGCAGGATCGGGTCGACGAGCCCGATGCCCATGAACGAGACGACGCAGGCGAACGCGACGGCCCACACCGCCTTCGGCTGCCGGAACGGGCTCGCCGGCCGTGCCGGTTCCGCTGTGGTCATGAGCGAGCTCCTGTCGAGACGAGGCGGGTGATGGCCGGCACGGCCGCGGCGAGCGCGGCCTGGTCGTCGGCGTCGAGCGTGTCGATCAGGGCGGCGAGCGCTGCGGCCCGCTCGCGGCGGCGCTCGGCCAGCAGGTCGAGCGCGGCGGCGGTGGCCGCCACGTGGACGCTGCGGCCGTCGGCCGGATCCGGGGTGCGCTGCACGAGGCCCTGGGTGTGCAGGCGCGCGACCAGCCCGGTCATCGCGGGCTGCGTGACGCCCTGCGCTTCGGCGAGCTGCGTGATCCGCATCGGCCCGGTGCGTTCCAGCGTGGCCAGCGTCGAGGCGGCGACCAGGCTCAGGCCGGCGCGTGCGGTCAGCCGCGGCAGCAGGGTGACGAGCTGGTCGACGCCCGCCGCCACGACGTTCTGATCGATAGCATGCACAACGACTTGTATAGCATCATTATGTATCTCGGGCATGGGCCGAACGGTGTGCCTGCGCGCACAGCACGCCGGTGACCGGCCGGACATCCAGACGTAACCTCCGGCGGGTACCCGTTCACGCCCGCGAAACACGACGTCGCACCGGCGTAACAAAAGCCTCTGAGGATCACGGCGTGGATACGGGGAACACGGCGTACGTGCTGGGCAGCGCGGCGCTGGTGATGCTCATGACGCCCGGGCTGGCGTTCTTCTACGGCGGCATGGTCCGCTCGAAGAGCGTGCTCAACATGATGATGATGAGCGTCGTCAGCCTCGGGGTGGTGGGGCTCATCTGGGTGCTGGTCGGGTTCTCGCTGGCGTTCGGCGACTCGCACGGCGGGCTCATCGGCGGCTTCGAGTACGCCGGGCTGCGCGACACCACCACGACCGTCGGCAGCGGCGTGCCCCTGCAGGCGTTCGCCATGTTCCAGCTCATGTTCGCGGTGATCACCGGGGCGTTGCTGTCGGGTGCCATCGCCGACCGGGCGCGGTTCTGGCCATGGACCCTGTTCGTCGGGCTCTGGACGCTGCTCGTCTACGTCCCGCTGGCGCACTGGATCTTCGCGGCCAACGGGCTGGTCGGGCGCAACGGGGGCTGGATGGCCAACGCGCTGGGCGCGCTGGACTTCGCGGGCGGCACCGCCGTCGAGATCAACTCCGGGGCGTCGGCGCTCGCGCTCGCACTGGTGCTCGGCAGGCGCCGCGGCTGGCCGCGCGAACCGATGCGCCCCCACAACCTGCCCGCGGTCCTGCTGGGCGCGGGCCTGCTGTGGTTCGGCTGGTTCGGGTTCAACGCCGGGTCCGCGCTGGTGGCAGGCGCCGTGGCGAGCAACGCCTTCGTCACCTCGATGACGGCGTCGGCCGCGGCCGTGCTCGCCTGGCTGGCGCTCGAGCACCGGCTCGACGGCCGCCCGACGAGCCTGGGCGCCGCCTCGGCCGCGGTCGCCGGGCTGGTGGGCATCACGCCGGCGTGCGGGTTCGTCGACACGTTCGGTGCGCTGGTGATCGGGCTGGCCGCGGGGGTCTGCTGCCAGCTCGCGATCCGGCTCAAGTACAAGCTCGGCTACGACGACTCGCTCGACGTCGTTGCCATCCACGGCGTCGGCGGCGTCATCGGGATGCTGCTGATCGGTCTGTTCGGCACGAAGGCGGTGAACGGCGGCGGCGCCGACGGGCTGTTCTACGGCGGCGGCTTCGCCCAGCTCGGCAAGCAGGTCGTCGCGGTGCTCGCCACGGCGGCGTTCGCCTTCGCGATGAGCGCGCTGCTGGCCTGGCTGGTGCGGGTCACGGTCGGCTTCCGGGTCACCGCGGACGTCGAGGCGGAGGGCATCGACGAGGCGGAGCACTCCGAGACGGCCTACGACTACGCTCCGCTCCTGTCGTCGACGCGCAGCGTGCGCCCGACACCCCGTCCCGAGCCGACCGTCGATGAGGAGATCGCCCCGTGATACTCGTGACCGCGATCGTCAAGCCGTTCGCACTCGGTGACGTCCGGGCGGCGCTCGAGGAGCTGGGCGTGCTCGGCATGACCGTCAGCGAGGTGCAGGGCTACGGGCGGCAGAAGGGCCACACCGAGGTCTACCGCGGCGCCGAGTACACCGTCGACTTCGTGCCGAAGGTGCGCGTCGAGGTCGTCATCGACGACGAGTCCGCCGAGAAGGTGATCGACGCCGTGGTCGCGGCCGCCCGCACCGGCAAGATCGGCGACGGCAAGGTCTGGACCACCAAGGTCGAGACCATCGTCCGCGTCCGCACGGGGGAGCGCGGCACCGACGCGCTGTAGCCCCGCTCGCCCGGCGCTGCGCCAGGTCCGGAGCGAACGGCGCGTTCGTCCACTCCTGATGGACGAAGGTGCCGTTCGTACGGCGACATCGGCGGCCCGACCGCGGGAACGAAACGCCCATATCGCACGTTTTTCTCCCATGACGTGCCTCGTGCTGCCCGGCCGGACACTCCTGCTCGTCGCGGGGATGCCCGGGGCGGGGAAGTCCACGCTGCTCGCCGCGCTGCCACCGAGCCCGGACGTCGTGGTGCTCGACTCCGACGCGTTCCGGGCGGCGCTGCTCTCCACGGTCCGGCTGCCCTACGGGTGGCTGCGGCCGCTGGTGCACCTGCTGCACCGCCTCGCCGTGCTGCGGGCGGCCTGGTCGCCGGTGTCGACGGTGGTGGTGCACCTGCCGGCCACGGCGCCCGGCACCCGCGCTGCCGTCGCGCGGCTGGCCGCCGCTACGCGTCGCGACGCCCACCTGCTGTGGCTCGACGTCGACGCCGAGGCGGCGCGCGAGGGTCAGCAGGTGCGGGGTCGGGTGGTGCCGGAGGCGTCCTTCCGCGGGCACGCCGACCGCGCCGCGGCCACCTCCGTCGCGCTGCGCACCCGCCACCCCGACGGCTTCCGTGGCGTCACCGTGCTGGATCGGCAGGCGGCACGGGCCGGGCTGCGGCTGCGCACCGGGCCGGTCGGACCCGTCACCGCGAGCTCTGGAACCGCACTCTCGCGGGCGAGCTGAGTACGCGATGCACGTCCCGCCCCCGTCCCAGTAGTCTTGGCCCGGTGTTCGACACCCTCTCCGAGCGGCTCTCCGGCACCCTGGCCAACCTCCGGGGCAAGGGACGGCTCTCCGACACCGACATCGACACCACCGCGCGCGAGATCCGCATCGCGCTGCTGGAGGCCGACGTCGCGCTGCCGGTGGTCCGCGGCTTCATCGCGCGCGTCAAGGAGCGGGCCAAGGGCGCGGAGGTCTCCGGCGCGCTGAACCCGGCGCAGCAGGTCGTCAAGATCGTCAACGAGGAGCTCGTGGCGATCCTCGGCGGCGAGACGCGCCGCATCCGGCTCGCGAAGGAGCCGCCGAGCGTCATCATGCTCGCGGGCCTGCAGGGCGCCGGCAAGACCACCTTGGCCGGCAAGCTGGCCAACTGGCTCAAGGGCCAGGGCCACACGCCGCTGCTCATCGCCTGTGACCTGCAGCGACCCAACGCGGTCAACCAGCTCCAGATCGTCGGCGAGCGGGCGGGTGTCACCACGTTCGCCCCCGAGCCCGGCAACGGGGTGGGCGACCCGGTCGACGTCGCGCGCCGCGGCATCGCGCACGCCCGCGACAAGATGTTCGACATCGTCATCGTCGACACCGCGGGCCGCCTCGGTGTCGACGAGGAGCTGATGCGCCAGGCCGCAGACATCCGCGACGCCGTCACCCCCGACGAGATCCTGTTCGTCGTCGACGCGATGATCGGCCAGGACGCCGTGGCCACGGCCGAGGCGTTCCGCGACGGCGTCGGGTTCACCGGGGTGGTGCTCACCAAGCTCGACGGTGACGCCCGCGGCGGTGCCGCGCTGTCGGTCCGGGAGGTCACCGGCCAGCCCATCCTCTTCGCGTCCACCGGCGAGAAGCTCGCCGACTTCGACGTCTTCCACCCCGACCGGATGGCGAGTCGCATCCTCGGGATGGGCGATCTGCTCTCGCTCATCGAGCAGGCGGAAGGCGCGTTCGACCAGGAACAGTCGGTCCAGACCGCGGCCAAGATGGCCAGCGGTGAGCTGTCGCTGGAAGACTTCCTCGACCAGATGCTCGCCATCCGCAAGATGGGCCCGATCGGCAACATCCTCGGCATGCTGCCCGGCGCCAACTCGGCGCAGATGAAGGAAGCACTCGCCCAGGTCGACGACAAGAGCCTCGACAAGCTGCAGGCCATCATCCGCGGCATGACGCCCGGTGAACGGGCCGACCCGAAGATCATCAACGGTTCGCGGAGGCTGCGCATCGCCAACGGGTCCGGCGTCACGGTCACCGATGTCAACGACCTGGTCAACCGCTTCTTCGAGGCCCGCAAGCAGATGAAGGCGATGGCCGGCCAGTTCGGCTTCGGCGGCGGCCGCAGCGCCACGCGCAAGCTGGCCAAGGGGCGCAAGAACAAGAAAGGCAAGGGCCGCGGTCCCACGCCGTCGCGCAACGCCGGTGCGCTGCCCGCAGGCATGCCCGACCTGTCGGCGCTGCCGCCGTCGCTGCGCGAGCTGCCGCCGGGCCTCGACCAGCTGCCCGCCGGGTTCGACCTGTCCAAGCTGAAGTTCCCCAAGGGCAAGTAGGCCGTCGTGTTTCGGTTGCGGGGTGTGGTCCTACCCGGCGACGTCGAACGGGAGCTGTACGTCGACGCGTCCGGGGTGCTCGTCGAGGAGCCGATCGCGGGTGCCGAGATGCTGGTCGACGGCGGGTGGATCCTGCCAGGACTCGTCGACGCGCACTGCCACATCGGGCTCGGTGCGGACGGTCCCACCGACCTCGAGGAGGCCGACGCGCAGGCCCGCGTCGACCGCGACGCCGGGGCGCTGCTCATCCGCGACGCCGGCTCACCCATCGACACGTCGCCCCTGCAGGCCCGCCACGACCTGCCCGAGATCATCCGGGCGGCGCGGCACGTCGCCCGTCCGAAGCGCTACATCCCGGGCCTCGCGATCGACCTCGACGACGCCGCCCTGCTGCCCGAGGTCGTCGCCGAGCAGGCCGCGGCGGGCGACGGCTGGGTCAAGCTGGTGGGCGACTGGATCGACCGGGGCACCGGCGACCTGGCGCCGCTGTGGTCCGACGACGTGCTCGTCGCCGCCATCGACGCCGCGCACGCCGCCGGGGCCCGCGTCACGGCGCACGTGTTCGGCACCGATGCCCTGTACGGCCTGATCAACGCCGGGATCGACGGCATCGAGCACGGCACCGGCCTCAACGACGAGCTCATCGCCGAGATGGCGCGCCGCGGCACCTCGCTGGTGCCCACGCTGATCAACGTGGCGACGTTCCCCGGCATCGCCGACTCCGCGCACCGCTACCCGACCTACGCCGCCCACATGCGCGAGCTGCACGCCGGCGCCTACGACGTGGTGCGCCGCGCGGCCGAGGCCGGCGTGCCCGTCTACGCCGGCACCGACGCCGGCGGCGGCATCGCCCACGGCCGGATCGCCGACGAGGTACTGGCCCTGCACGAGGCCGGGCTCGACGCCACCACGGCTCTGGCCGCCGGGAGCTGGGCGGCGCGCCACTGGCTCGGCCGGCCGTCGCTGCAGGTGGGCGGGCGCGCCGACCTGGTCGTCTACCGGAGTGATCCCCGGCTCGATCTCGGCGTGCTGCGCGATCCCGAGCTCGTGATGCTGCGCGGCGTGCCCGTCCGCATCCGGTAGGCCCGAGCGCCCACCTGTTCGGCTCCGATCCCGAGCCGGTGCATGCTCGACCCGCCGCCCACGGTGGCATCTCACACGCATCTGCGCCGCGGCCGGTAGCGTCAGGGCGTGGGATCTGCGGACGGGGATCGGCCCGACGAGCTGGCCGGTTCGACCATGGGATCCGGGCCGCCCGATGGTGTGCACCCCGTGTTCGGAGTTCCGGTGCCGGGAGATCCGGTGCCGGGAGATCCGGTGCAGCGCGATCCGGTCGACGCGCCGGGCGTCGCCACGGATCCCGAGGTGCCACCTGGCCCCGACGGCGTGCCTCCGGCCGCCGAGTCGGAGCCGATCGCGCCGGTTCCGGTGGCCGCGCCGCCGTATCCCGGCGCCGCGTACGCCCCGGCCGGCCCGTACCAGCCCGGCCCGTACCCGTCGGGTCCGTACCAGCAGGTTCCGTACCAGGCCGGGCCCTACCGGCAGGGTTCGTATCCGCCCGGCGCGTACCCGACCTATCCGGCCCACCCCGGGATGCCGCCGCCCTCGCCGCCGCCCCGCTTCTCGCCGCTGGTGTCGCGCACGCACCGGTGGGGCCTGGGCGCCTACGTCGTCGTCGAGGTGACCTTCCTCGCGGTCTCGTTGCTCGTCTCGTTCCTCGTCTCACGCGTGGGCACGCAGACGGCGGGCACGATCGCGCTGGCGCTGGCCGTGCCGACCGTGATCGCCGCAGGCACCGCGATCCTCATCACCCGGCTGCGGGGCAACGGCCCGCGGATCGACCTGGGCCTGGAATGGCGCTGGCGCGACGTCGGGATGGGCCTGGCGTTCGGGTTCGGCGGCATGCTGGTCTCGATCCCCGTCTCGATCGTCTACGTCTCGATCGTCGGGCAGGACACCAACTCCGCGGTGGGGGAGGTGTTCGGGGAGGTCCGGGCCGCGCCGCCGATGGCCGTGCTGGTGCTGCTGATCGTGGTGCTGCTGGCGCCGTTCTGCGAGGAGGTCGTCTACCGCGGCCTGCTGTGGGGCGGCATCGAGCGGCTCGGGGCCAACCGCTGGGTCACCCTCGCGGTCACGACGCTGCTGTTCGCGCTGGCCCACTTCGAGTTCGAACGCACCCCGGTGCTGCTGATCGTGGCCATCCCGATCGGGCTGGCGCGGGTGTTCACGGGGCGCCTGCTGGCGAGCATCGTGGCCCACCAGGTCAACAACCTGCTACCGGGCATCGTGCTCGTGCTGGGCCTGCTCGGCCTCATGCCTGCCACCTGAGGCGCCGACTCCCGGCGTCATCTGGCAGAATGGCACCTCGGCCCCGCGGCTGGCCCTCTAACCGTGCCGCGGCCACCCACACGTCGAGTGACGCGCTGCCCGTAACCCCACGCGGGCGGCACGGCCTCATCGCCGAAGTACCGATTCGCAGGGAGCAGTTAGCAGCGTGGCCGTCAAGATCAAGCTGATGAGGCTGGGCAAGATCCGTCAGCCGTATTACCGCATCGTCGTCGCCGACGCCCGCAACCGCCGCAGCGGCCGGGCGATCGAGACCATCGGCAAGTACCACCCGAAGCTCGAGCCGAGCCTGATCGAGGTCGACTCCGAGCGGGCGCAGTACTGGCTCGGCGTGGGCGCACAGCCCACCGACCCGGTGCAGCACCTCCTGGAGATCACCGGTGACTGGCAGAAGTTCAAGGGCCTGCCCGGCACCGAGGGCACCCTGAAGCCGCAGCCGGAGAAGGTCGACAAGCTCGTCCGCTTCCAGGCCGCTCTCGCGGCGGCGGGCGAGGAGCCCACCACCGAGGCCACCACGCCGAAGAAGAAGGCCGACCGGCGCGCCAAGGCCGAGACGACCGACGAGCCCGCCGCCGCTGAGGCGACTGCGCCCGCCGAGGCGTGAGCGAGCTTGCGAGTTCACCATTGAGCACAGCACTGCCGGGCGCGGCGACGACGAGCGCTGGCGAGGAGGAGTCGTGACCGTCCTCGCGGATGCTCTCGAGCACCTGGTCCGGGGGATCGTCGATCACCCGGACGAGGTGCAGGTCGACCTCGTCACCACCCGGCGTGGCCGGACGCTCGAGGTCAGGGTGCACCCCGAGGACCTCGGCAAGGTGATCGGTCGCGGCGGACGCACCGCCACCGCCCTGCGCACCGTCGTGGGTGGCATCGGTGGACGTGGTGTGCGGGTGGACGTCGTCGACACGGACCGCTGAGTTGAGCGGAACCACGGTGGAGTCAGAAGTACTGGTCGGCGTCGCCGTGCGACCGCACGGTCTGCGTGGCGAGGTCGTCGTCACCGTGCACACCGATTCGCCGGGAGAACGGTTCGTCCCCGGCGCCGTGCTCATCGCACGTCGCGCCGGGGCGGCCGACTCGGTGCTGACGGTGGAGGCTTCCCGTCCGCACTCCGGCCGGCTGCTGGTGCGCTTCGTGGAGGCGCCCGACCGCGACGGCGCCGAGGCGCTGCGCGGCACGCGGCTGTTGCTCGGCACGGCGTCACTGGCGCCGCCGGCAGATCCGGACGAGTTCCACGTCCACCAGCTCGAAGGTCTGCGGGCCGAGCTCGCCGACGGCACCGTCGTGGGGACGGTCAAGGAGGTCGTGCACGGCCCGGGCGGCGAGCTGCTCGTGCTGGCCCGGCCGGAGGCCTCCGATGCGCTCGTCCCCTTCGTGGAGGCGATCGTGCCCACCGTCGACATCGAGGGTGGGCGGGTCGTGCTGACGCCGCCGGAGGGCCTGCTCGACGTCAACTGAACGCTGTTGTGAAGAAGGGGCACCCGTTGTCGGGTGCCCCTTTTCGCGTCCTTGTTGTCAACTCAGGTTGACAACCGCGTGGTGTCAACCTACGTTGACAGCATGACGGATGCGACACAGGTTGCGGCGGCGGCGTCCAGCAGGGACCCGGCCGTCGGTCTGGCGGCCGTGCTGTCCCTGCGGGGACTGCTGGAGTCGCTCGAGGAACTGCAGGTCACCAACGCGCGCGCTCAGGGCTGGTCCTGGCAGCAGATCGCCGAAGCGTTGCGGGTGAGCCGGCAGGCCGTGCACAAGAAGTACCGCCGGTTCGGGTTCTGAGAGGGGATGCGGAGATGTTCGAACGATTCACCGAAGCGGCTCGGCACGTGGTCGTCGCCGCACAGGACGAGGCTCGGGAGCGGGGTACGAGCGCCGTCCGCAGCGAGCACCTGCTGGTGGCGCTGTTCCGCGTCCCCGAGAACCTCGCGCTCGCTGCGCTGTCGGCCGCGGGTGTGACGAGGGCCGCGGTGCTGGCCGAGATCGACCGCGTCCGCGGGGCGGCACCGCGACCGTCGGATGCCGATGCGCTCGCGACGCTGGGCATCGACCTCGACGAGGTGCGCCGCCATGTCGAGATCAACTTCGGACCGGGTGCGCTCGACCGCACCCGTGCCGCACTGGGTCCGGCACCCCGGTCCAAGGGCCACGTCCCGGTGGACCGGACCGCGAAGAAGGTGCTGGAGCTGTCGCTGCGCGAGGCGGTGCTGCTCAAGCACCGCTCCATCGGCAGCGAGCACCTGCTGCTCGGACTGCTGCACCCGGCGGCGGGCGCCTCGCAGGTCGTGCTCGTCGAGCTGGGGATGGGCCTCGACCAGACCCGCCACGTCGTGGAGGAGCTCGTGCGCGGCCGCCAGGCGGGGTGACAGGGGGCTTCTGCGAGGATCCGTGCGGTGCGGATCGACGTTGTCACCATCTTCCCGGCCTACCTGGCCCCGCTGCGCGAGGCGCTGCTCGGCCGGGCCATCGAGACGGGGCTCGTGGACGTCGCGGTGCACGACCTGCGGGACTGGACCCACGACGTGCACCAGGCCGTCGACGACGCCCCGTACGGGGGTGGGCCGGGGATGGTGATGCGACCGCAGGTGTGGGGCGAGGCGCTCGACGCGGTGCTGGCCGCCGACGCGGCGCCGGCCCGGCTCGTCGTCCCGACCCCGGCGGGCAGGCCGTTCACGCAGGCCACGGCGCAGGAGTGGGCGGGGGAGTCGCGCCTGGTCTTCGCGTGCGGGCGCTACGAGGGCATCGACCAGCGCGTCGTCGACGACGCCGCCACCCGGATGCCGGTGGACGAGGTCAGCATCGGCGACTACGTGCTCGTCGGCGGCGAGGCCGCGGTGCTCGTGATGGTGGAGGCCGTCGTCCGGCTGCTCCCCGGCGTGCTGGGCAACCCGGAGTCGGCGCTGCAGGACTCCTTCTCCGACGGCCTGCTCGAGGGCCCCGCGTACACGCGGCCGGTGTCCTGGCGCGGGCTGGCGGTCCCGGACGTCCTGCGCAGCGGCAACCACGCCGCGATCGCCCGCTGGCGGCGCGACCGGGCGCTCGAACGGACCGCCGCTCGGCGCCCGGAGCTGCTCGCCGGGCTCTCCGCCGAGGCGCTCGACCGGAAGGATCGGGCCTTCCTGGACGCCCTGGAAGGCTCCGGGGACGGGTGATTTCACGACCGGGGAACCCGTCTGGCATCATGGACAAGAGCTCATGCGCCCGACGCACCTCGTCGGGCAGGCCCAGCGCCGCCACCCTCATCAGCGAGAGCGGCGCTCCCGCACGACCGCTATCACGGACCGAGGACGGATCTTCGCGATGAACACCCTGGACGCCCTGGACGCGCAGATGCTGCGCGCCGACATCCCGGCCTTCCGGCCGGGCGACACGCTCAAGGTGCACGTGAAGGTCATCGAGGGCTCGCGCTCCCGTGTCCAGGTGTTCCAGGGCGTTGTCATCCGCCGCCACGGTGCCGGCGCCCGCGAGACCTTCACGGTCCGCAAGGTGTCGTTCGGTGTCGGCGTCGAGCGCACCTTCCCGGTGCACTCCCCGAACATCGACAAGCTCGAGGTCTTCACTCGCGGTGACGTCCGCCGGGCGAAGCTGTACTACCTCCGTGATCTCCGCGGCAAGGCTGCGAAGATCAAGGAGAAGCGCGAGACCCCGTCGGCGTCCTGACCGCGACGGCGCGGTTGACGTAGCCTCGTGGGCGTGGCCCTACCCGAGCTCCCCGATGACCGGCGGGCCCAGCCTCGACGGTACGGACCGGTCGATTCTGCGACCGCCGGACGTCCGGGCGGGACCGTGGATCCGCAGGGTCTGCAAGCAGGATCACTGCCGGGCGGGAGACTGCCCACCACGCCCTGGCTCGACCGCCCTGACCAGCGCGAACCCGACAACGGGTACCGCAACGGCCAAGGCCGTCACAACGGTGGCCAGCACGGTGCCGTCGACGGCACCGGGGGCCGTGGCCCCGTTCACGGGGCCACCGGCAACGGCGCGGCACCGCAGTCGCGCGAGGTGCGCAGCCCGGACATGAGGGGCCCCGACGTGCGGGGTGCAGATCCGGGAACGGGCTCGTACCGCGCAGCAGACCCCCGCGGCGGCGATCCCCGTACCGGCGATCCCCGTACCGGGGATCCGCGCGCCGCAGGCCAGCGCCCTCCCGGGGCGAACGGATCCGGTGTCAGCGGCACCGGTGCGGCGCACCGGGCGGCCGCTCCGGTCAACGGTGGCGACATCGAGGGCACCGGCGGTCGCCGCCGGCTGCGCGACGCCACCGATTCCGGCGCCGTCCGCCGCCCCGACGGGCGTGTCGTCGACGGCAGGGGCCCTTCGGGCGCCCCGCCGCGCGGGCCCGCCGTCGACGATTCGGGTGCCGTACGGCGTCCCGAGCGCGCCGGCCCCGACCGGGTGAGCCCTGAGCGGGTGAACGGCACCGGCAGTTCCACCGGTGCTCACGGCCTCAACGGCACCGGCAGCAGGCGTCGCGTCGACGGCGCCACCGACGGCGGTGCGTCACGCGGAGTGAACGGCACCGGGCGCCACGCCCCGCGCCGCCCCGACGAGCGCGCACCGCAGGGCGGCCGCGCGCCCGCCGGATCCCCGCCGCTCCCCCCACGACGTTCGATCCCCGGCATCGCCGACGACTCGCCGACGGTGGCCCACGAGGTCATCAGCATCGAGGGCGCCGAGGGCGACACCGACGCCGGAGCCGAGCCGCCCGGCAGGCACCGTCGCCGCGCCGGAGCGTCGCCGCAGGGCCGCCCGGCGGCGGAGTACAGCGAGCAGGCAGGCGGTCGCAAGTCCCGCGGGGGCGGCCGCAGGCGTCGGCCGTCGTTCTGGAAGGAACTGCCGCTGCTGATCGTGGTGGCGTTGTTGCTGACGTTCCTCATCCAGACCTTCGTCGCCAAGGTCTACGTGATCCCGTCGGGTTCGATGGAGACCACGCTGCACGGCTGCGACGGCTGCAACAACGACCGCGTGCTCGTCGACAAGATCAGCTTCCGGTTCACCGACCCGGCACCGGGCGATGTCGTCGTCTTCCGCGGCCCCGACAGCTGGAACAGCGAGATCACGGTGCAGCAGCCCAGCAACCTGCTGGTACGCGGCCTGCAGCAGCTCGGCTCGCTCGTCGGTCTCGCCCCGCCCGACGAGAAGGACTTCGTCAAGCGGGTCATCGCGGTGGCCGGCCAGACGGTGCAGTGTTGCGACAGTCGTGGCCGCCTGCTCGTCGATGGTCAGCCGCTCAACGAGCCCTACGTCTACTTCCTCCCCGGCACGGGCACCAAGCAGGACGTCTTCGGTCCCATCACGGTGCCGCCGGGGCAGCTGTGGATGATGGGCGACTCCCGCAACAACTCCGCCGACTCCCGCGCGCCCAACCACGGCCCGGTCCCGGTCACCAACGTGATCGGCAAGGCCCGGCTCATCGTGCTGCCGTTCGCCCGGTTCGGCTGGATCTCCGCGGTCGACCCGCACTCCACGGCCGTCGGGATGGCGCCCGCGGGGGCCGGCCTGCCCGGTGGTTCCAGCGCGCCGCTCGCGCTGGGCCTGCTCGGCACGCTGCCGTTCGCGTTCGGCAGGCGGCGGCTGCAGAAGCGCGATGCGGAGCTCTCGGAGTTCCTGCCGCTGCCCACCAGTTCCCTCCGCAAGAACCGCTGACCGCTCGCCGATGCCCTCACGTCCCACACCTGCGCGTCGCCGCCGCAAGCGGCCACGTGTCCTGCTGCCGCCGGAGATGCGCCCGGAGCGGGCCATCGTGCGCCGATCCGGGGGCAACTGGACGCTGCAGGCCACGCTCCTGCGCTACGGCCTGGGCCCGGTGGCCGGCGTGGACGAGGCCGGGCGCGGTGCGTGCGCCGGACCGCTCGTCGTCGCGTCCTGCGTGCTGCGACCGGGTGACGCCAAGCGGCTCGACGGCCTCACCGACTCGAAGCTGCTCTCACCCGCCGCCCGCGAGGAGTTCTACGCGCTGATCATGCGGCGGGCGCTGGATCATGCGGTGATCGTCATCCCGCCGCACGAGGTGGACCGCCGCGGCGTGCACATCGCCAACATCGAAGGCATGCGCCGGGCCGTCGCCCGGCTCGCGGAACCACCCGGCTACGTCCTCACCGACGGGTTCCCGGTGCGCGGCTTCGGCCTGCCGGCGCTCGCGGTGCCCAAGGGTGACATGGTCGCGGCCTGCGTGGCCGCGGCGTCGGTGCTGGCGAAGGTGACCAGGGACCGGATCATGGTCGAGCTCGATGCGGAGTTCCCGCAGTACGGGTTCGCCGAGCACAAGGGCTACTGCACGCCCGTGCACGACGCGGCCATGACGGAGCACGGGCCGAGCCCCGTTCACCGTTACTCTTTCGTGAACGTGCGGGCCGCCGTGCGATCCGCTGTCGAGCTCCCGGCCGGTCTGGTCCACAATGGGTTGCTTCCGGTCGGGTCGGCCGACGCGGAAGTCGGAGGAGGATCGTCACAGTGAGCGCCGAGGATCTCGAGAAGTACGAGACCGAGATGGAGCTCACGCTCTACAAGGAGTACCGGGACATCGTGTCCCAGTTCTCCTACGTCGTGGAGACCGAGCGCCGCTTCTACCTCGCCAACTCCGTGGACGTTGCCGCGCGCAACTCCGACGGGGAGATCTATTTCGAGGTCCGGATGTCCGACGCCTGGGTGTGGGACATGTACCGCCCGGCGCGGTTCGTCAAGAACGTGCGCGTGCTCACGTTCAAGGACGTCAACGTCGAGGAGCTCGACAAGCCCGACCTGCGGCTGCCGGAGGGCAACCAGTTCGGCTCGTAGCTTCCACCCGGGCGAGGCCCTACACCGGCCCGCCGACATCCCGGCCCCGGCAGCGCCGGGTTGTCCCCATCGCGCTCGGCCATCCACAGTTTCGCGATTCGCCCACGGCGACCACCCGCAACACGCGATCGTGGACGGCATGGCAGCGAAGGACGAGCTCGGTCGGCAGGGCGAGGAGCTCGCCGTGCGCTACCTCGAGCAGCGCGGGCTGGTGATCCTGTCGCGCAACTGGCGATGTCGGGAGGGCGAGCTCGACGTCGTCGCCACGGATGCCCACCGGCTGGTGGTCTGTGAGGTCAAGACGCGCTCCAGCACCCGTTACGGGGTGCCGGCCGAGGCCGTCGACGGGCGCAAGGCCGCGCGGATCCGGCGGATCACGCAGGTCTGGCTGGCCACCTACCGGGTGCGCTGGTGCGAGGTCCGGTTCGATGTGCTGGCCGTGGTCGTGCAGCCCGATCGGTCGGTCGCGGTCCGCCACTACGAGGCGGCGTTCTGATGGGGCTGGCGTGCACCTGGTCGGTGGCCCTGCAGGGCGTCAGCGGCCACATGGTCGAGATCGAGGCCGACATCGGTGGCGGCCTTCCCGGGTTCCACCTCGTGGGCCTGCCCGATGCGGCGCTGCACGAGTCCAAGGACCGCGTGCGGGCCGCCGTCGTCAACTCGGGTCGCGTGTGGCCCAACGAGCGCATCGTGCTCGCCCTCTCACCGGCCACCCTGCGCAAGACCGGCAGCGCCTTCGACGTGGCGCTGGCCTGCGCGGTGCTCGGTGCGGGCGATGCGCTGGAGCGGGCGGAGCTGGCCGGCACGGTGCTGCTCGGCGAGCTGGCACTCGACGGCAGGCTGCGGGCGGTCCCGGGCATCCTGCCCAGGCTGCTCGCCGCCCGGGAGGCGGGCATGCGCCGCGCCGTCGTCCCGGAGTCGGCGCTGCCGGAGGCGGCGCTGATCGACGGGCTGGAGGTCCACGGCGCGGCCACCCTCGGTGAGGTGCTCGACTGGATGCGCGGTGAGTGCGTCCTGCGCAGGCCGGGCCCGGTCAGCGAGGCCGTGCCGCTCGAACCGCCCGACATGGCCGATGTCGTGGGTCAGCCCGCGGCCCGGCAGGCCTGCGAGATCGCGGCCGCCGGCGGTCACCACCTGCTGATGGTCGGCCCGCCCGGCACCGGCAAGACGATGCTCGCGCAGCGGTTCGTCGGGCTGCTGCCGCCGTTGCGCAGCGACGATGCGCTCGCGCTGGCCGCGGTGCGGTCGGTGGCCGGCCGGTTGCCGGCCACCGGGGCGCTGTCCACCGTCCCGCCGCTCGTGGCGCCGCACCACTCCAGCTCGATGGCGGCCCTGATCGGTGGGGGCAGTGGCATCGCGCGTCCGGGGGCGGTCTCGCTCGCCCACCGCGGGGTCCTGTTCCTCGACGAGGCGCCGGAGTTCCGCCCGCAGCTGCTCGATTCGTTGCGCACGCCGCTGGAGGAGGGTGAGGTGCGGTTGGCTCGCACCGAGGGCACGGTCTGCTACCCGGCACGGTTCCAGCTGATACTGGCGGCCAACCCGTGCCCGTGCGCACCGGCCCACGATCGCGACTGCAGCTGCTCCTCGGTGGCGCGGCGCCGGTACTTCGGGAGGCTGTCGGGCCCATTGCTCGACCGCGTCGACCTGCGCGCGCAGATGTTCCCCGTCACCGCCCTCGCCATGGCCGCGGGCAACGAGGAGAGCACGGCCACGGTGCGGGCCCGGGTGCAGGCGGCCCGCGCGGCGGCCGCCGAGCGCTGGGCCGGCCAGCCGTGGCGCACCAACGGGGAGGTGCCCGGCCCGGTCCTGCGTTCCCGCTTCGCGCTGCCACCGCAGGCCGTGCGGCCGCTCGACGCGCGCCTGCGCACCGGTGACCTGACCGCGCGCGGTGCCGATCGGGCCCTGCGCGTCGCCTGGACGCTCGCCGATCTCGTCGGGAGGGAGCGCCCGGATCGGGAGCTCGTGGAGGCGGCGCTCGACTTCCGCGACCGGAGGGCGGCCTGATGGCCGACACCGCGGCCACCGTCGCCCACGAGGTACTGCTGGCCAGGGCCTACCTGTCGCGCGTGGCGGAGCCGCCCGCTCCCGCGCTCGCCCGGTTCGTCGAGGCCACGGGTGCGGTCGAGGCGGCCGAGCGGATCCGGGTGGGCGCGGTCAGCGAGGCGGTGTCCCGGGAGACGGCGTCGCGGCGCACCGTCGACCGGGCGGCCGCCGATCTGGCGGCGGGTGCGGCGGCCGGTGCCCGCCTGCTCACTCCCGAGCACCCGGAATGGCCGCACTGGGCACTGCTTGCGTGCACCACGTCCGGGGTTGCGGCGCTCGCGCCGCCGGTGGCGCTGTGGGTCCGGGGGCCCGGCCGGCTGGAGCAGCTCTGCGACCAGGCACTCGGGGTGGTAGGGGCGCGCGCCGCCACCGACTACGGCGCCCACGTCGCGGGCGACATCTCGGCCGGGGTGGCGCAGGCGGGCTTCACGGTGATCTCCGGTGCGGCCATCGGCATCGACGGTGCGGCACACCGCGGGGCGCTGGTCGTCGGCGGCGCCACCGTGGCCGTGCTCGCGTGCGGCGTGGATCGGGCGTACCCGGTCGCCCACGAGGTCCTGCTGGGCCGGATCGCGGCCACCGGGCTCGTCATCAGCGAGTACCCACCCGGCTGCGTTCCCGGTCGCCACCGCTTCCTCGTGCGCAACCGCTTGATCGCTGCACTCTCCGGGGCGGTGCTGGTGGTGGAGGCCGCGCTGCGCAGCGGGGCGCAACGTACCGCGGCCGATGCTCGCGCGCTGGGCCGCCCGGTGCTCGCGGTGCCGGGCCCGGTCACATCCGGGATGTCGGCGGGCTGCCACCGGCTGATCCAGGAGGGCGCGCTGCTGGTCACCCGCACCGAGGAGGTGCTGGAGGCCGGCGGTCGCATCGGGGAGCACCTGGCGCCGGAGCCAGAACTCACGGATGTCCGCCCCACCGACGGCCTCGACGACGTCGCCACGCTCGTCCACGACGCCCTCCCCAGCCGGGCGCCGCGCGAGGTCCGCTGGCTCGCGCTGGAGGCGGGCGTCCCGATCGGCGCCGCCCGCACCGCACTCGTCCAGCTGGAGCGCCGCGGGCTGGTCGAGCACTGCGCGGGGCAATGGCGCCGCCCCGACCCGGACCCCGACACCCCACGATGACGCCACCCGGCTCCACCGCGCCAACGAATTGGCCACCGCGCCGATGTCGGGACGTTGGCGCGGTGGCCAGGAGGTTGGCGCGGTGGGAGGTGAGCGCCCTGCCCGCCAGCCAGGCAGGGCCGACCGCGCCAACCGGTTGGCCACCGCGCCGATGTCGGGGCGTTGGCGCGGTGGCTACTGCGTTGGCGCGGTGGGGCGGGAGGGTAGGCGCTGGGTCGGCCGGCGCTCTGCCGTCCTCGCGGCGGCGTGGCGGGTTGACCCGTCCCGGCCGGGCCCGGACCGTCGACGGCGTGCACCCGCCTGCCGAGATCGCCCCTGCTGTCGCCGCGGCACTCGACGGCTTCGTCCGCCACCTCGAGCTGGAGCGCGGGCGGTCGCCTCACACCGTGCGCGCCTACCGGGGTGACCTGGCCGGCCTGCTGGCCGGCGTGCCCGACCTGGCCACGCTCGACCTTCCCGTCCTGCGCCGCTGGCTTGCCGCGGGACACGCGGCGGGTGTGGGTCGGGCGACGCTCGCCCGCCGCGCCGCTGCCGCCCGCACGTTCACGGCATGGGCCCGGCGCACCGGGCTGCTCGCCACCGATCCCGGTGCCCGCCTCGCGTCACCCCGGCCGCGGCCGGCATTGCCGGCGGTGCTCGCCGTCGACCAGGCCGCTGCCGTGCTCGACGCGGCCGGGTCGGGCGCCGCGCAGGAGGATCCGCAGGCGCTGCGCGATCTGCTGATCCTCGAGATGCTCTACGCCACCGGGGTGCGGGTGGCCGAGCTGTGCGGGCTCGACCTCGACGACATCGACGCGGGCAGGCTGTCGCTGCGGGTCGTCGGCAAGGGGGATCGGGAGCGCACGGTCGTCTTCGGCACGCCTGCGGCCGCCGCGCTGCAGCGCTGGCTCGAGACCGGGCGACCGGCGTTCGTCCGCGCCGGGTCGCCGCCTGCCCTGTTCCTGGGCGCTCGCGGGGGGCGGCTCGACCCCCGCATCGCGCGCACCGTGGTGCACGATGCCGTCGCCGCGGTGCCCGGCGCGCCCGACACGGGACCGCACGGGCTCCGCCACGCCGCAGCAACGCACATGTTGGAGGGCGGCGCAGACCTCCGTTACGTACAGGAGTTGCTCGGTCACGCTAAGCTAGCAACCACTCAGCTCTACACACATGTAACGGTCGAGCGGCTGAAGGTGGTTCATGAGCAGGCGCACCCCAGGGCGTGACTCCGTCCTCGTCGAGGCTGCGCAGCTCAGAGCGTTCACGGGAGCGGTCGTCTCAGCCGCCGTCGCCCTCGCCCCGGCCGCACCGTCGCCCGCCGACGCGCTGTGGGAGAGCTACTTCGAGGAGCGAGGTCGCGCCGCCCGCGACCACCTCGTCATCCACTACACGCCGCTCGTACACGCCGTGGCGGGGCGACTCGCCGCGAGCCTGCCGTCCTACGTCGACCAGTCCGACCTCGCCCAGTCGGGCATCTTCGGGCTGCTCGACGCCGTCGAGCGCTTCGATCCGCTGCGCTGCCCGCGCTTCGAGACCTACGCCGCCCAGCGGATCCGCGGCGCCATCCTCGACGAGCTGCGAGCGCAGGACTGGGTACCCAGGACCGTACGAGGCCGGATGCGCGAGCTGGAACGCGCGCAGGAACGACTCGAGGGCAGCCTGCACCGCGCCGCCACCGACCGCGAGCTGGCCGCCGAGATGGGTCTGCCGATGCGTGACCTGCGCGGACTCGCCCAGCAGGCGCAGCACCCGGTCAGCGTCGAAGCGCTCGACGAGGCCAGCGGCGGGGTGTCGGAACTGCTCGCCGACGGCGGCGCACCCGACCCGATGACCGTGGTCCAGGCCAGGGAGACCATGCGGCAGCTCAACCTGGCCGTGGGTCAGCTGGGAGAGCGCGACCGCACGGTGATCCACCTCTACTACGTGGAGAACCGGACGCTCGCCGAGATCGGCAGGCTGCTCGGTGTCACCGAGTCGCGGGTCTGCCAGCTGCACTCGCGGCTCGTCGGCAGGCTGCGGGGCCGGCTCGAGGAGCTCGCGGCAGGCTGACGGGGCTGTTCGATCTGCACAGTCATCCCTTGCGCGCGCGGTAGGCGGCCGCGGCCACCCGGTTGCCACAGGCCGTGCTGCAGAAGCGCCGGGAGCGGTTGCGCGACAGGTCCACGACGATCCCGTTGCACGTGTCGTCGGCGCAGACCGCGAGGCGGCTCAGCTCGTCGGCGCGGATGACGTCGATCATCGCCATGGCCGTCTCCACCGCGATCCGGTCGGCGAACGGCGTCTCGGGGCCGGTGGCGTGCAGGTGGTAGTCCCACCCGTCGTGGCTCACGAGCTGGGGGAGCGCGTTGCGCTCGGCGAGTGTCCGGTTGACGATGCGGACGGCCTCGTCGCGATCGCTGCGCAACAGCTCGCGCAGCGGCTCGCGCAGTGCCCGGACCGCGTCCAGCTCGGCGGCGTCGTGGCTGCGCGATCCCGTGTACTCGTACTCGACGAAGAACGCGTCCAGCTCGGCGAGCGACGTCAGCGTGTCCGGCTCCGCCGCCGAGTTGACGAGCGCAGCCGCGGCCATCAGTGCGGCGTTGGTGTCATGGGTGAAGACCACGTTGACACCTTACGCGGCGCCGCATAGCGTCATGACCCATGGCCACTGTTGCTCATGACGCAATGACGTCGAGTACAGGGCGATCGGCCGGTGCGAACGGTCGTCTCACGGCGGGGCTCGGCTTCGCGGTGGCGTCGGCGGCGTCGTTCGGCCTCTCCGGTCCGCTCGCCAAGGGGCTGATGGACGCCGGCTGGTCATCGGCGGCCGCCGTGGCGGCCCGGATCCTGCTCGCCGCCGTGGTGCTCGCACCGGTGGCGGTGCTGCAGCTGCGCGGCCGCTGGTCGTTGCTGCGCCGCAATGCGGGGCTGATCACGGTGTACGGCCTCATCGCCGTGGCCGGATGCCAGTTCTCGTACTTCAACGCCGTGGCGCACATGCAGGTGGGCGTGGCGCTGCTGATCGAGTACACGGCGCCGATCGCCGTGGTGCTGTGGCTCTGGCTGCGCCACGGCCAGCGTCCCGGCTGGTTGACGCTGGCCGGCGGGGTGCTCGCTGCGGGAGGCCTCGTGCTCGTGCTCGACCTGCTCTCCGGCGCGGACGTCAGCGTGGTGGGCATCCTCTGGGCGCTGGCGGCGATGGCGGGCGTGGCGTTCTACTTCGTGCTGTCCTCCCGGGAGGACAACGGGCTGCCGGCCACGGTGCTCGCTGCGGGCGGCCTGCTGCTCGGTGGCGTCGCTCTGCTGGTGCTCGGGCTGTTCGGCGTCGTCGCGTTCTCCGTGTCCACGGCCCCGGTGGAGTTCGGGGGTGCCGCCGTGGCGTGGTGGCTGCCGGTGGTCGCGCTCGGTGTGGTGACCGCGGCACTGGCCTACGTGACGGGCATCGCGGCCACCCGCAGGCTCGGCTCCCGGCTGGCGTCGTTCGTGGCGCTGCTGGAGGTGCTCGCTGCGCTGGTCTTCGCCTGGTTGCTGCTGGGGGAGGCCCCGCGGGCCGTGCAGATCGTGGGCGGCCTCCTGATACTGGCGGGTGTTGTGGTGGTGAAGCTCGGGGAGGGCCGGGGCGCCCGGAGTTGATGCGGACGTCCAGCGCAGCTCAGGGATCACCGTCGGGCCACGGGTCGGGCACCGGTAGCAGCCGGATCAGGGGCGGGCGCAGCAGCACCAGCGGATCCAGGTACTCCGTGCGGTCGCGGCGCACGCCCCAGTGCAGGCAGGCGGGCGCGGGACATCCGGGGTGGCCTGCTGCCAGCGTGCCGAGCACCGTGCCGACCTCGACGACGGTCCCGGCCATGACGGCCGCGGTGACCGGTTCGTAGGTGGTGCGCAACCCGTCGTCGTGCTGCACGGACACGACGCCGCGGCCGGCGAGCTCGCCGGCGAAGACCACCGTGCCGCCGCGGGCGGCGAGCACCGCGGCACCGGGTGGCGCGGCCAGGTCGACGCCGCGGTGCCCCGGCCCGTAGGGCTGTTCCGGCGGGAGGAACGGCGTGACCACCGTCGGGGGAGGGTGCAGCGGCCACGCGTAGCGGGCGCCGGGCGCGGGCACGCCGGCTCCGGGCACGGCCGGCGGCTCGGCGGTGACCGCGGCGGCAACCGGAACCGGCACCGCAACGGTGCCGAGCACCAGCAGCGCCACCGCGAGCGAGCCGGGGATGCGGGTGACAATGGGCACGCCACCCAGCGTGGCCCGTCCGCCACTGCCACGGGGGACGGATGCCCGACCTGTGGATGGCCGGTCGGCGATGTGGACAACTCGGGACGCGGCGTGAGGTCGGCAGGGAGCCCGGCGTACACTCGACACGCACCCTGACACCTGTCGGGGTGACTTCGCGCGCTCGCGTATCCCACTTCCGTGGGGACGGCGTCCGGGCGGTCCCGCAGTCCTCATCGCGGGTCCGGATGCCGCTGCGACGCCAGGGTGGTGCCGCCGACCGGCGCACCGCGACAACCGCGCGCGTGACCGCCAGCCGGTCGCGCCCGAACGAGAGGTGGATGCCGGCTATGGCCGTCGTCACCATGAAGCAGCTGCTGGACTCTGGTGTGCACTTCGGGCACCAGACCCGCCGCTGGAACCCGAAGATGAAGCGCTACATCCTCACCGAGCGCAACGGCATCTACATCATCGACCTGCAGCAGACGCTGTCGTACATCGACCGTGCCTACGAGTTCGTGCGCGAGACCGTCGCGCACGGCGGCACGATCATGTTCGTCGGCACCAAGAAGCAGGCGCAGGAGGCCATTGCCGACGAGGCGAGCCGCGTCAACATGCCGTACGTCAACCAGCGCTGGCTGGGCGGCATGCTCACCAACTTCCAGACCGTGCACAAGCGCCTCCAGCGCATGAAGGAACTGGAGTCGATGGAGCAGACGGGGGGCTTCGAGGGTCGCACCAAGAAGGAGATCCTCATGCTCACGCGCGAGAAGACGAAGCTCGAGAAGACCCTCGGCGGCATCCGCGACATGGCGAAGATCCCGAGCGCCGTGTGGATCGTCGACACCAAGAAGGAGCACATCGCCGTCGGCGAGGCTCGCAAGCTGGGCATCCCGGTCGTGTCGATCCTCGACACCAACTGCGACCCCGACGAGGTCGACTTCCCGATCCCGGGCAACGACGACGCGATCCGCTCCGCCGCGCTGCTCACCAAGGTGATCGCGCGTGCCGCCGCCGACGGTCTCATGGCCCGCTCGGAGCGCAACGGTGGCGCCAAGTCGGGCGACGCACAGCCCGAGACCGGTGCCGACGAGCCGCTGGCCGAGTGGGAGCGCGAGCTGCTCCCGACCGGTGCCGGTTCCGACGGCGCGAGCCTGCCCGACGCAGCGGCTGTCACCGCCGCACCGGCAGCAGCCGACGCCCCGGTCGCCGACGCTGCGGCAGTGGAGACCCCCGCGGTCCCCGCCACCACGAGCAACGGCACCGCTTCCACCGCGAGCTGATCTGCTGCCGTGCGGGGCCGGGGAGACCCGGCCCCGCACGGCGCTCGCTCGCACCCACACCAACGCGCCCGCACACGGACAAGGACGAAGAGGCAGCACCATGGCGAACTACACCGCCGCCGACGTCAAGAAGATCCGGGACCTGACCGGTTCCGGGATGATGGACTGCAAGAAGGCGCTCGAGGAGTCCGAGGGCGACCTCGACAAGGCCGTCGAGCTGCTGCGCATCAAGGGCGCCAAGGACGTCGGCAAGCGCGCCGGCCGCGACGCCGCCAACGGGCTCGTCGTCGCCGAGGGCGGCACGATGGTCCAGATCAACTGCGAGACCGACTTCGTCGCCAAGAGCGCCGACTTCCAGGCTCTGGCCGAGAGGGTCCTGCAGGTCGCCGTGGCCGAGATGCCCGCCGACCTCGAGGCGCTCAAGGCCACCAAGCTCGACGACGGCACCGTCGAGGACGCCGTGCTGGCGCTCTCGGCCCGCATCGGCGAGAAGCTCGAGCTCAAGCGCTACATCCACGTCGACGGCCCGGTTGCGCTCTACCTGCACCGCCGCGCGTCCGACCTGCCGCCCGCCATCGGCGCGCTCGTCGCGTACGAGGGCTCCGACGGTGACACGGCCAAGGGCGTGGCGATGCACATCGCCGCCGCGCGGCCGCAGTACACCTCGCGCGCCGACGTCCCCGGCGACCTGCTCGAGAACGAGCGCCGCATCGCCGAGGCCACCGCCCGCGAGGAGGGCAAGCCCGAGCAGGCGCTGCCGCGCATCATCGAGGGTCGCATCAACGGCTTCTACAAGGACGTCGTCCTGCTCGACCAGAGCTCGGTGCACGACTCCAAGAAGACGGTCAAGGCCCTGCTCGACGAGGCCGGCGTCACCGTCAAGGAGTTCGCGCGCTTCGAGGTCGGCCAGTCCTGATCGGACTGCTCGACCGCACTCCACCCGTACCAACCTCTGACGGGACGTGATGACGGACCCACGGATCGGCCTCGACGGCACCCGCCCAGGCTTTCGCCGCGTGTTGCTCAAACTCGGCGGCGAGATGTTCGGCGGCGGTGCCGTCGGGGTCGACCCCGGGGTCGTCGAAACCGTTGCCCGCCAGATCGCCGAGGTCGTCTCCACCGGGGCCCAGGTCGCGGTGGTGATCGGCGGCGGCAACTTCTTCCGCGGCTCGGAGCTGCAGCAGCGCGGCATGGACCGCGCCCGTGCCGACTACATCGGCATGCTGGGCACGGTGATGAACTGCCTGGCGCTGCAGGACTTCCTGGAGCGCGAGCACCACATCGACACCCGCGTGCAGACCGCCATCACCATGGGCCAGGTCGCGGAGGCCTACATCCCGCGGCGCGCCATCCGGCACTTGGAGAAGGGCCGCGTCGTGATCTTCGGCGCCGGGGTGGGCATGCCCTACTTCTCCACCGACACCGCCGGTGCCCAGCGGGCGCTGGAGATCGGCGCCGAGGCCCTGTTGCTGGCGAAGAGCGTGGACGGCGTGTTCACCGCCGACCCGAAGCTCGACCCCGACGCGAAGCTGTACGACGAGATCACCCACCGCGAGGTCCTGGAACAGGGGCTGAAGGTGGCCGATGCCACCGCGTTCAGCCTCTGCATGGACAACAAGATGCCGATCATCGTGTTCAACCTGCTGATCGAGGGCAACATCGCCCGCGCGGTGCGGGGTGAGAGGATCGGCACGCTGGTCAGCACACCCGGGCAGGAAAGCAGGGACGAGTCGTGATCGACGAGACGCTCTTCGACGCCGAGGAGAAGATGGAGAAGGCCGTCTCGGTGGCCAAGGACGATCTCGCGAGCGTCCGCACCGGCCGGGCCACTCCCAACATGTTCGCCCGCGTCATGGTGGAGTACTACGGCGCCTTCACGCCGATCAACCAGCTCGCCTCCATCACCATCCCCGAGGCGCGCATGGTCGTCATCAAGCCCTACGACGCCGGGTCGATGCGGGCGCTGGAGAAGGCGATCCGCGAGTCGGACCTCGGGCTCAACCCGAGCAACGACGGCCAGATCATCCGGTGCATCATCCCGCAGCTCTCCGAGGAGCGCCGCCGGGAGATGGTCAAGGTCGCCCGCGCCAAGGGAGAGGACGCGCGGGTCACGATCCGCAGCGTCCGCCGCAAGGCCATGGACGAGCTGCACCGCATCGTGAAGGACGGCGACGCGGGTGAGGACGAGGTCGGGCGCGCGGAGAAGGAACTGCAGGCCGCCACCGACCGGTACGTCCACCAGATCGACGATCTGGTGAAGCACAAGGAAACCGAGCTCCTCGAAGTCTGACCGGTGACAGCGTCCGAGATTCCCGCAGGCATGGCCGAGCCCCCGTCGGGAGCGCCTGCTCCCCGCGCGTCGCGTGCCGGCCGCGACCTGGTCGCGGCCATCTCCGTCGGCCTCGGGCTCGGCGTGGTCATACTGGCGTCGCTGCTGTTCGAACGGCACGCGTTCATCGGCGTGCTCTCGCTCTCCACCGCGTTCGGCACCTGGGAGCTGGCCGGCGCGTTGCGCCGCGGCGCCGGCATCGCGGTGCCGCTGCCGGTACTGCTGGTCGGCGGCCAGGCCATGGTGTGGCTCGCGTGGCCGTTCGGCCTGGCCGGGCTCGCCGTCTCGTTCGCGGCCACGGCGCTCGCCGTGCTCCTGTGGCGAATGCGGTCCGGCGCCGACCACTTCGTCCGTGACGTCACCGCCGGCATGTTCACGGCCACGTACGTGCCGCTGTTCTGCTCGTTCGCCACGTTGCTGGTCGCGGCGCCCGACGGCATGGGGCGCGTGCTCACGTTCATGATCTGCGTCGTCGCGTCCGACGTCGGCGGTTACACCGCGGGCGTCATCGCCGGGCGACACCCGATGGCGCCCACGATCAGCCCCAAGAAGTCCTGGGAGGGCTTCGGCGGCTCGCTGGTGGCCGGCATGGTGGCGGGGGCGCTCTGCGTCACGTTCCTGCTGCACGGACAGTGGTGGGCCGGCATCCTCACCGGAGCGCTGCTCGTGATCTGTGCAACGCTCGGTGACCTCGTCGAGTCCATGATCAAGCGCGACATCGGGATCAAGGACATGGGCACGCTGCTGCCGGGGCACGGCGGCCTGATGGACCGGATGGACTCGCTGCTGCCCACGGCCGTCATCGCCTGGGCCGTGCTCATCCTCGTCGTCCCTGCCTGATCCGGCCGTGCGCCACACCGTCGGCCGGATCCTGCGCGCCGCCATGGGCGCCCCGCGGCCCATCCCGAGCCCCAACATCTGGAACTGGCCCGAGGTCTACGAGCGCGAGAACGCGGCGCAGGACGCCGACGGTGCCATCTGGGCCGCGCTGCGCGCCGCGGTGCCGTGGGCCGGACACGACGTGCTCGACGTCGGCTGCGGCGACGGCTTCCACCTGCCGGTCTTCGCGGCGGAGGCGACCTCGGTCACCGGGGTCGAGCCGCACCCGCCGCTGGTCCGCCGCGCCCGGGAGCGCCTCGGTGACGCGCTGCCGGTGCTGGAGGCGGGCGCCGAGGCGTTGCCGCTGCCCGACGCCAGCGTCGACCTGGTGCATGCGCGCACCGGGTACTTCTTCGGGCCCGGCTGCGAGCCGGGGCTGGCCGAGGCGCAGCGCGTGCTGCGGCCGGGTGGCGCGATCGCGATCGTCGACCTGGACGCCACCGTGGCGCCCTACGGCGCCTGGATGCGCGCCGACATGCCGAGCTACGACCCGATGGCCGTCGAGCGGTTCTTCGCCGACCAGGGCTTCTCGATGCTCCGCGTGCCCACCGTGTGGCGGTTCCCGGACGCCGCCACCCGTGACGCGGTGCTGCGCATCGAGTTCTCCAGCGCCGTCGGCGACCGCGCCGTCGCCCAGACCCCGCAGCTGCACCTTCCCGTCGGCTACCGCGTGCACGTGCGTCGCAAGACGCTGCTCACGTGAGCGTGATCTGCCCGCCGGTCACCGTCACGCCCATCGCCGTCAGCCCGGTCGGTGCCGGTCCCTGCACCACGCTGCCGTCGAGGGCGAACGTGCTGCCGTGGCACGGGCAGACGATCCTTCCCGCGGTGACCTTGCTCACCGAGCAGCCCTGGTGCGGGCAGACGGTGGAGAACCCGGCATAGGTGCCTGCAGCGGCCTGGGTGACCACCACGCCCTGGTCGTCGAAGATCTTCGCGCTGCCCACGGGAACGTCAGTGGCCGGGCCCAGCGCCGTGCCGGGCCCGGCGGCGACGCGGGCCGGCTGCGCCGAGCACCCCGCCGCCAGCACACCGGCGCCGAGCACGGCCGCCCCGCCGGCGACGACGACGGCGCGCCTGGTCAGTGCGACGGGAACGGTGTCGGGGTGGTTCATGGGGATGTCTCCTGGTGATGGGGGAGCGCCGGGTCGGCGCCGGGATCATCGCAAGGCAGGCGTGGGGGTTCCGTAGGGCATCCCAGCGTGCTCACAGGGAGAAATCGCTACCGTGGTCGGCATGCGTCGACCGGAGGTGCCCCTGCTCGAAGCGATCCTCGGCGGGTTGTGGTGGATCGTCGGAGCGCTCGCGCTCGACAGCGGATCGGGCACCGTCGTGCTGGCCGCCGGGCTCGCGGCCACCGGCTGGTTCGTGCTGACGCTGCGCCGTCGCCACGGCTCGGGCACCCCGCTGCCGCCCGGGGGCCGGGCGCGCCTCGTGCGCACGATCGTCGTCACGCTGGTCGTGATCGTCGGTGCGGGCGTCGGGCTCGGCTACCTCACCTGGGGTGAACTGACGGTACCGGTGGCCTGCGTCGCGGTCGGGCTGGCGCTGTTCGCGGTGTCGGCCCAGCTGGACGAGCGGGTGCTGCTGGCCGCGGGCGGCGCGCTGCTGGTGCTCGGTGCCACCGGCGCGCTGTTCGCGCTGGACGCGTCCGGCAGTGGCCTCTACCAGGGCTTTGTCGGGCTCGCGGCGGCTGTCGTGGTCTGGGCCGCGGGAGCGGTGCGGGCCGGGTTGGTGGCCGAGGCCCGGCAGCGCGTCGGGCGCCGGTAGCGGTCACCACCGGCTCCCCCGGCCGGGGGAGCCGCGTCCCTCGGCGCCGGGAGTCGGTGGCACCCGGATCGGCGGATCGTCATCGCCATGGTGATCACCGCTCGTAGGACGTCCCCGGTGCTGCCCGTCCTGGCCGGGGCCTGGTCGATCGTGACGGCCGCGCTCGGTGGCTGGTGGTGGTGGCGGCCGGACCGGGTCCCGTTCGGCCGCGACCCGCAGGCCGTGTCGGGACCGTTGGACTGGCTCCCGGCCGGCTCGGTCGGGCCGGGGCTCGTCGCGGCAGGCGCATTCGGGTTGCTGCTGGCGGTGCTCGCGCGGACCGGTCGCAGACCGGCACCGACAGCGGCGTCCGGGGCCGTGTTCGCGCTGGTCTTCGGGGTTGTGCTGCCCGGGATGCAGCCGGTGATGTTCGCCGGGTACCTCGTCGCGATGCTGGGCCCGGTCGTGGTGTTCCTCACCGTCCTCGCGGGGGCGTGGCGCTGGCGCGGCGGCCCGGCCGTCGTCGCGGCGTTCGTCCTGATCGCCGTGCTGGCGTGGACGACGGGCTTCGCCGACGCCGCGGTCTTCCGCCGCTACGGGGAGGTGCTGGTGGGCGCCGCTGCCAAGCTGGAGCAGCCCGCGTACCTGACGTTCCTGCTCGCGTGTGGCGTCCTGTTCGCCGTCATCGGGGCGCGGGCGTGGCTGGCGGCGCGCGGCGGACGGCCCGCGCCGGCGTGGACCCGGCCGGAGGCGGCGGCCCGCTGGGGGCGCGCCGCCACCGTCGTCGCCATGCTGTGCGCGCTGCCCTACGGCCTGGTCCGGATGACGTGGCTGACGCCGTGGCCGGTCGGGCCCGACGCCGCGACGCTCGCGGCGACACCGGAGATCCGGCTGCACGGGCTGTTGCTGGGCCTGGCGGCGCTGGGTGGAGCCGTGCTGACGGCCGGCCTGGTCGCGCGCTGGGGTGAGGTCTGGCCGCGGTGGATCCCGGTGCTGCGCGGGCGGCCGGTCCCCGTGGCGGCGGCGGTCGTGCCGGGCGCGCTGGTGGCCACGCTGTTCGCCTGCGCGTCGCTGCCGTTCGGTGCGCAGGTCGTCGCGACCGATGAGGCGTGGATGCTGCTGCTGTTCCCGTTCCCGCTCTGGGCGCTCTCGCTGGGCGGCGCGGTGCTGGCCTACGCCCTGCGCAGGCGGCGCCCGCAGGCACCGTCGACGACGTGGGACAATGGCTGAACCATGTCTGTTCTCCCGTTGGTCTTCGACGCCCCGCGCAAGGGCCTGCCGCCGCGTCACCTCGCCGATCTCACCGCCGCCGAGCGCGTCGCGGCCGTCACCGAGCTCGGCGAGAAGCCGTTTCGCGCCAAGCAGCTGTCGAACCACTACTTCTCGCGGCTCACCGTCGATCCCGCGGACATGACCGACATCCCGGCGGCGTCGCGGGAGCGGCTCGTCGCCGATCTGATGCCGCCGTTGCTCACCGAGGTCAAGGCGCTGGCCTGCGACGACGGCAGCACCCGCAAGACGCTCTGGCGCGCCCACGACGGCACGCTGCTGGAGAGCGTGCTCATGCGCTACCCGGATCGCGCCACGCTGTGCATCTCCAGCCAGGCCGGCTGCGGGATGGCGTGCCCGTTCTGCGCCACGGGCCAGGGCGGTCTCGACCGCAACCTGTCCACTGCGGAGATCGTCGACCAGGTGCGCTCGGCAGCCGCCGTCATGCGTGACGGGCAGATGGCAGGCGGACCGGGCCGGCTGTCCAACATCGTGTTCATGGGCATGGGCGAGCCGCTGGCCAACTACAAGCGCGTGGTGGCGGCCGTGCGGCGCATCACCGACCCCGCCCCCGACGGCCTGGGCATCTCGCAGCGTTCGGTCACGGTGTCCACCGTCGGGCTGGCGCCTGCCATCCGCAAGCTCGCCGACGAGGGCATGCAGGTGCGGCTCGCCGTCTCCCTGCACACGCCCGACGACGAGCTGCGCGACACGCTCGTGCCCGTCAACAACCGCTGGACGGTCGACGAGGTGCTCTCGGCCGCCCGTTACTACGCCGACGTCAGCGGCCGCCGGGTGTCGATCGAGTACGCGCTGATCCGCGACATCAACGACCAGCCGTGGCGGGCCCAGCTGCTGGCCAAGGTGCTGCGCAAGCACCTCAAGCAGCTCGTGCACGTCAACGTCATCCCGCTGAACCCGACTCCGGGGAGCCAGTGGGACGCGAGTCCGAAGCCGGTGGAGCGCGAGTTCGTGCGCCTGGTCAATGACGGCGGCGTGGCCTGCACCGTGCGTGACACCCGTGGCCAGGAGATCGCGGCGGCCTGCGGGCAGCTGGCCGCTGAGGGCTAGCACAGCTGCCCGGGATCACGATTCCGGAACAACCGGGCGTATCGCCTGGCCTCCCTTCACCTGATCGGGTGTTGTCGTTGCATCGCGACAATGGGGGGAACCATGGCGGGACGATCGATCATGCGCAGGCTCGCGCTGCTTGCGGGCGCCGCATTGGCAGTGACCGGGTTGCAGATCGGGGTGGCGGCCCCGGCGCAGGCAGCAGGCGAGCTGGCCTGCACGTTGTGGAAGGACGTGCCGTTCAAGGACGTCAACGACGGCTTCTCCAACGACCGGCACATGCGTGTGCAGGGCCAGACCCAGAAGTGCAGCCGCAACGGCGGACCGTGGGTGGCCTACGCCCGGGCCCACCTGAGGCACATCTCCGCGGACACGTGGTCGCCGCAGTACGGGTTCCGGGACCTCGACCTGCGGCTCTACCACGACAACGGATGCGTCGGCTGCGAGGAGCTCTGGAACTCGGGGCCGCAGCCGGAGCCCGGGATCGGCAAGGACTACTACACCGCGAGCGTCCCGATGAAGGCCGGCCAGACCTACGGCGTGCTCGTCAGCATCAACTACCGCAATCCGCCGGCGCCGAGCTTCTACCAGGCGGCGCACCAGGCGTGGAAGGCCTGAACCACGCAAGGGGGCCGGCCCGACGTGTCGGGCCGGCCCTCAGCCCAGGCCCAGCACCTCGGCCAGGTCGAACGTGACGGGCTGCTCCAGCTGCTCGTAGGTGCACGAGTCGGGGGTGCGGTCCGGGCGCCAGCGGACGAACTGCGCGGTGTGCCGGAACCGTGATCCCTCCATGTAGTCGTAGCGCACCTCGACGACCCGCGCGGGCCGCAGTGGTGTGAACGAGAGGTCCTTGCCGTTGTTCCACCGGCTCCCCTCGTTCTTGCGCGGGGTGCGCTCGCCGCCGATGTGGGCCGCCCAGTTCCACGGGTGTCCCTCGAACTCCGTGACCAGCGGCTGCAGCTCGGCGAACAGCTCCTTGCGCACGGCCATCGGGAACGCGCCGATCACACCGACGGACGCCAGCACGCCCCGATCGTCGTGCAGGCCCAGCAGTAACGAGCCGATCGCGTCCGCACCGGACTTGTGGACGCGGTACCCGGCCACGACGCAGTCACAGGTGCGCTCGTGCTTGATCTTGGTCATGACGCGCTTGTCGGGCTGGTAGGCCTGCTCGGGCTTCTTCGCGATCAGCCCGTCCAGCCCGGCGCCCTCGAACTGCTCGAACCACGTGGTGGCGAGCGCGTGATCATCGGTGATCGGCGTCAGGTGCACCGGGGGAGCGGCGTTCGCCAGCGCCTCCTCGAGCAGCGCGCGGCGCTCGCGGAAGGGGCGCTCGGTGAGGTCCTCGTCGCCCAGCGCCAGCAGGTCGAACGCGACGAAGCTCGCCGGCGTCTCGACCGACAGGAGGTTCACCCGGCTCGCGGCCGGGTGGATCCGCTGCTGCAGCACCTCGAACTCGAGCGAGTTGCGCTCCTTGTCGATCACCACGATCTCGCCGTCGATCACCGCCCGCTCCGGGAAGTTCGCCAGCACCGCCTCGACGACCTCGGGGAAGTAGCGCGTCAGCGGCCGCTCGTTGCGGCTGCCGATCTCGACCTCGGCACCGTCACGGAAGATGATCGAGCGGAAGCCGTCCCACTTGGGCTCGTAGAGCTGCCCCTCGGGAATGGCGGGCTGCGGCTTGGCCAGCATCGGCTTCACCGGAGGCATCACAGGCAGGTCCACCCGGCCATCCTGCCCCGCCGCGCAAGCACCGTCGATCCACGCGTGCTCGTCACGCCTCCGCGACGGGACGGCCGAACGTCACCGCGTCGACGACGGCGGCGGGCAGGGCGGTGCGTAGCTGGGCGTCGGGTCGGGCCCCGAGCGCGTCGTTGACGGTGGAGAACGCCACCCGCAGTGCGACGAACACCGTGATGCCGAAGATCCGGGCGTCGTCGAAGCCCGCGTCGCGCAGTTCCTGGACGTCGGCGGCGACGGTGCCGTTGGGGTCGCGCGCGACCTTGCGCGCCCAGCGGGCCAGTACGCGCTCGCTGTCGGTGAGCAGGCTGTCGTCCCCGACCAGCACGGCCGCGGCGATGTCCGGATCGGCGGCTCGCGCCAACCGGCCGCCCCACATCAGCGCGCAGTACGCGTCGCCGAGTGCCGACGCGCACGCGGCCACGAGGATGCCGCGCTCCCGCAGGTCCAGACCGTGGGCGGCGGCGGTGTCCATGATCAGGCCGAAGAGCCCGGTCACGATATGGGGCTCGTGGGCCCACAGCCGCGACGCGTTCATGACGTAGCCGAGCTCGGCGATGTCGTCGTCGAACAGGGCCTGAGCTGCGGGGGAGTGCTCGGCCGCGCGGAGGAACCCGCCCGCACCGTCGATCATGGCGTGGCCTTCCGTGCGAGGTAGCCCACGGCCGCGATCCGCGCCCGCAGCGGCAGCCCGTCGCGGACGTGCTCGGCGGCCAGCCGCGTGGCTTCGTCGAGGAAGGCCCGCTCCCCGACGTTCTGGATGGCCTCGTAGGCGGGTCCGGTGCTGGCCAGCGCCCGTGCGAAGACGTCCGGATCAGCGAACTCCCACGCGAACGGCACCTCGATCCGCCGGACGTCCACGAAACCGCACCGCGCCAGCAGGTCCTCGCCCGCGCCCGGGCGGCCCAGCGAGACCATCGCGGCCTGGTTGCCGATCTTCGCCGCGGCGGCCATCCGGAACGGTGCGAGCGCCCAGGCCCCGGGGGAGACCTTGATATGACCCCACACGGTGATCCCGACGCGACCACCGGGAACGAGCACGCGGTGGATCTCCCGCACCGCGTCCGGCGTGGTGCCCCAGATGCCGCGGAAGCTCGTGACCACGTCGAACGCGGCGTCGGCCCAGTGCAGCGCATGCATGTCGCCGACCTGGATGTCGGCATCGGGGTTGCGGTCGCGCGCGATCGCGACGAGCCGCGGCGACGCGTCGATGCCGGCACCCAGCGCGCCCCTGGCTGCGGCGAGCTCGATGGCCAGCCCGGAGCCGCAGGCGACGTCGAGGAGCCGGTCGCCGTCGCCGACGTCGAGCCGGTGGTGCACCGCGACGTACTCCCGGCAGTTGGCGGGCTCGCTCAGCGTGGCGAAGTCGGCTGCACGGCGGCCCCAGCCCTCGTCGACGAGCGTCCAGTCCAGGTCCGTCATGAGGTCCGCCTCGCGGGGGTGTCGGGTTGGGTGAGCATCCCGGCCAGCTCCGGGTTGTCGATGCCGGCGCCGAGCATGCGGGCGGCCGCGAGCGCCGTGCGATCACCCAGCCTGCTGCGGTGCAGGTGGGCGCGCACCACGAGCTCCTGCATGTCGCAGCGCGCCGCGAGGGCCCCGAGCCGGGTGACCAGCGGCGCCGCGGTCTGGTGGTCGGCCCGGTCGAGCGCCGTGGTGATCGCGGTGTCGAGCACGTGGGCGTGCACCCACTGGTAACGGTCCGACGACCGGTTGCACCGGGCGGCCGCCTCGACGAGCCACCCGGTGGCCGCGGTGTGGTCGCCGCGCACGGTGTGGAGCAGGCCGAGCCCGCGCGCCGCCATGCCCTCCCAGCAGGGATCGCCGAGCTGGCAGGCCAGCACCCAGGCCCGTTCGAGGCCGTCGGCGGCGCCGTCGAGGTCGCCGGCACGCAGGTCCAGCTCGGCCCGCAGTGCCTGCGGCCACGGCAGGAACGCCATCCAGCGCTGCTCGGTGACCAGCTCCATCGAGCGGGTGAGCGCGCCGGTGGCCTGGCTGCGCTCGCCCCGCAGCAGGTGTGCCCGCCCCATGATCGACAGCGACCAGGCCTGCTGACGGTGGTCGCCGCAGCTCGCGGCCCGCTCCACGGACTCTCCCAGTAAGCCGAACGCCGCCGGGTAGTCGCCGCGGTCAGAGGCGTTCATCCCGCGCACCGCCAGCACCGCCGCGAGCTCGGCGTCGCTGCCCGCGAGTGCCTGTGCCGAGGCCAGCGCGGTGTCGGCGGTCGCGCGGCGGCCCGCCTGCACCTCGACGAACCCGAGCTCCCGGTGCGCCGTCGTCGCCGTCGCGCGGTCACCGGCCCGGGTGGCGAGGTGGATCGCCTCGTGCAGGATCAGCGCGCCCTCCTCGTCGCGCCCGCGCACCGCGTGCACCAGCGCGCCGCCGAGTGCGGCCAGCGCGCGGCCGTGCAGCGCGTCGTCGTGGCAGCGCGCTGCCTCCAGGACGGCCCGCCGCAGGCACTGGATGCCGGCGTCGGCGGCACCGGCGATGATCGCGGCCCGACCCGCGTCGAGCTGGCTGACGGCGGCGGCCCGGCCACCCGCCGGCAGCGTCATCGACGAGCCGATCGGCACCGTCGCGGCATCGCGCAGCGCGGGTGAGATCCCGATGCCGAGCTCGCCGCGCAGGAGGTCCTCGCAGACAGCGATCTGTCGCTGCGCCGCCTCCCGGTCACCCGCCGTCGCGAGGCTGCGCACGAGCAGCTCGTGGTTGCCCTCGTCGAGCGGGTTGTGTCCGACGGCCCGTGCCGCGAACGGGACGGCCTCGTCGGCGCGGCCTGCGGCGAGCAGCGCCACCGCTGCCTGGTGCAGCCGGGCCTCGATCGCGGCCGAGAGGCGGTGGCGCTCCACCAGCAACCAGGACTCGAACGCCGGGCTCGACGCCACACCCAGGCCGTCGAGCAGCTCGCCGTCGAGGGCCAGCAGCGCGGCGTCGTCGGAGCGCTCGAGGTGCTGGACGTCGATGACGACCTCCGGGCCGAAGACCGCGTCGACGGGGTCGCCGGTGAACGCGTCGGGCAGCCCGAGGCTGCGGCGCAGCTCGGCGAGCGTCCAGCGCACCGCTCCCAGCGGGTCGGCGGCCTCGTCGAAGAGCAGTTCGGCCAGCTGCCGGCGGCTCGGCGGCCGCGTGGCCAGCACGACGTAGGCGAGCAGCGCCCACGCCTTGCGCCCCCGGGGCGAGCGGGCGGGCTCGCCGTCGCGCTCGAGGGCAGGCGAGCCCAGCAACCGGATCCGCACCATGCGCCCACCTCCCAGCACGATCCTCGTCCACCCACCGCCGGTGCAACAGCCTCAGGCGGCGCCAGCGGCCAGCGCCTGAACGGCCTCGGTGGTGAGCTGGTTGCCGCCCACGCCCCAGTCGCCGCTCTTGACCTCGTCGATGACGACCCAGGTGACGCCGCGCAGGTTCTCGCCCTCGATGGCGACCATGGCCTCGGTGAGCGACTTCACCATCTCGCCTTCTGCCCGTCGGTGAACACGCCTTCGATGACCCTGACGTTGATGAGCGGCATGGCCGTCTCCTCCCTTGATGGTGAACCGGCCGCTGCGGCCGGCCAGGTGCACCATCCGGGTCCGGCGTGTGACCGACCGTGTGACGCACTAGCGTTTCCCCATGCAACTATCCGACGACCTGCTCGGGCTGCTGACCAGGCCCAGCCCGTGCACGTTCACCACGCTCATGCCCGACGGGTCGCCGCACGCCACGCTGACGTGGGTCGACACCGACGGGAGGAACATCGTGATCAACAGCGTGCGAGGACATCGCAAGGTGCGCAACGTCGAGCGCGATCCGCGGGTCGCCCTGACCGTCCTGGATCCCGAGCAGCTGGGGCGGTACGTCGGTGTGCGCGGCCGGGTCGTCGACATCACCACCGAAGGCGCCGTCGAGCACATCGACCGGCTGGCCCAGCGCTACCTGGGCCGCGACTATCCGTGGTTCGGCGGCCGTGACCAGGTCCGCCTGATCCTCACGGTCGAGGCGGACGTGATCACCTGACCCGCCCCCGGGCGGCCCGCCCGGTTCCTGCAGGATTGCCCGGTGACCAGCACCGGCACCACTCGGCCCGGCGCCGCGACGGCGGTCACCACGGTGGCGCTCGGCGTCGACATGTTCCTCTACGGCAGCCTGGTCCCGCTGCTGCCCGGCCTGCCGGCGGTCGCCGGATCGCCTGCTGCGGCCGGGCTGCTGTTCGCCGGCTACGCCGTGGCGATGGTGGTGGCCACGCCGCTGGTCGGGCGCTGGGTCGACCGATCCGGGGCCCGGTCGCCGATGCTCGCGGGCCTCGTCGGGCTCGCGGTGGCCACCGTCCTGTTCGCCGCGGCCGCCGACGTCCCTGGGACGGCGGGGCTCGTGGTGCTGGTGCTCGCCCGCGCCGCGCAGGGGGTGGCCGCGGCTACGTCCTGGACGGCGGGGCTGGCGCTGATCGCGGCCACGCACACGCCCGAGCGCCGCGGCACGGTGATGGGACTGGCACTGTCGGCCACCGGCGCCGGGGTGTTGCTGGGGCCAGCAGTGTCGGGCTTCCTGGCCGAGGCGATGGGCCCGCGCGCGCCGTTCCTGCTGGTGGCGGCGCTGGCCGCGATCGATGCGGTGGCCCGCGTGATCTGGATCCGCCGGACCGCACCCGCCGACGCACCGACGTCGCTGCGCGTGATGGCGCGCGGCCCGCAGGCCGGCCTGCTGATCGGGCTGACCGCGCTCGGGGCTGCGTCGATCGCGTTCATCGAGCCGATCCTGCCGTTGCAGCTCGCGACGCTGGGACTCGGCTCGGGCGCGATCGGGGTCGTGTTTGGTGCGGCGGTGCTGCTCGGGGCCGTCGCCGCGCCACTCGCGGGGATGCTCACCGCCCGGCTCGGTGCCGCGCGCCTCGCGGCGCTCGGCACGCTCGTCGCCGCGCTGGGCCTCGCGCTCGCGGGCCGGTCGGTTGTGCCGCTCGCGATCGCCGGTGTCGTGCTCGTCGGGGTCGGCGCGCAGCTCGTGCTCGCCCCGACGCTGGTGCTGATCGGCACGCTCGCCGAGCACATCCAGCCGCCTGCCTACGGCACGGCGTACGCGCTCTACAACCTGGCCTTCACCGGCGGGTTGGCGCTCGCCCCGCTCGCGGCGGCGGGGGCGGCCAGCGCGGCCGGGGTGCCGGCAGCGACGGTCGGGGCGGCGGTGCTGGCCGCCGTCGTCGGCGTGGTGCTGGTGGTGCGGGGGCGGGGTGGCCGTCCCGGACGTCAGCAAGGTGGCCCTCCTGACGTCTGACGTCAGCAGGGCCACCCTGCTGACGTCCGGCGGCCGTGCGGCAGGATCGCACCGTGGCGCCGCGATTCTCCGAAGCCGAGCTCGCTGCCGCCCGCTCCCGCACCATCGACGACGTCCTGCCCGGCCCGGCCGACCCGCCGCTGCGGGTCCTGTTCTGCGGCATCAACCCCGGCCTCGTCTCGGCGATCACCGGTCTGCACTTCGCGCGTCCCGGCAACCGGTTCTGGCCCGCACTGCACCTGTCGGGCCTCACCCCGCGCCTGCTGGACCCGTCTGAGCAGGACGAGCTGCGCGGGCTCGGGCTGGGGATCACCAACATGGTCGCCAGGGCGAGCGCGCGGGCCGATGAGCTGAGCGGCGCCGAGATCGTGGCGGGCGGGGAGCGCCTGCGCGCGCTCGTGGCCGCGGAGCAGCCGGCGTGGCTGGCCGTCGTCGGGATCACGGTGTTCCGCACGGCCTTCGCGCAACCGAAGGCCACCATCGGCCCGCAGGAGCAGAGCTTCGGCACCACCCGTGTCTGGGCGCTGCCCAACCCCAGCGGGCTCAACGCCCACTGGCAGCTGCCGGAGCTGGCGGCGGAGTTCGGGCGGCTCCGGACGGCGGCCGGCTACCCACTGTAGCCAACCATCCCGTCGAGAACGACGTTGTGATGATCAACAGGGCCATTTGATCATCGTAAGTTCGTTCTCGACGGGCGACCGTCACGCTCCGTCGAGGTCCTGAATCTCCTCGGCGGGGGGTGGTTCCGCGCCCTCCTGGGCGTCGCGGTCGGCCCACTCCAGGAGCTCGTCGAGAACGAAGACGGCGTCGTCGATGCCCGCGTGCAGATCGCCCAGCTCGGCGAAGCGGGCGGGGACGGTGGCGATCGTGAAGTCGCCGGGCTCGGCGTCGTCGATCTCGTCCCACCGGATCGGCGTGGAGACCACCGCCTCGGCGACCCCGCGCACCGAGTAGGCGGCGGCGATGGTGTGGTCGCGGGCGTTCTGGTTGTAGTCCACGAAGATCGACGCCGGGTTGCGGTCCTTGCGCCACCACGTCAGGTCGACGAGCCCGTCGGAGCGCCTGCCCACTTCGCGCGCGAAGGCGTGAGCCGCCCGGCGGACGTCGGCGAAGCCCCAGCGCGGCTCGATCCGCACGTAGATGTGCATGCCCTTGCCGCCGGACGTCTTCGGGAAGCCGGTGGCACCGAGCTCGTCGAGCACCTCGTGCGCGACGTGGGCGACGCGCCGGACGTCGGCGTAGCTCGCGTCGGGCATCGGGTCGAGGTCGATGCGCCACTCGTCGGGGAACTCCACGTGTGCGGCGCGCGAGTTCCACGGGTGGAACTCCACCGTGGACATCTGCACGGCCCACACGACGTCGGCCGGATGCTGGACGCACAGCTCGTCGGCGGTGCGGTTCCAGCGCGGGAAGTGCACGCGGACGGTCTGCACCCAGTCGGGTGCGCCGCTGGGCAACCGCTTCTGGTGCACCTTCTTGCCGGTGACGCCCTTGGGGAAGCGGTGCAGCATGCACGGCCGGTCGCGCAGCGCGCGCACGATGCCGTCGGAGACGGCGATGTAGTACTGCGCCAGGTCGAGCTTGGTCTCGCCGCGGGCCGGGAAGTAGACGCGGTCCGGGCTGCTCAGCCGGACCGTGCGGTCGCCGACCTGCAGCTCGACGGCCGAGCCAGCGGATCCGGCCACGGCGAGCTCAGTGTCGCCAGGAGTTCCGCTTGCGGACCACCTGGATGATGATGCCGATGGCGATCACCACGGCGAACCCGATCAGCCAGAGGTCCTGCGTGCGGCTCTGGTAGTTGCCGATCATGAAGACCAGCAGGATGAAGATCGAGATGACACCGGCGACGACGCGGCCCTTGGGGAATTCGCCGTGCCAGCCCCACTCGGCCGACGGCTCGTCCTCAGGGTCCACCGCGGGAGCCTTCGCCAGCTCCTTGGAGTTCCTCGCCACGCCGTCCTCCTGATCAACACTTCGGGTACGGGGCACATCGTCGCACAACGCGCGAGCGGGGATGATGGGACGTGATGAGTACCCATCGATCGGTTCTCGTGCTGGGGTCCACCGGATCCGTCGGCACGCAGGCGCTGGAGCTGCTGGCCGAGCACCCGCAGCGCTTCACCGTGGCCGGGCTGGCGGCCGGCGGCGGCGACGTCACGCTGCTGGCCAGGCAGATCCGCACCCACCACGTGCGCCGCGTCGCGGTGGCCGACCCGGACGCGGCGATGACGCTGCGCCGCGCGCTGCCCGGCATGGGGGTGCGTGGCGTCGAGGTCCTGTCCGGTCCGGACGCGGCCACCGAGCTGGTGCGGGGCACCGACGCCGACATCGTGCTCAACGGCATCACCGGCTCGGTCGGGCTCGGCCCGACGCTCGCGGCGCTCGAGTCGGGTGCGGTGCTGGCGCTGGCCAACAAGGAGTCGCTGGTGGCGGGCGGGGCGCTGGTGCTCGGGGCGGCCGCGCCCGGCCAGCTGGTGCCGGTCGACTCCGAGCACTCCGCGCTGGCCCAGTGCCTGCGCGGCGGCAGCGCGGGCGAGGTGGCGAAGCTGGTGCTCACGGCGTCGGGCGGCCCGTTCCGCGGTCGCAAGCGCGCCGACCTCGCCGACGTCACGGTCGCCCAGGCGATGGCGCACCCCACCTGGGACATGGGCCCGGTCATCACCATCAACTCGGCCACGCTGATCAACAAGGGCCTGGAGCTGATCGAGGCCCGCCTGCTGTTCGACGTGCCCTACGACCGCATCGACGTGGTGGTGCACCCGCAGTCGATCGTGCACTCGATGGTCACCTTCGTCGACGGCTCCACCATCGCGCAGGCCTCCCCGCCGGATATGAAGCTGCCGATCGCGCTCGCGCTGGGGTGGCCGGACCGGCTGCCCGGCGCGGCCGCCGCGTGCGACTTCACGGCCGCGCAGAGCTGGACGTTCGAACCGCTCGACGAGGACGCGCTGCCCGGCGTGCGGCTGGCGCGGGCGGCGGGCACCACCGGCGGCTGCCTGCCCGCCGTGCTGAACGCGGCCAACGAGGAGGCCGTGGCGGCGTTCGTCGGGGGCGGCCTGACGTTCCTGGGCATCACCGACCTGCTGGCCAGGGTGCTCGACGACGCCGGCGGCTGGACGGGGGATCCGGCGACGGTGGCCGACGTGCTGGCGGCGGAGGAGTGGGCGCGCGCTCATGCGCGCGAGCTGGTGGCGGGGTAGCAGCCGGCCGGCCGTTGCAGGAAGGTCGTTCATGGCCTGCAGCCGCCATGAACGATGAGAATCGGCGCTGTCGGGTGCGGTTGGACCGCGTGCCCCGGCTTTACGGCGCCCTCGCCGGGCCGGCAGATCAACAGGAGGGCGCAACAACCACCCGGCGTGCGCGAGCTGCACACCACGGCCATCGCAATGGCGCTGCGGTGCGGCTCACGCGGATCAAGCTCAGCGCGCTGCGCTGCGGGGCCCGGCGAGGTGTTGCGAGGTGCGATTCGGTGATCAACGCCTACTGGTTCGGTGTTGACCATGAGCCAGTGGGCGTTGATCACCGCGCCCGCGGGCGAGCGCGCACTGGCTCATGATCCAACCAGAACCTGTGGGCGTTGATCGCTCGACCGGCGCCAGGCTCTCGGATTGCAGGAAGGCCACCTTGCCGCAAGATTCTTGCGGGAAGGCCACCTTCCTGCAACGGGGCCAGCGCGGGGGGCGTCGGATGCGCTTCCCGGTAGGTCCCGCTGGTAGGCCGCCTTCGGACGGGGATGCTCCGGAAAGCCACTTTCCCGCAACGTCGTTGCGGGAAAGTGGCTTTCCTGCAACCGGGAGCCGCTCGCCGGCGCACTCCACGTCACCCACACACGCACTCCCGCTAACGTGGAGGGGGTGCGAGTGGCCGAGAACCGTGGGGGAGTCGCCCGATGATGACCGTGATCGGGATCGTGATCTTCTTCGTCGGGGTGCTCTTCTCCGTCGCCTGGCACGAGCTGGGCCACCTCACCACGGCGAAGTGGTTCGGCATCAAGGTGCCGGAGTTCATGGTCGGGTTCGGGCGCACCATCTGGTCGCGCAAGGTCGGTGAGACCGAGTACGGCCTCAAGCTCATCCCGCTCGGCGGCTACATCCGCATGATCGGGATGATCCCCCCGGCGAAGGGCGAGACGCTCGGTCGCAGCCGTCGCACCGGCCCGTTCCAGGGCCTCATCGACGACGCCCGCCAGCAGTCGGCGATGGACGTGCTGCCCGAGGACGCCGACCGGCAGTTCTACCTGCGGGCGCCGTGGAAGCGCGTGATCGTGATGTTCGCGGGCCCGTTCATGAACCTGATCCTCGCCGTGGTGCTGTTCGGGATCCAGCTGATGGGCATCGGCGTCCCCACCACCAACACCACCGTCAGCGCGGTGAGCGCCTGCGTGGTGCCGGCGTCCGCGGCCACGCAGGACTGCCCGATCGGCGCGCCGCCCACCCCCGCCGCCGCCGCGGACTTCCGGGCGGGCGACCGGATCGTCGCCTTCCAGGGCCGGACGTTCGGCCCCACCGACTGGACGCAGCTGCAGGAGGCGATCCGGGCCGCGTCCGGCACCGTCACGGTCACCGTGGAGCGCGACGGGCAGCAGCTCGACCTGCACCCGACGCTGATCAGCACCGAGCTGCGCGCACTCGACGGCAGCGACAAGGTCGTGCAGGGCAGCTTCCTCGGGTTGAGCCCGAACACGTCCTACGTGCAGCAGAGCCTCGGCGCGGTCGGCCAGCAGATCGGCGACGTCGTCGGCCGCACCGGCCAGGCCATCATCGGTCTCCCGCAGCGCGTGCCCGCCCTGTTCGGCGCCACCTTCCTCGGCGAGAAGCGCGATGTCGACGGCCCCGTCGGGATCGTCGGGGTCTCGCGGATCGGCGGTCAGATCCTCGCGGCCGATGCGCCGCCGATCGTCGAGCTGTCGATCTTCCTGCAGCTGTTGGCCGCGGTGAACATCTCGCTGTTCCTGTTCAACCTGCTGCCGATCCCGCCGCTGGACGGTGGGCAGATCTTCCCGGCCATCTGGGAGGCGATCCGGAGCCGCTTCGCGAAGCTGCGCGGGCGGCCGGACCCCGGTCCCGTCGACATCGCTCGCTTGATGCCGGTGGCCTACGTCGTGGCGATCGTGTTCATCGCCTGGAGCGGGATGCTGTTCATCGCGGACATCATCAACCCCGTCACGATCAACTGAACCACCCTCAACCGATTGGTCCTGACTTGGCACTGCCGCTACCCGATGACCGCCCGATCGCGGTCTTCGACATCGACGGCGTGCTCGCCGACGTCTCCCACCGGCTGCATCACATCCAGGGCCGGTCGCACGACTGGGGACGGTTCTTCCGCACCGCGGATCGCGACCCGCTGCTGGCCGAGGGCGCCGAGCGGCTGCGGGCGGCGCTGATCGACCACGACGTCATCTACCTGACCGGACGCCCGGAGTGGACCAGGCGGCTCACCGAGCGCTGGCTCGCCCGCCACGGCCTGCCCACCGGCCCGTTGATCATGCGCGACGACTACGACCGCGCCCCGGCCCCGCTGCTCAAGCGCGGGGAGCTGCGCCGCCTCGCCCGCAGCCGCACCATCGCCTCGGTGCTCGACGACGACCCGTCGGTGGTCGACGTCCTGGAGGCCGACGGCTGGCCCGTTGAGCTGGCCACCTGGCTACCGCACTCGTCCACGTTGAAGAAGGCGCAGGACGACCTCGGCCGCACCTGACGCCCACCGCGCCGCCCCGTTGGCCACAGCGCCTCCGAGGGGTCACCGACCGGATGGCAGCGCCGGCACCCACCACATGGGTGGGCCTCACCACCGCGAGCGGCGGTCGCGGCACCGGCGGGGGGATACTGGGGGTCGTGAGCGTCTCCCTGGGCATGCCCGTTCCTCCCGCGCCGACGCTGTCTGCGCGTCGCGCCACCCGGCAACTGCAGGTGGGGTCGGTCGGGGTCGGTTCGGAGCACCCGATCTCGGTCCAGTCGATGACCACCACCCTCACCTCCGACGTCAACGCCACGCTGCAGCAGATCGCGCAGCTCACCGCGGCGGGTTGTGACATCGTCCGCGTCGCCTGCCCGAGCCAGGACGACGCCGACGCGCTGCCGGCGATCGCGCGCAAGTCGCAGATCCCGGTGATCGCCGACATCCACTTCCAGCCGAAGTACGTGTTCGCCGCCATCGAGGCCGGCTGCGCCGCGGTGCGGGTGAACCCGGGCAACATCCGCAAGTTCGACGACCAGGTCAAGGAGATCGCGGCCGCCGCGAAGGACCACGGCACCCCGATCCGGATCGGCGTCAACGCGGGCTCGCTCGACAAGCGGCTCATGGAGAAGTACGGCAAGGCCACGCCGGAGGCGCTGGCGGAGTCGGCGATGTGGGAGGCGGGCCTGTTCGCCGAGCACGACTTCCACGACATCAAGATCTCGGTCAAGCACAACGACCCGGTCGTGATGATCCGCGCCTACGAGCTGCTGGCCGAGCAGTGCGACTACCCGCTGCACCTGGGTGTCACCGAGGCCGGCCCGGCGTTCCAGGGCACGATCAAGTCGGCCGTCGCGTTCGGGGCGCTGCTGCGCCAGGGCATCGGCGACACCATCCGCGTCTCGCTGTCGGCGCCTCCCGTCGAGGAGGTCAAGGTCGGCATCCAGATCCTGCAGTCGCTCAACCTCAAGCAGCGCAAGCTGGAGATCGTGTCCTGCCCGTCGTGCGGGCGGGCTCAGGTCGACGTCTACACGCTCGCCGAGCAGGTCACGGCCGGTCTCACGGGCATGGACGTGCCGCTGCGGGTGGCCGTCATGGGCTGCGTCGTCAACGGGCCGGGGGAGGCCCGCGAGGCCGACCTGGGTGTGGCGTCGGGCAATGGCAAGGGCCAGATCTTCGTCAAGGGTGAGGTCATCAAGACCGTGCCCGAGCACGCCATCGTCGAGACGCTCATCGAGGAAGCGATGAAGATCGCCGCGACGATGGAGGCCACCGGGGATCCGCAGGTCAGCGTCGGCTGAGCAGCCGGTGACGCCGAACCTGGCAGGCGATCGGGTGGAGCTGGTGCCGCTGGTGCCGGGTGCTGCCGCCGAGATGGCGCCACTGCTCGACGACGCCGCACTGCACAGGTTCATCGGCGGCAGGCCGCTCACGGAGCCCGAGCTCCTCGCCCACTACACGCGGCTGGTCGCAGGTGCGCCCGGGGCCAGCGGCCAGACGTGGTTCAACTGGGTCATCCGGCGCACCGACACCGGTGCCGCCGTCGGCACCACGCAGATCACGCTCAGCACCGAGGACGCGGCGATCGCCTGGGTCGTGGCCACGTCCGCGCAGGGCCACGGCTTCGGGACGGCCGCCGCCTGCGCCATGGTCGCGTGGCTCGCCGTGACGGTGGACGTGCCCGTCGTCGCGTACATCCACCCGGACAACATCGCCTCCGAGCGGGTGGCCCACAAGGCCGGGCTCCGGCCGACGGACGGGTGGGAGGACGGCGAGCGCATCTGGCGGCTGCTGTAGCGGTCAGGAGCAGGCGCTCGACAGCTTGTCGCCCGTGCCCACCACCTGCGCTCCGCTGATCACCGCGGCCGCCCCGGCGATGGCGGCGGCGAGGGTGGCGGCGTCGGCCTTCGCGGCGACGGCGGCGAGCCTCGCACCGACGCTGGTGAAGGCGGCGTTCATCGGGCCGAAGTCACCGGCGGCTGCGGCCGAGGTGGCTCCGGTGATCGCGGTGGTGCCGTCGTTGAGCACGCCGATCGCCTCGGTGCACACCGCGGTCCGGTTCGACCCACAGGCGCTGAGGGCGAGGGCGAGTGCCAGCGCTGTGGCGCCGGAGGCGGCGACGTGGAAGGTGGGGCGGATCATGGTGGGAGCCCTTCCTGCTGCGATGCGGGCGGCCAGCATGTCCTGCCCGATTCGCCCGGAGATCGGGTCGTGATCCCCGTATTCGGTAGCGCGTTCCCCATCTTCTGCGGTTGCGGCGCGTCAGCCATGGGGCCGCGTTCGGCGCACCCGTGTGGGATCTGCCGGTCCCCGTTTCGGCGGCGGGGGCGGATGTGGCACCGTAGGAAGGTGCTTCGAGTCGCCGGAGCGCGGCTCCTCGACGACCGGGACCGCGCGGGTGTACGTGCGGTCCTGGACGACGATCCAGTGGCTGCTTGCATGGTCGCGGCCCGGATCGAGGTGGCCGGGCTCGATCCGTGGCGACTCGGTGGCGAGCTGTGGGCCGTCGGGTCCCGGCTGGACGGCCTGTGCTTCTCCGGCGCCAACCTCGTGCCGCTGCGGGGCGACCGCGCGTCGCTGCGCGCTTTCGCCGACCGCGCCCGCCGTCACGGTCGGGGCTGCTCGTCGGTGGTGGGCCGGGCCGAGCTCGTGCTCCCGCTGTGGGACGAGCTCGCCGGGCACTGGGCGCCCGCCCGCGAGGTGCGCGCCGACCAGCCGCTGATGGTGCTGTCGGGGCCGGCCGCCGTGGCACCCGATCCGCTGGTGCGCGCCGTGTGCCCGGCCGAGCTGGACAGCTACCTGCCGGCCGCGGTCGCGATGTTCACCGAAGAGGTCGGCGTCGACCCGCGGGCGGGTGACGGCGGTGCCGGGTACCGGTCGCGCGTGGCCGAACTGGTGGCCGCCGGCCGGGCCTTCGCCCGGTTCGAGGGGGGCCAGGTCGTGTTCAAGGCCGAGATCGGCGCGTTGTCGTCGCGGGTCGGGCAGATCCAGGGTGTCTGGGTGCACCCGGAGTGCCGCGGGCGCGGGCTGGGAACGGCAGGCACGGCCGCGGTCGCCGAGCGGCTCTCGGCGATGGGGCGGGTGTCGAGCCTGTACGTCAACGGCTTCAACCGCACTGCCCGCGCGGTCTACCAGCGGATCGGCTTCACGCAGGTGGCGAGCTTCGCCACCATCCTGTTCTGAGGGGTCGCGCGACGGGGCGCTGTCGTGCTCGTGGCGCGCCCGGTCACGAGGGTGCGCCCACCCGCTCGTCCAGCGCGCCGCGCAGGTACTCGCAGTCGCGCACGGGCTGTGGGGTCGGGCAGTCGCGGCTCGCCAGCAGCAGTGCCCTGGTGTGCTCGGCCTCGGCGATCCGCGCATCGAGGAGCGTGACCTGCTCGTCGACGATCCGCGGCCAGTCGCCGGGCTCCGGGTGCAGTGCCGCCCTGATCGCGGCCAGTCCCAGCCCGAGGCTGCGGCCGACCGCGACGAACGCCAGCCTGCGCAGCTCCTCCGAGCCGTAGCGGCGCCGCCCGCCGTCGCGGGGCAATTCGGCGAGCAGGCCCTCGCTCTCGTAGAAGCGGATCGCGGACGGGGCGAGCCCGACCCGGCGGGCGGCCTCGCCGATGCCGACCGTCGCGCGCGCATTTGACATCAAGGGCACTTGAGCATCCACCGTCGTGGGCATGGCAGCTTCGATTCCACGGATGTGGACGACCGGCACGGTTCCCAACCGGATCGCGGCGCTGCCGTCCGGGCGGCTGGGACGGCTCGGCGGGCGCCTGATGCGGGTGCTCAACGGCTCCCAGCAGCGCGAGGTGCTGGCCCTGCTCGGCGATGTGCGGTGGCTCGCGGTGCGCGGACTCGCGCGCGAGATCGCAGGCGGCCGCGTGCGGGTGGACCCCGGTGACGCGGCGGACACCGGTCGGCCCGACGCGTCGCTGGATCTCGTCGTCTCGGTCAACACCGTCGCGATCTGGCCCGAACTCGACACCGGCGTCGCGGAGCTGCGCCGTGTGCTGCGCCCCGGCGGCAGGCGCGTGCTCGCCTGGGACGGCGCCGTCGCGGGCGCAGCGCCGGCTGGTGCCCCCGCCGGAGCGGCTCGCGCAGATCGACACCGCGTTGCGCGCTCACTTCGAGGACGTTGCCCTGCACCCGGCTCGTCGCTGCACCGTCTTCGAGGCGCACCCGTAATCTGGCCTTCGTGCTCCTCTCCCGCCGGCTGATCGCGTTGGCGGGCGCACTCGCCCTGACCGCCGTCTGCGCGGGGTGCGGCCTGTTCGGCGGTGACGGCCCGGACAAGACCGTGCAGGGGTTCCTCACCGCATGGGCAGCGGGGGACGACAAGGGCGCAGCCGCGCTCACCGACGACCCGACGGCCGCCGAGGCGGTGCTCGGCAGCGTCCGCATGTCGTTGAAGCCGGTCCGGGTGAGCGGTGACATCGCGCAGGTCCGCACGGCGAGTGACCGGTCGACGGCGTCGGTCAACATCACCTGGGACCTCGGCGAGAACCGGATGTGGAGCTACCTCGACGAGCTGTCGCTGACCAAGGGGCAGGGCGGCGAGAGCAAGTGGCTGATCCACTTCACCCCGATGATGGTGCACCCGCAGCTCGCGGCGGGACAGCAGCTCACGCTGCGCACGACGGTGCCGCAGCCCGCGCCCGTCGTCGATCGCGGCGGGGTGCCGCTGCTGCAGCCCACCCAGGTGATCACGGTGCTGCTGGACCGCCTCGCCGCCGGTGACCTGCCGGCCGTGACGAAAGCGCTGGCTGCGGCGCTGTCGCCGATCGACCACGACATCACCCAGCAGTCGATCACCGACGGCGCCGCGAAGACCCCGGACGGGCAGGGTTACACCGTCGCGGCGCTGCGCAACACCGACTACCAGACGGTGAAACCCGCCATCCACGAGCTGCCCGGCGTCACGTTCAGCAGCTCGGAGCTGCTGCTGGGCCCCGACGCGACGTTCGCGCAGCAGGTGCTGCCCGAGGTTCGCACTGCCACGCTGGCGCAGCTCTCGGGCGTCGCAGGCTGGTCGGTGCAGGTGATCGACGGTTCCGGGGCGAAGGTCCGCACGCTGACCGAGCAGGCGCCGAAGCCGGGCACCACCGTCACGATCGGGATGGACCGGGCGTTGCAGGCCGCCGCGGAGGACGTGGTCGAGCGCATCCCGCAGCAGGCCGCGCTCGTGGCGATCGCGCCGTCCACCGGTGACCTGCTCGCCGTCGCCCAGAACGAGCCCGCCGACGCGGCCGGCGCGATCTCGCTGACGGGGCGCTTCCCACCCGGCTCGACGTTCAAGATCGCGACCGCCGCGGCAGCCGTCGGCGCCAGCGGGCTCAACGCCCTCTCACCCGTCGCCTGCCCCGGCGTCACGGTGATCGGGGGCCGGGCCGTGCCGAACGAGGGCAAGTTCGACCTCGGTACCGTGCCGCTGCGCACGGCGTTCGCCCGATCGTGCAACACCACCTTCGCGCAGCTGGGCTCGCAGCTCGGACCCGACGCGCTGCCGGCCGCCGCGCTGAGCCTCGGGCTCGGCGCAGACTTCGCCGTGCCGGCCCTCACCACCGTGACCGGCTCGGTGCCGGCGAGCCCCGAGCAGGTGCAGCGCGCCGAGAACGGCTTCGGGCAGGGCGAGGTGCTGGCCAGCCCGCTGGGGATGGCGCTGATGGCCGCCACCGTGGCACACGGCTCGCCGGTGGTGCCGCAGCTGATCCGCGGGCAGCCCACGAAGGTGCTCAAACCGGCCACCGCGCCCGATCCGGCGGTGCTGGCCCAGGTGCGCACGATGATGCGCGCCGTGGTCACCGAGGGCACCGCCAAGGCGCTGGCCGGATCCGGCGAGGTCTACGGCAAGACGGGCACCGCCGAGTTCGGCGGCGACGGCCACGCGCACGGCTGGTTCGTCGGGTACCGGGGCGACGTCGCGTTCGCCATCCTCATCGTGGACGGCGCCAGCTCGGCACCCGCGGTGGTGGCGGCCCAGCAGTTCCTGGCGGCCACGGGCTGACGGTCCGGTGGTGGCAGGGGCCGGCGCCCGCGCCCCGTTGCAGGAAAGCCACTTTCCTGCAACGACGTTGCGGCAAAGTGGCTTTCCTGTCATCGCCGCAGGGCCGGACCACCCCGGTACTCGACACGGCGCCTACCCTGACTCCATGCCGCCCGAGCAGTCCGACGCCCTGCCGCACAGCCGCATCGTCGCGCTCGCGCTCGCGGCCGACGTCGTCGCGGTCATCGTGTTCGCGGCCATCGGCCGCGCCAGCCACGACGAGGCCGGTGATCTGCTCGGGTTGCTCGGCACCATCGCGCCGTTCGCGGTCGGGCTCGCCGCGGCATGGGCCACCCCGATGGTGCGGGCCAACCCGAGCGGGCTGCGGGCGGGCGCCGTCGTGCTCGGGGCCACCGCGGTGATCGGGCTGCTGCTGCGCCTGGCGTTCCTCGGCCGGTTGCCGCTGGCGTTCGTGCTGGTCGCGGTCATCTCGCTCGGCGTGCTGCTGCTGGGCTGGCGCGGGCTCGCGATGCTGGTGGCCCGGCGGGTCGCGCACCGCGTCCGCTGAACCTCCGGGCCGCGCAGCTCCTACACTGGGAGCCATGCCTGCCCGCACGCTGCTCACCCCCGGCACCGTCTCTCCGGTGCGTCCGGTCCCCGCGTCGATCCCGCGCCCGGAGTACGTCGGCAAGGAGCGGCCCAGTCGCAGCACCGACGCCTGGGTGCAGGACCCCGAGGTCATCGAGGGCATGCGGGTGGCCAGCCGGATCGCAGCGCGTGCGCTCGCCGCGGGCGGAGCGGCGGTGGCGCCCGGCGTCACCACCGACGAGGTCGACCGCGTGGTGCACGAGTACCTGATCGACCACAACGCCTACCCGTCCACGCTGGGCTACAAGGGCTTCCCGAAGTCGTGCTGCACCAGCCTCAACGAGGTGATCTGCCACGGCATCCCCGATTCCACCGTGATCGAGGACGGCGACATCGTCAACATCGACGTCACCGCGTTCATCGGCGGGGTCCACGGCGACACCAACGGCACGTTCCTCGCGGGCGAGGTGAGCGAGGAGGACCGGCTGCTCGTCGAGCGCACCCGGGAGGCCACGGCCCGCTCCATCAAGGCGGTGAAGCCGGGCCGCGAGCTCAACGTCGTCGGTCGGGTGATCGAGTCATACGCCAAGCGCTTCGGCTACGGCGTGGTCCGCGACTTCACCGGTCACGGCATCGGCCGCAGCTTCCACAGCGGCCTGGTGGTGCTGCACTACGACGAGCCGAGCGTGCAGACCGTCCTCGAGGTGGGCATGACGTTCACGATCGAGCCGATGATCACGCTGGGCACCATCGACTACGACATCTGGGACGACGGCTGGACGGTCGTGACCAAGGACCGCGCGCGCACGGCGCAGTTCGAGCACACCATCCTCGTCACGCCCGACGGCGCCGAGATCCTGACCCTGCCCTGACGGTGCCGGGGAATCGGGTCTGGCCGGCGCCGCTGCGCGCCGGTGATCGCGTGGCGCTGGTCGCACCGGCCGGGCCGGCGCCGGTGGTCGAGCTGGAGGCCGGGACGGCCGTGCTCGAGGGCTGGGGCCTGCGGGTCGAGCCGGCGTTCCCGCCGGGTGAGGTGCACCCGCGGCTGCGCTACCTGGCCGCCGACGATGCGGCCAGGGCGAAGCAGCTGCAGCAGGCGTGGTGCGATCCCGACATCGCCGCGGTGATCTGTGCCCGCGGCGGCTACGGGGCGCTGCGCATGCTCGATCTCGTCGACTGGGACGCGATGGCGGCGGCCCCGTCGAAGATCTTCGCGGGCTCCAGCGACATCACGGCGCTGCATGCCGTGCTCGGCCGCAGCTGCGACGTCGTCACGCTGTTCGCCCCGCTCACGGCAACTGGCGCGATGCTCGACCCGGACACGCAGGAGCACCTGCGCCGCGCCCTGTTCGACCCGCCCGACGTGCTGCACGGCGCCGCGCAGGCGGAGACGATCATCGGCGGCCGGGCGACGGGACGGCTCGTCGGCGGCACGCTCAGCCTCGTGGTCTCGACGCTGGGCGTCCCCGACGTGGAGCTGCCGCCCGACGGTGCGATCGTGCTGTTGGAGGACATCACCGAGCGGCCCTACCGGATCGACCAGTTCCTCACCCACCTGCTGCGGGCGGGCTGGTTCGACCGGGTTTCGGGCATCGTCCTGGGCTCGTGGCACAAGTGCGGCGAGCCGGCGGAGGTGCACGACGTGATCGTCGACCGGCTCGGGCCGCTCGGGGTGCCGCTGGTCGAGGAGTTCGGCTTCGGACACTGCCCCGATGCCCGGACGATGCCGCTGGGCGCGGTGGCCGAGCTGGACGCAACCGCCCGCACGCTGACCATCCGCCGCTGACCCACCCGCGGCAGCCCGTTCAGTCCGGCACCGATCCCGCGGGCAGCACCGAGAGCAGCAGCTTCGTGTAGTCGTGCTCCGGTGCGAGCAGCACCTGCTCGGCGCTGCCCGACTCCACGATCCGACCCTGGTACATCACGACGACCCGGTCGGCGATCGTCCATGCCAGCCCGAGGTCGTGGGTGATCACCAGCGCGCCCAGCCCCAGCGTCGAGCGCAGCCGCAGCAGCAGCGCGAGGATCTCGCCGCGCATCGAGGCATCGAGTGAGGCCACCGGCTCGTCGGCCACGAGGAACCTTCGCGCGAGCGCCAGCGCTCCCGCGATCACCGCCCGCTGGCGCTGCCCGCCGGAGAGCTCAGCGGGCAGCGCGGGCAGGAACCGCGACGCCGGTCGCAGCTCGGCCTGCTCCAGCGCCGCCTCGACGAGCGCGCGCTCGTCGCCGGGCAGCTTGTGCACCCGCGGGCCCTCCGCCACGGCCTCGTAGACGCTGTGGCGGGGGTTGAGCGCGCCCGTCGGGTCCTGCAGGACGAGCTGCACCTGCCGCCGGTACTCGCGCAGGCCCTTGGCCGAGCGGGGGAGCGGCCTGCCGTCGAAGCAGACCGCTCCCGACGTCGGGCGCTGCAGGCCCAGCAGGCAGCGCGCGAGCGTCGTCTTGCCGGAGCCGGACTGCCCGACCAGCGCGACGATCTCGGACCGCACCTCGAGCGACACGTCGTCGACGGCACGCAGAACGCCACCCCCCGCGCACCGGGAACTCGACGGTGAGCCGGTCGGCCGCCAGCGCCGGTCCGGCCCCCGATGTCACCGGCTGCACCAGCCGCGACGCCGGATCCCCCACGACGGGGAAGGCCGCCGCGAGCGCCCGGGCGTGCGGGTGCGTGGGGTGGCGCAGCACCTGCGCCGCCGGGAGTTCTACACCTCGCTGACCGCACGAGCTGATGCGCTGTCCGAGCTGACCGAGGCGGTGCTGTGCGCCGACGGGCCGGTCACATCGCTGGTCGAGCTGACCCTGGTCGCCGAGCACCGGCGCGGGCGCGGCGCGATGTATGACGCGCTGGGCCAGGGCCTTGCGCCTGCCCGTCCCACCGCGGGTGCCCGGCACCAACGGTCGCCCACCCCGGCACGGCCCGGAGATTGCCCTGGGCACACCCGCCACCTGGCCCGCCCCGCAGCACACCTTGTCGTGGTCTACCGGAACGTCATCACAGTGACCTCCAGCCCTACCAGTCGACGGCGATGTACTTGGTCTCGGAGAACTCCAGCAGGCCTTCTTTGGAGCCCTCGCGGCCGAGGCCGGACTGCTTGACTCCGCCGAACGGCGCGGCCGGGTCGGAGATGAGGCCGCGGTTGACACCGACCATGCCCGCCTGGAGCCCCTCGGCGACGCGCATCGTCCGACGCAGGTCACCGCCGTAGACGTAGGCGGCGAGGCCGTACTGGGTGTCGTTGGCCAGGGCGATTGCGTCGGCGTCGTCGTCGAACGGGATGAGCGACGCGACGGGGCCGAAGATCTCCTCGGACACGATGGGCGAGTCCCGGGGAACGTCGGTCAGCACGGTCGGCGGGTAGTAGTAGCCCACGCCGTCGGGCCGGTCGCCGACGGTCGCGAGGGTGGCGCCGCGCTCGACGGCGTCGTCGACGAGCGCGGTCACCTTGGCCACGGCCTGAGGGCTGATCAGCGGTCCGAGCTCGGTCTGCGCGTCGCGCGCCGCACCGACCCGCAGGGCGCCCATGCGCTTGCCGAGGGCAGCACGTCCGCGTGGTCCCGGGGCGGGCGCGCCGACCAGTCCGGGAGTGCTTCGGCCGCCGCATCGACGGCGCGCTGCGCGTCGTCGGGAGTCGCGCTGGCCACGCTCGCGACGTCCTCCTCCGTCGCCGGGTCGAGGACGTCGAACCGGCCACCGTCGGCCGCGTTGCGCAGCTCGCCGCCGATAAGCAGCGAGGTCGGGCCGATCCCCGTTGTCATCACCGCAGACCTGCAGCAGCGGCCTGCAGCTCGTAGAGCGCGAGGAGATCCTTGTCCGCGAGGCCGCCGCTCACCGCGGACCGCACGATCTGCTGGACGGTCGCGCCGACGGGCATCGGCACACCCATCTCGCGGGCGGCAGACAACCCCAGGTCGAGATCCTTGGCCAGTCCGGAGACCGGGAACGTCGGGGTCCAGTCGTGCTCCGCAAGGGCGGTGGCGCGCAGCCGCACCCAGTCCGAGCCCAGCCCGGTGCCGCCGAGGAACTCGAGAAAGACCGCAGCGTCGGTGCCGGACTTCTCGGCCACCGTGGTCACCTCGACCAGCGCCTGCACCATCATCCCCAGATAGAGGTTGTGGCAGAGCTTGATCACCCGTGCCTGCTCCGCGTCGCCGACGTGCACGACGTTCGCCGCGAGTTCCCGCAGGAGCGGTTCGGCGGTGCGGAACGCGGCGTCGGGACCGGAGACGACGAGGCTCGCGTTCCCCGCCGAGACGACGGCCGGGTTGCCGCTGACCGGCGCGGCGAGGTACCCGACCCCCCGCTCGCGCAGGACCTCGCGGATCCGCGCCGAGGTCGCGCCGGACACCGTCGAGCAGTCGACGAGGAGCCGAGGCGCAGGGCCCTTCCGCTCGTGAAGCAGGCCGTCCTCGTCGAGCAGTACCTCAATCAGGTCGGTGTCCGAGGAGACACACGTGAACACGACGTCCCGGTCGGCGAGGTCGACGACCCGTCCGACGGCCTTCGCCCCCTGCTCGGTCAGTCGAGTGGTCCGGGCCGCAGTGCGGTTCCACACCCGCAGGTCGTGATCGGCGATGAGTCGGCCGGCGAGGGCAGTGCCCATCCGGCCGGTCCCGATCCAGCCGAGCGTCGGCGCTGTCACGACGGACCGTGCCCGTTGGAGCGGGACCGCGGCAGCTCGACGCCGGTGTAGTACTGCGTCCCGGCCACGTACAGCTGGTCGGCGGGGAAGCGGGTCAGCTGGCGGTACCCGTCGACCGTGACGACCAGCTCCTCCTCGATCCGGGCCGCGGCCGACCCGTCAGGAGTGGGCCAGTAGGTCTCGATCGCGAAGGTCATGCCCTCGACCAGCTCGATCGGGTGGTCGAACGAGTGGTACCGGCTCATCAGCGGCCGCTCCCACAGTCCCAGGCCGATGCCGTGGCAGTACTGCAGGCCGAATGCCTCCTCCTCGGTGGCGAAGCCGAACTCCTGCGCCGCGGGGAAATGCCGGACGATGTCGGCCGAGCTGGCGCCGGGACGGACCTCGGCGATCGCGTCGTCCATGTACTCGCGGGCGCGGGCGTACGCCGAGCGCTGCGCCGAGGTGGCGCTGCCGACGTTCATCGTGCGGTAGTAGCAGGTCCGGTAGCCGCAGTAGCTGTGGATGATGTCGAAGTAGGCGGTGTCGCCGGGGCGGATGAGCCGGTCGGAGAAGACATGCGGGTGCGGGCTGCAGCGCTCGCCGGAGATCGCGTTGACCGCCTCGACCTCCTCGGAGCCGTTCTCGTAGAGGTAGCGGCTGACGAGGGCGACGCAGTCGTTCTCGCGGATACCGGCGCGCAGGTTCCGGTAGAGCTCGTCGTAGCAGCCGTCGACCAGTGCGGCGGCGTGGTCGAGCAGGGCGATCTCATCCGCGGACTTGATAGCGCGGGCGTCGAGCATGATCGCTTGGCCGTCCTCGATCCGCAGGCCCTCACGCTCCAGCGCCCGCAGCACCGGCAGCTCGACGACGTCCACCCCGACCGGCTCGTCCGCCAGCCCGTACTCGCGCAGCAGGTCGGCGAGCCGCTTCGCGTTGCCCGCCTCGATACCGACGTCGGTCGGGACGGCGCCGCGCCAGGTGGAGACGCCGGCTCGCCAGCTGTCGGCGGACAGCCAGGGGGCGAACGTCTGATGCGTCTTGGCCGCGGACCCGATGTCCCAGAGGATCGGGTCCTGCCCGCGCATCAGCAGCACGCAGCGGAAATACTTGTCCCGCGCCCAGTTGCCGATGTGTGTCCCGGTGACGTACCGGACGTTGTTCATGTCGAAGAGGATCAAGGCGCCCAACGATGAACGTTCCAGCTCGGCGCGGGCACGGGCGAGCCGGGTGGCCCGCAGGCGCTGTGGGTCGACGCGCTGCTCCCAGTCCACGGTGGACGTAGCGCCGGGTGAGGCGATCGGCACTGCGGAGTCGCTGGCCTGATAGAAGACCGTCGAGCCGACGGTGGTGGGGGTGGCCATGATGTTCCTCTCGAGGGATCGGGTCAGACCGGGGAGTACTCGCCGGTCTCGGCGGGGGTGACCGGGGCGACGGGCGGCGGGCCCGATCGGCCCAGCAGGGTCCAGGCCTCGTCGATCAGGTGCTGGGTCGACAACCCGTACTTCTCGAACAGGTAGGGCGCGTTCAGAGAGCCCTCGGCGAAGGTGTCGCGGATCCCGACCCGGCGTAGTGGGCGGCCGAGGCCGCCCTCGGCGATCGCCTCGGCGACCGCCGAACCCAGGCCCCCGATCACGGAGTGGTTCTCCGCGGTGAGCACGACCTTCACCTCGGCGGCGACGCCCTGGATCGTCGCGGTGTCCAGCGGCTTGATCACCGGAACGTTGACCACGCACACCGAGACGCCTGCGGTGGACAGTGACCGGGCCGCGCCGAGGGCGGGCGCGAGCATCATGCCGCTCGCGATCAGCGCGAGGTCGGTACCTGCGCGCAGCACGTTCGCGCCGCCGACGTCGAGGACGTGGTCGTCGTCGAAGATCACCGGGATCTCGCCGCGCTTGAGCCGCACATACACCGGCCCCGGGTGGTCGACGACCGCGTCGACGACCTGCCGGACCTCGACGGCGTCGGCCACGTCGATGACGGTCATATTGGGCAGCGCCCGCATGAGCGCGACGTCGTCGATGGCCTGGTGGCTCGGCCCGCCAGGGGTGGAGACCCCGGGCATGAACCCGATGATCCGCACGGGCAGGTTCGGGTAGGCGATCGCATTGGCGATCTGGTCGTAGGGCCGGCGCGTGGCGAAGACACCGAAGGTGTGGACAAACGGGATGTGCCCCTCGCGGGCGAGCGCACCCGCCATGCCCATCATGTTCGCCTCGGCCATCCCGGCATGCACGAACCGCTCCGGCAGCTCGGCTTGGAACAGGTCGATCTCGCACTGGCGGGTCAGGTCGCCGCTGACGCAGAGGACCTCCTCGCGGCGACGCGCCAGCTCGAGCAGAGCACGCCCGTAGGGCTTGAGCTCGACGGGGTAGGGCGGCTCATGCACGGCGGGCCTCCAACATCGCGGTGAGCGCAGTGGTGAGTTCGGCGACCGCGGCCTCGGCCAGCGGCGGGGGGAGTTTGATGAAATGACCATCGGCGTCCGGGGGCAGGCAGGCCAGCCCGTGCACGGTCGAGGTCCGGCACACGACGATGCTCGGCCGGTCGTCGGCGGCGGCCGCGACGAGGGCGGCCTGGACCGCAGCGATGTCGTGGCCGTCGACGTCGCTGACGTGCCAGCCGAAGGCCGCCCACTTGTCGGCGATCGGTTCGATCGTGGTGATGGTGTCGATCGGGCCGTCCACCTGGGAATTGTTGGCGTCGAGCAGCACCGTGAGGGCACCGAGACGATGGTGGGCGGCGAAGATCGCGGCCTCCCAGACCTGCCCCTCCTCCAGCTCCCCGTCGCTGATCAAGGCGTAGGTCCGGCGGTCGGTCCCACGGATGCGGTCAGACAGCGCGAACCCCGTCGCGGCGGACAGGCCCTGTCCCAGCGACCCGCAGGTGTAGTCCAGGACCGGGGAGCGCTCGGTGCCGATCGCCTCGGCCACGGACCCGTTCTGGCCGTACGTGTCCGCCACCTCCTCGGCGAGCAGCCCGAGCTCGGTCGCGGCGGCGAAGGGGGCGATCACGTAGTGGCCCGGCGAGCACACCAGTCGGTCACGGCCGGGTCGTGCCGCGGCGAACATCGCCGCGACCTGCTCGGCGGCGGAGAGCGCCTGGCCGAGGTAGCCGAAGCCCTGCGGGGCCACCATCCGGACCGCCCGCAGCCTGATCCGAAGGGCAAGCTCGGCCGGGTCGTCGACGGTCCACGTCGAGTCGTGGCGGGAGAGCGAGGCGGTCATGGCAGCATCCTCATTCAAGTGGCAAAGTGGCTAATCCAGATATTGATGGGGCGGAGCGGTAGTGTCAAACCGAACCCAAGACGGACGAAGGAGTGCAGTGAGCGAGCCGACCACGCGCCGAGGCGGCAGGCGCCGGGCCGCGTCGGTGCCGCTGACCGGGATCACACCGGTGAGCAGCACCCGGATCGCGGACGACGTCGCGGCTCAGATCCGAGCATTGATCATCAAGGACGACGTGGCAGAGGGGGCCCGGCTGCCGTCCGAACGTGACCTGGCCGACCGGTTCGGTGCCAGCAGGCCGACGGTCAGCCAGGCCCTGCGCAGCCTGTCGCTCATGGGTCTGGTGGAGATCCGCCGGGGCTCGGGCGCCTACGTCCTCCGCAAGCCGGAGTCCATGGTGACCGCCTCGGTGAACCTGATGCTCGACCTCGACGAGCGCTCGGTCGGCGATCTCATGCAGCTTCGGCTGTGGCTGGAGAGCCTGGGCGCCGCGGAGGCGGCCAGTCGCCCCGAGCCGGAGGACATCGAACGTAGTGAGATCCTCGGCGCGCTCGACCGGCTGGCCGCGGCGGCCGGGTCCATGTCGGAGTGGATCGCCGCCGACACGGTCTTCCACGCCACGATCGTCCGTGTCTGCGGCAACCCGTACCTGGCGGCGATGTATGAAAGCGTCCACACCGCCGTGCTGTCCTACGAGTTCCGCCAGTGGGTCGACTCCGACTCGACGCCCGCCTGGTTGCGCAAGGCGAGCCCCGAGCAGCAGCGTGCGCTGCACCAGCCGATCGCGGACGCCGTGCTGGCGCGGTCTCCGGAGGCCGCCCGGGCGGCCGTTGCCGCACACCACCGGCGGATGCTCGAGCATCTCGAGGAGACCGTCAGCCGAACATCGTGACGAAGGCGTCGGCGCCCTCGCGAAGGGCCTGGTCGAGCGGCTGGGTAGTGCTCCGGTGAAGCAGCGGCCTGCCCACTGCGCCCGCGGCCCCCGACGCCATCGCCAGTTGCGCGTACTCCTCGATCCGGCCGCGGAGCCGGTCGGCGGGGACCACCTCGTCGATGATGCCGAGCTCGAGCGCGCGCGGTGCGTCGAAGGGTTGGCCGGTCAGCGCGTTGGTGATCGCTGCCTTGGGCGGAACGCGTCTCGCGGCCGCGACCTGGGCGATCACCGGCCAGGTCCCCAGAGTCGCCTCGATCGTGCCGAGCCGGGCCCCGTCAACTGCGACCACGATGTCCGCGCTGCAGACCAGCCCGAACCCGCCGGCAAGGGCGTCCCCGTTGACCGCGGCGAGGATCGGCGTGCCAGACCGCGCGCACTGGCCGAACAGATCGACCGCGGCGTCGGCGAACTCCTTGGCGGTGCCGGTCGCGCGCAGGCCCGGGCCGTCCGCACCACCGCAGAAGAACTCCCCCTCGCCGGTCAGCACGATCGCACCGACGTCGTCGGCGTCGTCGAGCTCGACGAGGGTGCGATGCAGGGAGGCGGTCATCTCGGCGTCGAGCAGGTTGCGCGGTGGACGGTCGAGAGTCACCCAGGCGATGCGGTCGGTGCGGTCGACACGGACGGTGCTCATCGTGCTCCTCCGGCGGGGGTGTAGTCGAGGGCGAAGCGGGACTCGCAGAGCTCGTCGAGAACCCCCAGCAGTCGGGCGTGAGCGGGATGGACCCAGTAGCCGTCAAGGCCGCCGTCGGTCAGCCGGGCCAGACAGGCGTGGGTGTAGCCGAGCTTGAGCCCGGACGGGTTGGTGTTCTCGCCCCAGGTCAGCTCGATGAGCTCCGGCAGTCCGGCGATCCCTTCGCCGAAGGCCCGCAGCTCCTCGGCGAGGTCGGCCTCACGGCCGGGTCGGGGCTGGAAGACGACGTAGTGTTCGAGCACGGATGTCTCCTCGGATCGGAAGGTCAGGAGGCGAGCGCGCCGAACCCGCCCCGGTAGAACAGCAGCGGACCGGAGCGGCCCTCAGCGGCCAGTCCCACGACACGTCCCAGCACCAGCAGGTGATCACCGGCCTCGTGTACGGCGTGGATCCGACAGTCGACGTGGGCCAGCACGTCGTCGAGCACGGGCGCGCCGGTGTCCGAGCTGTGCCAGGAGACGCCGGCGAACTTGTCGCCGCCGGACCGGGCGAACTGCAGCCCGAGCTCGTGCTGTCCGGCGCCGAGCACGTTGGCGCAGAACACTCCGCCGCGCGCGATCCGCGGCCAGGAGATCGACGTGCGCTGCGGGCAGACCAGGACCAGCGGCGGCTCGAGCGAGGCGCTGACCAGCGACTGCACGGTCATGCCGACCGGTTCGCCGTGGTCGATCCCGGTGAGGACCGCGACTCCGGTGCAGAAGTGACCGAGGACCGACCGCATGTCGGTCGGGTCCGGTGTCAAGGTGTCCACATGCCCTCCTCGGCTCCGTGGTCGAGCACCACTCCTCCGAGCGCGCCCGCGACGTGCAGCGCCACCCGCAGATCCAGCGAGGCGAGCTCGCCGATCGCGTGGCCGAGGAGGGCCTCGATCTTCTTGATGCGGTAGACAACGGTGTTGCGGTGCGCGTGCAGCCGGCGAGCGGCCTGCGCCACGCTGCGCTGCACCTCCAGGTAGACCTGCAGGGTCTCGCGCAGCTCACCGGCCCGCGGGTTGTCCTCGGCCAGCGGGCCCAGGATCCGCTGCACGTAGGCGCGGGCGCGGTCGAGGTCCGCCGCGACCAGCGCGACCAGCTCGACCGTCTCGTAGTCGACGAGCCATCCCCGTTCGCTCCCGACGAGCCGGCCGATCTCCGCGGCGCGCAAGGCGCGGGCGTGGGTGTCACGGAACCCGGCGACCCCGTCCGACCTCCCGCCCAGGCCCAGCCGTGCCCGGCGCGACGGAAGCGGCGACTCGGCGCAGCGACGAACGTTCCCCAACACGACGCCGTCGGGGTCGTGGTGCCATTGGTGCACGGTGGACGGTCCGGTCCACCGGCGCAGCACGGCCTTCGCACCGAGCCGGCGGTCCCACCGCTCCAACGCGACCGTCAGCTCGTCCTGGGCCCCGAGCTGGGCGAACGGTGCATCCAGCCAGACCACACTGCCGACGTGCGGCCCGTCGAGGTCGTAGTCCAGCGCGGCCGAGATCTGCGCCGCGTCGATCGAGCCGCCCGCCAGCACGGTGACGACCAGCTCGCTGCGCAGGGCCGCGGTCGAGCGGGACCACCGCTCGGCCTCCAACGAGTACCGCGCCGCAATGTTCGCCGCGAACTGGTCAAAGCAGCGGAACAACAGCTCGCTCGCGGCCTGCGCGTCCGCGACGGGGCGACCCATCCGGTCGATCTCATGCAGCAACTGGTGGATCAGCCGCTCCTGACACAGATGGATGCCACGGAGCACGGCGTCCATCGGGATCCCCCGCCGGACGTAGGAGTCGGTGGCGTCGGCGGGCTCGGCTCCGGGCCACAGTGCGTCGAGGTCGTGGCCGACAAGCGCGCGCAGCGTGGCCAGGGTCGTCGACTCGACCGCTCGACGGATGAGCTGCTCGGCCGCGGCGTCCCCACCGAACACCGGAAGTATCTCCAGGATGTAGTCAGCGGCCGAGCGGGCGATGACCACCGCCCACTCGACCGGCCCGGCCCCCAGCTCGGACGCGGCCAGCCGGCGCGTCGGGGAGTCACTGAGCGGCTCCGGCGTCTCGTCCGCCGGGGCGCGCAGCGCAAGGACCCACATGGCGCGTCCATCCGCGCCGCCTGTCGCATCCACGTTGATGTCTCCTGACAGTCGGTGACCCCGACCAGTCTTCTCGTCGCGATCAGACCGAAATCGTGAGCGGGTCGTCGGCCCCGAGCAACAGCCGCCCGTAGACCTCCTTGCCGATCTCCGGGGTGGCGAAGGCGTGCCGGCCGCCGGTGTTCGCGTCCCGCCAGATCCGACCCAGCGTCCCGTCCTGGGCGAAGGCGCCCGCGCCGTTGGCGGTCATCAGGATGTCGATGGCCTCCTTGCAGAGGGTCACGGCGTGCCCGGTGTCCATCCGGATCCGGCCGCGGGCCGCGTCGTTCGGGTAGCCGCCGGCTGCGGCGAAGGCGTCGATGTCGTCGGCGGCACGACCCAGCAGCAGGTGTGCAGCATCGATGTTGCTCGCGGCCTGCGCCACGGCCAGCTGGTGGGTCGGCGAGTTGCGAGCCTCCGTGTAGACGGTGTAGCCGACCGAGCGCGAGGGCAGCTTCTGCAAGGAGTAGTCCAACGCCGCTCTGGCCAGACCGACGGCGGGCCCCGCCAGGATGATCGTGCCCACCGGGAGGAACGAGGCCCGCGAGAGAGGCTCGCTGTCCCGGTAAGGAGTGGCGTAGTTGCCGATCGCAAGGTTCTCGAAGGTCTGGATGCGATGGTCGGGGACGAACGCGTTGTCCACGACCAACGTGTTGCTGCCGGTGCCTCGCATGCCGAGGGTGTACCAGGTGTCCTCGACCGTCCAGTCCGACCTGGGCACCACGCCCATCGCCATGGTCGGCTGTCCGTCCGGACCGTCCACAAGCATGCCCAGGGTCGCCCAGTCCGACACCGCGTTGCCCGATGCATACGGGTAGCGGCCCGAGAGGACGTAGCCGCCCTCCACCTTGTCTCCCGAGCCGAGCTCGTGGCGACGGGTCATGCCCGGGAAGAAGATGCCGCAGGCCTTCGCATCGGGCTTGTTTCCCCACATATCCTGCTGCGCCTGCTCGCCATAGGTCACGCAGAACCAGGTGCAGGCGTTGACCAGGGCTGCACTCCAGCCGGCCGAACCGTCGCCGCGGCCGAGCTCGATCAGAACCTCCAACATCGTCCGCGCGCTCGCACCGGGGCCACCGAGACGCGTGGGCACCATCAGGTTGAACAGGCCGGCGCCGTCGATCGCCTTGATCGCCGCGGGAGTGATCTGGCGATCGATCTGCCCCTGGGGCGCCTGCTCCTGCAACAGGCCGCGAAGGGCGATCGCACGCTGCACGACCTCAGGGTCGGGCAGGCCGTGTGCGCCCGCGCCGACCGGCCGCGCAGAGAGGGTCTCGGTCATGATGTCCTCCGGACGTCATCGTCAGAGTGGTGGCTGCGCCCGAACTGGCAAAGTGGCTTAGCCAATCGGTTCGTTGTGACCACGCTAACGCTCGGCCCCGTTGACGCGCCAGGGTCGGCCGTGCCAGTTCTCGGACGCCGGTTTGTGCTGGGCTGTTCCGTGCTGCCGGACCCGGCCCGGACTTGTGGCCAGCACTTGACCGGCGGCCCCGCAGCTTCCGACGATCCGACCCACACGATGCGACGGTGCACGTGAGGAGTGGACGTGACGACCGCAACGACCGACCTGGCCGAGGCCCGCCTCCTGGGTGAGCAGGCGTACTACCCCCATCGGCTGTCCCTTGCGGGATCCGAGGACGGCATGCGGATGCGGATGCGGGCGCACGACCTGACCCCGGACGTCACGATCGGCGAGCTCGGCTACCGCGCCCCGGTGCGCCTGGACTGCGGCGACCTGGGCGGCTACCAGGTCAACGTGCCCCAGCGCGGGACGGCGCGCTCGCACTGCGGCGACCAGCAGGCTGTCGCGGACCCCCGGCAGGGTGCCGTCTTCACCCCGGGACACGACAGCGCGATCGAGCTGTGGAACGCCGACTGCGTGCAGTACGGGGTGCGGATGACCGCCCCGATCATGACGGAGATCCTGCACCAGAACGCCCCGACCGGAAGGTCGTCGGCCCGATTCAGGCACGAGTACCCGCTGGATACCGCCTCGCGGCGGTCGTGGGTAAAGCTGGTGGCCACCACCCTGGACCTGATCTCCGCGCTGCCCGAGCACGGCCGTAGCCAGGCCGGACCACACCTGGCACGCTCGCTCGTCGTCGCGTTCCTGCACAGTGCCGAGCACGACCTGCGCGAGGATCTCGACCGCCCCGGCCGGGCGGACCAGCCCAAACTGCTGCGCCGGGCGGTCCGCTACATCGAGGCCGACCCCGCGGCGCCCCTGGATGTAGCGGCCCTCGCGGTCCACTGCAGGGTCAGCGTCCGGACCCTGCAGTACGAGTTCGCCCGCCGCCTCGGGACCTCGCCGAGCGCCTACCGGCGCAGCGTCGCACTGGAGCACGCGCACGCCGACCTCCGGCGCGCCGATCCCGCCTGCACGACCGTCGCCGACGTGGCGTGCCGGTGGGGCTTCTTCCATCTCGGACGGTTCGCCCGTGACCACCACGAGCGCTACGGGACCCGGCCCGCCGAGGTGCTGCGCGGCGACTAGCTGCGCGCGACGGACGTCCCTTGCGTTCGATGGATAGAGCCACTCCCCCTGTGCGCCCTAGCTTTCGGCGGTCCCACCACCGAGGAAGGGCGCGCCCGATGACCAGCACCGCAGACCTGCACGAGTTCAACCCCATGGTGTCGCCGCACCGCGAGGACCCGCACCTCTTCTACAAGTGGTCCCGCGCCGAGAGCCCGCTCACGTTCGCGCCGGCCCTCAACGCCTACATGGTCACCCGCTACGACGACATCAAGACCATTGTCGACGACCCCGACACCTACTCGTCGGCCAACGCCATCCCGGTCATGTGGACCAACCCACCCGAGGTCCTCGAGGTCCTCGGCGGGCTGGTCCCCGAGGCGTCGACCGTGGTCAACGCGGACGAGCCCGCGCACGCGCCTCTGCGCCACGTGCTCGACCACGCCTTCTCCGGCCGCCGGGTCCGCCGCCTGGTACCCGCCATGACGACCAAGGCGAACGAGCTGGTCGACGCGTTCCTCGTCGGGGACACCGCCGATCTCGTCGGGCAGTACGCGGACCCCTACGTCCAGCTCGTGGTGAGTCTGGTGTTCGGGATCCCGCCGCAGGACGTCGACACCGTCCAGGCCTGGACGAACGACTACATGCTGCTGATGAACCCGCTGGCCCCCGTGGACGGCAAGCTCGAGGCAGCCCGCCGGCTGCACGACTACCAGGCCTACATCGACGCCATGGCCGCCGACCGCCGAGCCGCCCCGCAGGAGGACTTCATGTCCGACCTGGTGCACGGCGGCGACGGGTTCCCGCCGGTGTCACACGGCGACCTGCACTACATGTTCCGCGGCCTGCGGTTCGCCGGGCACGACACCACCCGCGACCTCATGACCAGCACCCTGCTGCTCCTGCTCGACCATGACCGGACACTGTGGACCGAGGTGCAGGCCGACCGGCGTCGGCTGCCCCGGGTCATCGAGGAGGCACTGCGCCGGGACGCCCCCCACCGCGGCCTGATGCGCGTCACCACACGCGAGGTAGCGCTCAACGGCACCACGCTGCCCGCCGGGACGTCGCTGCTGTTGCTGTTCGGGTCGGCCAACCGGGACGAGACGCGGTTTCCCGACCCGGACGCCGCCGATCCCGACCGCCCCAACGTGCGCGAGCACCTCGCCTTCGGCAGCGGGATCCACCAATGCCCCGGCGCCCAGCTCGCCCGCACCGAGGTGCGCATCGCGATCGAGACACTGCTGGACCGGCTCCCGGACCTGCATCTCGCCCCCGGCTACATCCCGAGCCACATCGCGAGCTACTTCTTCCGGGGCCTCGAGCGGCTCGCCGTGGCCTGGTGAGCGAGTTCTCCCTCCGGGTGGCACGCCGGGTCGACGAGGCGGACGACGTGGTGTCGTTCACCCTCGTCGACCCGATGGGCGGAGACCTTCCCGCCTGGTCGCCGGGCGCGCACATCGACGTCGTGGTGCCCTGCATCGGGTCCCGGCAGTACTCACTCTGCGGGGATCCGCGAAATCGGCAGCAGTACCGGATTGCCGTACTCCGCGAGCTCGCCGGCCGAGGCGGCTCGAACCACCTGCACGACAAGGTGCAGACAGGCGACCTGCTCGAGATCCATGGCCCCCGCAACCACTTCGTGCTCGACGAGGCGCCGCACTACGTGTTCCTGGCGGGCGGCATCGGCGTGACCCCGATCCTGACCATGGCGGCGGACGCCGAGCGCCGCGGCGTCTCCTGGTCCATGGTCTACGGGGGCCGAACCCGGTCCACGATGGCGTTCGTCGACGAGTTGCCGGCCGGTGTCCGGCTGGTACCCGAGGACGAGGTGGGGCGGATCGACGTGGCCGCTGCGCTGCGCGACCTGCCTCCGGGAGCCCTGGTGTACTGCTGCGGGCCCGCGCCGCTCATCACGGCCGTCCGGGAACACGGGGCGGAGGCGGTCAGATTCGAGCTCTTCGCCGCCCCCGAGACCGAGGACGCCCCGGCGGAGCGTGCGTTCGCGGTGACGCTCGCCCGCACTGGCGTGACGCTCACCGTGGCACCGGGCGAGACAATCCTGGACAAGGCGATCGAGGCGGGTGCGGACCTGGGGTTCAACTGCCAGGACGGGATCTGCGGCAGCTGCGAGACCTCGATCCTGGAGGGCCGAGCCGAGCACCGCGACCACGTCCTCACCGACCAGGAGAAGGCTGAGCACACCTGCTTGATGGTCTGTGTGTCCCGAGCAGAAGGGGCCCGCCTCGTGCTGGACCTTTGACGACTCCGCGCCGCGTGATCCCGTCCTGTCGGCTCGGGCTGGAGTGCCAGGCGTCTCCCACCACCGCCCAGCCGGCGTCGCTCCTGATCGCGACGGCTCCCAGCCGCCCGCCGACGGTGCCCAGACTGGCCGAAGGCCACCCGACGGACAGCGGCCTGGATACCGATGCGGACAGCAGGACGCTTCCAGCGACCGGAGCGACCCTTGACCGAGAGGCCTGCAATGCGAATCCAACGGCAGACCGACCCCGCCGGCCAAGGCGTCACCACCCGCGGACGACCACACATCCAGGATGTCGGGCCGTCTGTCGAGGGCTACCACCGGTCAGATTTCGGCTTCCATTGATGCAGCCGAACCAGGACTTCTCCGGGACGTAGAGCTCTCGATCCACGAGGACCCGGTCACCGGCGGTGTTGACGAACGCGAGGAGGGTCCCGATCTGGCAGTTGTCGATCCGGCCCAGGGTGCCGGAGTACTGCCGTTGGACCCCGGCGGACTTCGTGCCCTTCTTCGCGAACCCGGTCGGGTCCGCGATCAGGATGCCATCCGGGTCGCCCAGGTTCTCGATCACATAATCGAGGTTCAGATCACGGCCCGGAACTCCCGAAGCTGACCCCAAGTGCAAGGTAGGACGTCAGGACTCGGATGGAGCTGTTGTGCGTGCGCGTTCGATCGCCCGGTAGACGGTGGAGCGGGCGACGGAGAACAGCTCGGCGAGCTCGGCGCTGGTGTGCGCGCCGGCGTGGTGCAGATCGACGAGGTGGGACTCCTGGCGCGGGGACAGCTTGGGCTTCTTGCCGCGCAACCGGCCCTTGGCCCGGGCGACCTTCATGCCCTCCCGGGTGCGCATCTTGATCAGGTCGGACTCGAACTCGGCGACCATGGCCAGCACGTTGAACAGCAGCCTGCCGACCGGGTCGGTGGGGTCGTGCACCGATCCGCCGAGGCTGAGCTTGACCTCGCGGGCGGTGAGCTCGGCGACGATGTCGCGGGCGTCGGGCAGCGACCGGGCGAGTCGGTCGAGCTTGGTCACGACCAGGACGTCGCCGCCGCGGCAGGCGGCCATCGCTTCGCGCAGCCCGGGGCGGGCCCGGTTGGTCCCGGTGAGCCCGTGGTCGACGTAGATCCGCTCGGGTGCGACACCGAGCGCGGCCAGCGCGTCGCGTTGGGCGGTGAGGTCTTGTTCGTCAGTGGAGACCCGGGCGTAGCCGATCAGCAGTCCGCTCACAGCGCGAGTGTCCCAGTTAGCACCCCTTCATCGGGCATTTCACCGGGCGGGTCTTACGGGAATCGGTGAGCAGCGGCGACCTTCGACGCGCGGGCGGGGCCCCGGTGCGCCGCTCGCCACGGCGATCGAGTGATCGGCAGCACGCCGACGGGATGGTGACCCGCGGAGAGGCCAGCACCCCGCCCCAGCGCGCGTGGAGGGCCGGACAGTCACGCGCCGGATCGGCGGATGACGCCCCGGTCGGTCGCGGCGGCGACCGCGGCGGTGCGGGAGTCGACGCCGAGCTTCGAGTAGACGTGTACAAGGTGGGATTTGACGGTGGCCTGGCTCAGGTGCAGCCGTTTGCTGATCTGCTGGTTGGACAGGCCGTCGGCGACGAGCTCGAGCACCTCGGTTTCGCGGCGGCTCAGGGCCGTGGCGGGGGTGCGCATGCGGGCCATCAGCCGGCGCGCGACGGTGGGGGCGAGGGCGGATCTGCCCGCCGCGGCGGTGCGCACGGCGGCGGCGAGCTCGTCGGGTGGGGCGTCCTTGAGCAGGTAGCCGGTGGCGCCGGCCTCGATCGCGGCGAGGATGTCGGCGTCGGTGTCGTAGGTGGTCAGTACGAGCACGCGGGGCGCGCCGGGGCGGGCGGTGATCGCCGCGGTGGCCGCGGCGCCGTGCATCCCGGGCCCGAACTGCAGGTCCATCAGCACCACGTCGACGGTTTCGCTCGTGGCGAGTGCGACGGCCTGTTCGGCGGTGGCCGCCTCGGCCACCACGGTGAACCCGGGTTCGGTCTCCAGCACGGCGCGCAGGCCGCGCCGTACCACCGGATGGTCGTCGGCGAGCAGGAGCCGGATCATGTCGTCGCGTCCTGGGTGAGGCTCACGGCAACGGCGGTGCCGTCGCCCGGCGCCGATTCGATGTTCAGGGTCGCGCCCAGTGCCAGTGCCCGGGCGCGCATCGCGGCGAGCCCGTGTCCCCCCGCGCAGCCGGGCTTGGGCAACGCGGCCGGGTCGAACCCGACGCCGTCGTCCACGACGTCGAGCGCCACCCCGTCGTCCATGTAGCTCACCGTCACCTCCACGCGGCTCGCGCCGGCGTGTTGGACGGCGTTGGCCAGCGCCGACTGCGCGATCCGCAGCAGCGCCACCTCGACGGGGGCGGGCAGCGGGGCGGGTGTGCCGCTGCAGTGGAACGCGACGGTGAGCCCGGACTGCGCCGTGGTCGTCGCGCAGAGCCGGTGCAGCGCAGTGGGCAGCGACCGGTCGTCGAGGTCGGGTGGAGCCAGCGCGTGCACGAAGCGGCGGGCCTCGGCGAGGTTGTCCTGCGCGGCCCTGCGCGCCAGCTCGACGTGCCCGGCCGCGGCATCCGGTTGATGCGGCAGGGCACGCTCGGCGGCGCGGAGCAGCAGCTGGATGCTGGACAGGCCCTGGGCCAGGGTGTCGTGGATCTCTCGGGCGAGGCGTTCCCGCTCGGCGAGCGTGCCCGCGGTGCGTTCCGCGGCGGCCAGATCGCTGCGGGTGGCGGTGAGCTCGGCGATCAGGTGCGCCCGCTGCTCGCTCTCGCGGTAGAGGGCCTGGTAGCCCAGCACGGTGGCGACGGCGACCGCGGCGCCCAGCGCCGGCCCGATCACCGCGGAAGGCGTGAGCGAGCCCTGGTGCCAGGTGAACCCGCTGATCGCGGCGAGGGTCGTTGCGGTGACGGCGACAAGCCCGGGGCGGGGCGGGAGCAGGTGCAGCTGGAGGAAGAACAGGGGGAAGGCCAGGTAGACCCCGACCGGGGTCAGCGCGAGCAGCACGAGCCAGGCCGCGCCGAGCACAGCCAACCAGGCCGCTGTGGCGCCGACGGAACGGCCCACCCTGCGGAGCGCGGAACCGGTCGCGTAAACCGCGCCCAGCACCACGGCGGTCGCGGCGACAGCCCCCGCGTGCGCTACGCCGTCGGCCAGTGCGGTGCCGGCGGCCAACGCGAGCAGCCCCGCCACCAGCAGGTGCACGCACACGCGCAGCACCCTCAGTGGGCGGTCGAGCAGGGGCGGGTTCACGACATCCCCAGGCTAGCGCCGTGAGCGCGGGCGTCATCGATCGAAAGGTGGAGCTTTCCCTGCACCGCACGATCCTCCCGGGCCGATCGCCGGCGTGATGACCGGGGCGGCCTCGACCCCGACGCTGGAGGCATGAAACAGCTGTACTACGCCGCACTCATCTACCTGGTGCTCGGCCTCGCCGGTGGCCTGGGTTATCGAGAGATCACGAAGGCGAACGGGTTCACCGGGGACACCCAACTGGCGGTCGTCCACACGCACCTGCTGGTGCTCGGGATGCTCGTCTTCCTCGTCGTGCTCCTGCTCGAGAAGACGTTCACCCTGACTGACAGCCGACTCTTCCCGTGGTTCTTCTGGGTCTACAACGCCGGCGTCGTATGGACCGCCGCGTTCCTGGCGATCAACGGGACGCGCACCGTGGCGGGCGAGCCCACCGGCGCCGCCCTCGCCGGGATGGCCGGGTTCGGCCACATCCTGCTCACCGCGGGCCTGGTCCTGTTCTTCGTCTGCCTGCGCTCTCGGCTGAGTACCTCCGACACCGCGCCTACTACGACGATCGGGCGGTGACCCGGTGTTCGTCGCCTGGCGAGACCTCCGGTTCGCCCAGGGCCGTTTCGCCTTGATGGCCGCGGTCGTCGTCCTGATCACGTTGCTGGTCGGGCTGCTGTCGGGGCTGACCGCGGGTCTGGGCCGGGACAGCACCTCGGCCATCACCGACCTACCCGCCGATCACCTGGTGTTCTCGGCACCGCCGCAGGATGCGGCGCCCTCGTTCACCTCGTCCTCGGTCGGGCCCGACCGGTGGCAGGCGTGGGCGGCGGTCCCCGGCGTACAGCGCGCGGAGCCGCTGGGGGTGGCCACCACCCGGGTCGAGTCCGGTGACCGCTCCGCCGCGCTGACAGCGATGGGGGTCCGGCCCGGCTCGACGCTCGCTCCGGAACCGGTCACCCCCGGCGATGTGGTGCTGTCCACCGGAGCCGCCGAGGCCCTGGGTGCGGAGCCGGGGGACACCGTCACGCTCGCGGCTGTCGCACTGCGCGTCACCGCCGTCTCCGGCGACGGGGCCTACAGCCACACCCCGGTGGTCTGGACCGGCCTCGACGACTGGCAGCGCCTGACCCCGGGCGACGCACCCGCCACCGTGATCGCCCTGACCACCGCTGGCCCCGTCGATCTCGCCTGGGCCGACGCCGAGCTCGGCACCCGCACCCTCAGCCGGGCCGACTCGCTGTCGGCGATCGGATCTTACACAGCCGAGAACGGGTCGCTGCAGCTCATGCGCGGGTTCCTGTTCGCGATATCCGCGCTCGTGATCGGCGCCTTCTTCACGGTGTGGACGATCCAGCGCAGCGGCGACATCGCGGTCCTCAAAGCACTCGGGGCCGGCACCGGTTACCTGCTGCGCGACGCGCTCGGGCAGGCTGTGGTTCTGCTCGTCAGCGGCACCGCACTCGGCACCGGGCTGGCCGTCGCACTCGGCGCCGTGGCCTCGAACACCGTGCCGTTCCTGCTCGACACCACGACCATGCTCTTCCCGGCCATCGTGATCATCGTTCTCGGTGCGCTCGGCGCCGGCCTGTCCATCCGGCGGATCACCGCCGTCGACCCGTTGACGGCCCTGTCCGCCCGCTGAGGAGACCGACTTCTATGAGCCTGCACCTGTCCGACGTCACGCTCACCTACCCCGACGGCGACACCCGGCTGACCGCGCTGGACGGCGTCGACCTCGACGTGCCCGCCGGCACGGTCACCGCGGTCACCGGCCCGTCGGGCTCCGGCAAGTCCAGCCTGCTCGCCGCGGCCGCCACCCTGATCACCCCCGACCGCGGCACGGTGGTCGTCGACGGCACCTCGACCGCCGGGATGAACCGAGTCGAGCTCACCGCGCTGCGCCGCCAGAAGATCGGCATCGTGTTCCAGCAGCCCAACCTGATCGCCTCGTTGACCGCCCTCGAGCAGCTGCAGGTCATCGCGCACCTCGCCGGGCGCTCCCCAGCCGCGGCCCGCGACCGGGCGGCGACGCTGCTCACGGCAGTCGGGATGGCCGACCAGGCCGGGCGGCGCCCACACCAACTCTCCGGTGGGCAGCGGCAGAGGGTCAACATCGCGCGCGCCCTGATGAACGACCCGGCCGTGCTGCTGATCGACGAGCCGACCAGCGCACTGGACGCCGAACGCGGCGCGGCCGTGATCGAGCTGATCATCACGCTCACCCACCGCAGGGGCACCGCCACCGTCCTGGTCACCCACGACCGCTCACACCTCGAGGGGGTCGACGAGGTCGTCGAGATCGTCGACGGCTCGCTCTCGCACCTCGTCAGGCCCGGCGGGTGATCAGGTCACGGTCACGTCGGCGGCGGCCGAGCGAAGATCAGGGTTCGGCGCCGGCGGCAGCGCTGGGGTGCGGTTCCGCGTCCCAGTTCGGTGATCACGGGGCGGGCTGATCACCGCCGTACCGGCTGCACCGGGAAGTCGTCAGAAGAGCTGGACCACCGGACCTCCCCTGGGGGACGTCCAGGTCACCGTCTGCCCGCCGGGACCCCGCACGACCGTTCGATTTCACCAGGAACGGCTGCGCGAAGCCGACGAACGCGCAGCCCAACGCCCCCACTGGCAAGCGACGCTCGACCGGCTCGCCGCCGCTCTCGATCACTGACCGCGCCGCGGCTCGTCCCGATTCAGGATCCCCTTACGGCACGGTCAGGTCGAGCCGGGTGTCCATGTCGAGCCGGAACCGGCCGTAGGGGTTGATGTGGGTCCAGAACAGTGGACTCAGCCCGCGCCGCTCGTCGGCGCCCATCCGGTCGTGGAACGCCGGGGTCTCCAGCACGGTCTGCACGAGCAGCGTCCCGGCTCGGGCAGCGCCGCCAACTTGGGGATGCTGATCCACGGACCCCGCCGGCGGTGCCGTCCCACCAGGGCGGAGTCCAGGCCGGCCAGCGCGGCGGTCATCCGTGCGAACGCCGCGCTCGCGGCCGAGCACGGCGTTGCGGTGCTGCTGGTCACCGGCGACGACCGCGCCTGCGCGGAGGCGGCGGGATACGCGCCCGCCGCGGTGCGCGTCGCCGTCAAGGAGTGCGTGAGCCGCTACGCCGCGATCTGCCTGCCGCCCGCCCGCACCACCGCGATGATCACCGAGGGGGCGCGGTCGGCAATGGCAGCAGCGGGTCGGCGCGCCCCGGCGCCCGCGCCGCACCGCATCGAGGTGGAGTTCGACGCGGCGCACCTGGCCGACGCCGCGGCGGTCGTACCCACTGTGGAGCGGCTCGACGTCCTGCGGGTCGGTTTCGACGCCCCCGACATGACGGCCGCGATGCAGGCCTTCAAGATCGTGACGGCGATCGCGGCGGGCGCGATGCAGGGCATCTATGGCTGACCTCGCGATCGACCCGGCGATCGGCGTCGCCGAGCTGTGCGCCCGCCTGATCCGCTGCGACACCACCAACCGCGCCTCCGGCGATGCCGAGGGCGAACGGGAGGCGGCCGAGCTGGTGGCCGGGGTGCTCGCCGACGAGGTCGGGGTGGCCCCGGTGGTGCTGGAGTCCGCGCCGCGGCGCACCAGCATCGTCGCGCGCATCCCGGGCGCGGACCCGGGGCTCGACGCGCTGCTCGTCCAGGCACACCTCGACGTGGTGCCTGCGGTGGCGGCGGACTGGACGGTGCCGCCGTTCGCGGGCGAGATCCGCGACGGGTTCCTGTGGGGCCGCGGCGCGATCGACATGAAGGACATGTGCGCGGCGGTGCTCTCGGCGCTGCGCTCGTGGCGGGCGCGCGGGGTGGCACCGCGGCGCGACATCGTGGTCGCCTTCGTCGCCGACGAGGAGACCGGCGGGCGGTACGGCGCACACTGGCTCGTCGACGAGCACCGTGCGCTGTTCGACGGCTGCGCCGCCGCGATCGGGGAGCCCGGCGGCTTCACCGTGGGCGTCGACGGGGTGCCGATCTACCCGGTCGGCACGGCCGAGCGGGGCACGCTGCACCTGCGGCTCACCGCGTCGGGCCGGGCCGGGCACGGCTCGCGGCCCAACCCGGACAACGCCGTGGTCGCGCTGGTGCAGGCGCTGGCGCGGATCGCCGACCACCGGTGCCGCGCTCGGCGTCGCCGTGGAGCTGGACTCGGAAGCCGCGGTCGAGGCCACGGTCGCGCGGCCGGGCCGGGCCGGTGCGCTCGCCGCTGTCACCCTGCGGCACAGCACCACGCCGACCGTCCTGTCGGCAGGCGGCGCGGTCAACGTCATCCCCGCGCGTGCCGAGGCGCTCGTCGACACGCGGGTGCTGCCCGGCGGCGTCGACGAGGTCCTCGCAGTGATCGACGGGTTGCTCGGGCCGACGGTGCGTCGCGAGTTCGTCAGCCGGGGGGACCCGGTGCAGGCGCCGCTGGACGGGCCGTGGTTCGCGGCGATGGCCGAGTCGTTGCAGGCGTACGAGCCGGACGCCGTCGTGGTGCCCTACTGCCTGGGTGGCGGCACGGACGCGAAGGCGTTCGCGGCGCTGGGGATCCCCTGCTACGGGTTCGCGCCGCTGCGGGTGCCGCTCGACCCCGCCGAGTACGACTACCGCGCGATGGCCCACGCGGTCGACGAGCGGGTGCCGGTGGCGGGACTGGAATTCGGGGCCCGGGTGCTCGACCGGTTCCTGCTGCACGGCTAATTATCAAACTGGACTGTCTCGTATGATAATGTCGCAGCGTGACAGCGAAGGCGCCCCGGCGCGGGCGGCCACCGTCGGTGGCGAAGGGTGAGGCGATCCTGGAGGCCGCCACCGACGTCTTCCTCGAGGAGGGCTTCGGCGGGGCCGGCGTCGACGTGATCGCGGCGGCGGCCGGGGTGTCGAAGCAGACCGTCTACAGCCGCTACGCCGACAAGGAGGCGCTGTTCCTCGCGGTGGTCGAGGCCGCACGCACCGAGGGGGCCGGGATCGACGGGTTCGGCCTGGTCGGGGCAACGGATCTGCGGGTGGCGCTCGTCGAGCTGGGGGAGCGGCTGCTGGGGATCATGTTGACCCCGCGCGTCACCGCGTTCCGACGGCTGATCATCGCCGAGGCCGGGCGGCGGCCGTGGTTGCGCGAGCTGTGGAACGTCGGCGGGCCCGACGTCACGCTGGCAGCGCTCACCGGTCAGCTCGCGGAGGTGCTCGATGCACCCGATCCGGGCCGGGCGGCCCGGCAGTACCTCGCGCTGCTCGGGCACGAGGCCAACATGCGGTCGCACTACGGCGTGGTGGAGCTCGACCCCGCGCAGCGCCGGGAGATCGCGGACGAGGCCGCGGACATGATCGTCCGGGCCTACGGGAGGGGGAACGGATCGTGATGCGCAGGATCGGGTTTCGGACCTACGGTGGACCCGAGGTGCTGGAGTGCGAGCACGTGCCCCGGCCGGAGTGCGGGCCGGGGGAGCTGCTGGTGGAGGTCGCGGCCACCGGGGTGACGCGGCCGGTCGTGCGCCTGACCCGGGGCGACGGCAACGGCGGGGGCGTCGCGCTGCCGCACGCGCCCGGCGGGGACGTCGCCGGCACCGTCGTCGCGGTCGGGGAGGGCGTATCGGGCTTCCGGGTGGGCGACCTCGTGGCGGGGATCGTGTTCGCGGGCGCCTACGCGGAGTTCGCCCTGCTGCCCGTGGCGTTCGCCGCGCGCGTGCCTGTGGGCATCGATGCCGCGGCGGCCGTCGCGCTCGTGCGCAACGGGCAGGTGGCGCTCGGCGCGCTGCGGGCCGGCGCCGTCCAGCCGGGGGAGAGCGTGCTGGTCACGGGCGCGGCGGGCGGGGTGGGGCACCTCGCGTTGCAGCTCGCCCGGGTGCTCGGCGCGAGCCGGGTGGTGGCGGCGGTCGGGTCGGCGGCGAAAGCGGAGTTCGTGCGCGGGCTGGGTGCGGACGAGGTTGTGGTCTACGACCAGCAGGCGGGGTGGGGCGAGCCCGTCGACGTCGTGCTCGACTCGGTCGGCGACGCCGTGCTCGCCCCGGCACTGCGGGCGGTTGCCCCGCTGGGGCGGCTGGTGGAGTTCAGCGGTGGCGGCGGCACGGTCGACGTGGTCGACCTGCGGATGCGCGCCGTCTCGGTGATCGGCTTCTCGATGGCGCCGTTCGCGGGGCGCCACCGCGACGTCTACGAGGCACAGCGGGAGCGGCTGTGGGAACTGGCCCGGGCCGGGGAGCTCCGGCCTGCCATCACGGCGATGCCGCTGGAGAAGGCGGCCGAGGCCCATCGGCTGCTGGAGTCCCGGGACGGGGTGGGCAAGATCGTGCTGGTGCCGTAGGGCGTGCCGGTGGCCGAGCGCGCACTGGTTCATGATCGAACCGGAACCTGTGGGCGTTGATCACTCGCCCGGCGCGGCAGAATGCGGGGGTGGGCGGCCGGCGCAGCAACGCGGCCGGGACCTCTACCCCACCACCGCCCCGAACACCTGCTCCAGCCGCCCCAGCGTCGCCTCGATCGACCGCAGGTTCCGCTCCGGCGCCCCCCAGAGCTCCAGCCCGCGGGGCACGAGCGAGGGTGCCCAGTCGAACGTCTCCGTCACCTGCGTGCCGCCCGCCACCGGCTCCAGCTCGTAGCGCCAGATGTGGCGGCCGAAGTGGCGCCAGGCGATCCGCCGGTTCTCCTCGAACTCCACCACCGTGTTCTGGATGACGTAGGGCAGCACCCAGTGCATCCGCATCCCGAACGTCGCGCCCGCCGCGAGCCGGTCGGGGCCCTGCACCGCGCTGCGCACCGTGCCGGAGCCGTCGATCTCGTGGTGGCGCCGGGGGTCGGCCAGCAGCGCGAACACCTGCTCCGGCGGTGCCGCGACCACGACCTCGGCGCTGACCGACCGGGCACTCATGCCGCGTTGGCCTTGAGCTTCTTCACGACCTCGAGCGCCTCGTCGGCGTGCAGGTCGAACTTGGTCTCGCTCGCGATCGTCTCGATGAGCCTGCGGTCGGCGCCGATCACGAACGTCATGCGCCGCGTGTGCAGGCCACCGGGCAGGAACCAGCGGTACGCGCCGAGCTCCTTCGCCACCTTGTTGCCCTTGTCCGACAGCAGCGGGTAGCCCAGCGAGTGCGCGGACGCGAAGATGCTCTGCTTCGTGATGCCGTCGCCGCTGATCCCGACGGGCTGCGCGCCCGCGGCCGCGAAGTCGGCGGCGAGGTCGCGGAAGTGGCACGCCTCCTGGGTGCAGCCGCCGCTGGACGCGACCGGGTAGAAGAACAGCACGACGGGGCCACCTCCCAGCAGCGAGGTCAGCGTGCGCGACGTGCCCGTCTCGTCGAGCAGCTCGAAGTCGCTGATCTGGTCACCGGGGTTCATGAAGATCCTTTCGCGATGGACTTGCGGGGCGGCAGCGGGATGAAGCCGCTGGTCCGCTGCACGTACTCGACATAACCGGGCCGCCGCCTGCCGATGCTCGACTCCAGCAGCTTCGCACCGGTGCCCTTCGCCAGCAGCCACGTCATGAGCGCCGCGCTGATCAGCCCGATCAGCCCGGCGCCGTGGTGCAGCGCCAGTGACGTCAGACCCCACCAGACGGCCGCGTCGCCGAAGTAGTTGGGGTGGCGGGTGTAGCGCCACAGGCCGCGGTCCATGACCTGGCCCTTGTTGGACGGGTCGGCCATGAACGCCGCGAGCTGGGCGTCACCGACGGTCTCGAAGGTGAAACCGACCACCCAGGACAGCACCCCGAGCACGGTGACGAGCACCGACAGCGCGCCGTCGGCGAACCCGTACTGGCCCAGCTGTACGGGCAGCGACACGACCCAGAGGATCACGGCCTGCGGCAGGTACACCTTGCGCACGATGTGCAGCAGCGGGTTGCCCTTGGCGCGCTTGATGATCGCGACGTAGCGGGGGTCCTCTGGCTTGCCGTGGTTGCGGCGTCCGATGTGGATGGCCAGCCGCAGCCCCCAGACCACGGTGAGCGCGGTGATCAGCCAGCGTCGCCAGTCGTCGCCGCTGCCCGCCGACACGATCACCGTGACGATGGCGACGATGGCGAAGCCGCCGCCCCACACCACGTCGATGCCGTCGTGGCGCCCCTTCCGGACGGTCACCGCCACCAGCAGCGCCGCAGCGAAGATCGCGACGACGACCACGGCGCTGATCCAGAGGTTCGTCAGGGCTGCCGCCCACGGGTAGGTGCTCACCGGGTCATCGTGGCCGCTCACCCAGCAGCGCGCGCGTCGAGCCGTTGACGCGGGCGCCGTTGGTGGCCCGACGGTGATCGAGCTCCGGGTCCGTGCCCAGGGTGGACGTCCGCCCGCGTGGCAGCTCCGTGCGTCCCTCGGCGTCCGGGCGCACCATGAGGACCTGGTGCACACCCATCCGGTTCTCCTCGAACGCCAGCGCCGCACCTGCCAGGTAGAGCAGCCACACGCGGAACTGTTCCTCGCCGATGAGCGCGACGGCCTCGGCCTTGTTGTCCTGCAACGTGTCGAGCCACGGCCGCACCGTCCAGACGTAGTGCTCGCGCAGCGAGTGCACGTCCACCACCTCGAGCCCGGCGGCCTCCAGGAAGTTCAGGGTCTCCCCGAGCGGGCGCATGTACATGTCGGGCGCCACGTAGCTCTCCATGAACGCCCCGCCACCCGGCGCGGTGTTGGCGCCGGCGGCACCCCGTGACATCTGCTGCAGCAGCAGGCGACCGTGCGGGAGCAGCAGCTTGTGCAGCTGCGCCGCGTAGACCGGGTAGTTGTCCTGGCCGACGTGCTCACCCATCTCGATCGACGAGATCGCGTCGAAGGGCTGGTCAGGGACCTCGCGATAGTCCTGGAGCCGGATCTCCACCTTGTCGGTGAGTCCCAGCGCCGCGACCCGCGCCATGCCGAACGCGCGCTGCTGCGCCGAGAGCGTGACGCCCACCGCGGTGACGCCGTAGTGCGTGGCCGCGTGGATCAGCAGCGACGCCCACCCGCAGCCGACGTCGAGCAGCCGCATGCCGGGCTTGAGTCCGAGCTTGCGGCAGATCAGGTCCAGCTTGTCGCGCTGGGCGTCGACCAGCCCGTAGGACTGGCTGGCCCCCCGCGTCCAGTAGCCGCAGGAGTAGGCCATCTGCGGGTCGAGCAGGAACTCGTAGAAGTCGTTGGACAGGTCGTAGTGGTGCGCGATCGCGGCCCGGTCCCGGCGGCGGGTGTGCAGCCCGCCCGCCAGCTTCGCCTCCGACGCCGGGGGCTTCGGCCGCGGCCCGACCAGGCCCAGCCGGACCGCGGTCCTGACCGCGTCGACCTTGTCGGCGGCAGTGAGCGTGAGCGCCCCGAGGTTCTGGGCCTTCGCGAGCTTCCAGAACCGCGACAGGCCGTCGGCGATGTCCCCGTCGATCTCCAGCTCGCCGGCCACGAACGCCCGGGCCAGGCCCAGCTCGCCCGGGTTCCACAGCAGTCGCCGCAACGCGCGCCGGTGCCGGATGGTGACGACCGGACCGTCGGACGCGCCGCTCTCGCTGCCGTCCCAGGCGCGGATCCGGACGGGCAGCGGCGCGCCGATCAGGCGCTCGACGAGCGCGACGAGCTGCGGGGCAACGGGGCTGGGCACGGGGCCTCCTCGAACAGGGGTGGCAGGGATCAGCGGCTGTAGTGCGCGGGGCGCGGCTGCAGCGAGAACTGGAAGACGTCGAGGTAGCCGACGCGGAAACCGGCCTCGCTGTAGGCGAGGTAGAACTCCCACATCCGGCGGAACGTGTCGTCGAAGCCGAGCCCGGCGACGTCGGCCCAGCGGGCCATGAACGTCTCCCGCCAGTGCGCGAGCGTGCGCGCGTAGTCGGGGCCGAGGCTGCGACGCTCGGCGATGCGCAGGCCGGTGTGCTCGGCGACGTTGTCCTCGATCGCCTCGACCGACGGGATGAGCCCGCCGGGGAACACGTACTTGTGGATCCAGGAGTAGTCGCTGCGGGCGGCGAGCATCCGGTCGTGCGGCATGGTGATCGCCTGCAGCCCGACGGACCCGCCCGGCTTGAGCAGGCGGTCCAGCGCCGCGAAGAACGTGGGCCAGTACTCCATGCCGACGGCCTCGATCATCTCGACGCTCACGACCGCGTCGTAGCTGCCCTGGGCCTCGCGGTAGTCGCGCAGCAGCACCTGCACCTGGTCGGCGACACCCGCCGCCGCGATGCGCTCCTGCGCGAGCTTGGCCTGCTCGGCCGAGATCGTCAGCGTGGTGACGCGGGCGCCCCGCTGCGCCGCGCGGATCGCGAGCCCGCCCCAGCCGGTGCCGATCTCCAGCACGTGCTGACCGGAACGGACGTTCGCCATGTCCAGCACGCCGTCGATCTTGCGGCGCTGCGCGTCGGGCAGATCGTCGCTGCCGGGCGCGAACCATGCCGACGAGTACGACATCGTCTCGTCGAGGAACGTGGTGAACAGCTCGTTGGACAGGTCGTAGTGGCGGTGGATGTTCTCCCGCGACCCGTCGACGGTGTTGGACTCCTCGCTGGGCTGGCGGGCCTCGGCGAAGCGCCGCCCGATCCGCTGCAGCGTGGGCGGGATCAGCGTGGACAGGCGCGCCGCGAACGGTGTGAGCAGGTCGGCCAGGTCGGTGGAGGTCCAGTCGCCCGCCATGTACGACTCGCCGAACCCGATCTTCGAGCCGGCCCCGAGGCGGTTGAAGAACGCCGCGGGGCGCACGATGCGCATCACCGGGGAGTCGTCGTCACCGACGCCGAGCCGCTCGCCGCCGGGGAAGACCACCCGCACCGGCAGCTCCTTGACGGCGCGCCGGAACAGCGACTCGGCGATGCGCGCGCGGGCCGGTACGTGCGGAGGCGTGGCCAGTCCCGGCCAGACGCCCTCGCTGGGCCGCGGCAGTGCCTGGGGGGTGTACCGGCGGAAGGTCGCCGGCGCCGAAGCGGGGGTGATCGGATGAGTGGTCACTGGACGCCCTCCTGTGGTGCGTGGGTGGGTCGGGAGATCACGGGCAGCCTGCGCAGCCACAGCGCGATGCCGTGGCGCCGGATCAGTGCCGAGGTGCGGTAGGTCATGAGCGGGCGGCGCACGAGCATCCGCACGAGCGCCGCCGGTGTGGCGGGTCGGCGGGCCCCGGCGACGCTGGCCGTCAACGCCGTGGCGCCCTCCTGTCGCAGCGTCACGGAGATCGCGAGCCGCTCGCCGGGAAGGCGCAGCAGCATCCGGTACTGCCCCTCGACGGACAGGAACGGCGAGACGTAGAAGTCCTTGTCGGTCTCGGCGCGGCCGGCGTCGTCGGTGTGCAGCAGGTAGCAGTGGCGCTCGCCGTAGGTGTTGTGCACCTCGGCGACGACGCAGGCGAGCGTGCCGTCGGGCCGGTGGCACCAGTACACGGTGATCGGGTTGAACACGTAGCCCAGCAGCCGCGCGTTGGCGAGCATCAGCACCTGGCCGCCGTCCAGGTCGATGCCATGGCTGGCGAGCCAGGCGTCGAGGTTCTGGCGGATCGTTCGCGCGGGGTCGCCCAGGTGGTCGCGGGCCTCGAACCGGGCGAAGGGGCGCAGCCAGGCGGGGAGCCGCGGCAGCGCGTCGATGTCCACGAGCCAGAGGTAGATGTCGTGGCCGAACCGGCGGTCCATGGCCTGCTTGCGGACGTGGGTGACCGTGGCGTCGTACAGCGCCGGCACGGCCACCGGTGCCCGGACGACGGTAGGTGTGTGGCGTGGGTGTCGTGCCGCGGTGGCCGTCACCAGCCCGCTCCCAAGGACGCGGCCGCCCGCACGCCGGCGGCGCAGCCGTCCTCGTGGAAGCCCCAGCCGTGGTAGGCACCGGCGAAGGCGACGGTGCCGTCGTTGAGCACCGGCAACCGCCGCTGGGCCGCCACCGACTCCGGCGTGTAGACGGGGTGCTCGTAGTGCATGGTGGCGAGTACCCGGTCCTGGTCGACGGTCTCGGTGCCGTTGAGCGTCACCACGTAGTCGTCGGGTTCGGCGAGGCGCTGCAGCCGGTTCATGTCGTAGCTGACGAGCACCGGGGCGTCGGTGGACGAGCAGGACGGCTTCAGGTAGTTCCAGGAGGCCCGCGCGGCGGCCCGGCGCGGCAGCACCGACGTGTCGTGGTGCAGCTGCGTGACGTTCTGCGAGTAGGTGAACGCGCCGAGCACGCTGCGCTCGTCCGCGGTGGGCGCGGCGAGCAGCGCGAGGGCCTGCGCCGGATGCGTCGCGACGACGACCCGGTCGAAGGTGTGCGTGCTGTCGGACTCGTCGCGGACCTCGACGCCGTCGCCGGTCCGGCCGACGGCGCGCACCGGCGTGGCGACGTGCACGGCGCTGAGGCTCTTCACGGCCTGCTCGACGTAGCTGCGCGAGCCGCCCACGACGGTGCGCCACTGCGGCGAGCCGCCGATGGCGAGCAACCCGTGGTGGTCGAGGAAGGTGAACAGGTACCGGGCCGGGTAGGCCAGCGACACCGTCTCACCCGCCGACCAGACGGCCGAGACCACCGGGAGCATGAAGTGCTCCACGAAGTAGCGGGAGTAGCCGCCGATGGCGAGGAAGGCGCCGAGCGTGACGTCGCCTGCGCGCTCGTCGGCGAGTACGCGGCGGGCGTGGCGGTGGAACCGCACGACCTCGGCGAGCATCTTCAGGTAGGCGGGTCGGGCCAGGTTGGACGCGCCCGGGAAGAGACCGCCGATCTTGCGGGCGCCCGCGTACTCGAGCCCGCACCCGTCGCAGCGGACGCTCATCGACATGTCCGACTCCTGCGTCGCGACGCCGAGCTCGCCGAACAGCCGGAGCAGGTGGGGGTAGGTGCGCGCGTTGTGCACGATGAACCCGGTGTCGACGTAGGCGCAGCCGCCGTCCGCCGTCGGGATCGCGTGGGTGTGGGCGTGGCCGCCGAGGCGGCCGTCGGCCTCGAACAGCGTCACGTCGTAGCGGCGTTGCAGCAGGTAGGCGGCGGTGAGCCCGGCCACCCCGGAGCCGATGACGGCGGCCGTCGCGCGGCCCGTCGCGTTGCTCGTCATGCGGTGCCTCCTGTTCCGTGCGTTGCCGGCAGCGCGGTGCGCAGCCGGTCCGGGTCGCTCTCTGCGAAGGCATTCGTCAGAAGAGGGTCCTCAGGTTCGATCCCCAGCGCACCGAGTACGAACCGGCTCACGAGCCACTGCCAGTCCCGGGCGCGGCTGATCATGAAATGGCCGGCCCCGTGCACGTCGAAGCGGGCGATGCGACCGGCCACCCGCTGCGCGCGGACGGCGTAGTCGTAGGACTCGACGGGGTCGGTCCAGCGTTCCCGGTCGCCGTGCGCGATGAGGACCGTCCGCCCGGCGAGCTGCGCCACCGGGTCGGAGCCGTCGAGCCACGGGGCGAGCGCGCAGACCGCGACGACGTTGGACGCGCTCGCGGCGGCGAGCGCGGCCCGGCCTCCCATCGAGTGCCCGACGAGCGCGACCGGCACACCCGGGTGCCGGGCCGCGAGGTCCGCGAGCACCGCCTGCGCGTCGCGTAGCGCGTCGGCCGCGGGGGCGTTCCATCCGCGGTACCGGTAGCGGAGCATGAAGACCGCCAGCCCGGAACCGGCACCGTGGTGCACCAGCGTGCGCGCGAAGGGGATCATCCGGCGGTAGGTCAGGCGCTTGCGCTCACCGCTCTCGCGGCTGTGCGCACGGCCGCCGTGGAGCAGCACGACGATCGCGGACGGGTCGCGCGGCGCGTCGCCCACGTGGTCGAGACGGGGCAGCCGGGAGTTCTCGATCACGGCGCGTCCTCGCGGTCGGGGGAACAATGGTGTCGCCCAGGTGTTCTTGCGTGACGGGGCCACCGGTTCGAGGCTGGGATCGATGTCACACCATGGAGCCGTGCCGGCGAGCGTCCGGGCACGATCGTCGCGTGGTGCGGGATGATCTGCGCGCCGTCGTGGGAACGAATGCGCTAAAAGGAGGACAAATGACGGGTACCCGACAGCTGACCGTGAGGGAGAAGCTGCGACTGAGCTTCTCCCGGCGCTTTCGGGACTCGGGGTTCTGGTACGGGCTCGCCATCGCCGTGATCTGGCCGTTCGCGATCTTCGGCACCCGCATCGGCTGGCGCGGCGGGGAGCACATCCCGCGCGAGGGCGGGGCGCTGCTGGCCATCAACCACGTGTCGTTCTCCGACCCGCTGTTCGACGTCGCCTTCACGATCAGCCACGGGCGGATGCCGCGGTTCCTCGCGAAGTCGGAGCTGTGGAGCACCCCCGTCGCGAAGTACGTGCTCGCCGGCGGCAAGCACATCCCCGTGTACCGGGAGTCCGCGCGCGCCACCGACGCCTTCCGCGGCGCCGTCGACGCCGTGAAGCGCGGCGAGGTCGTCGCGTTCTACCCCGAGGGCACCTACACCTCCGACCCCGACGGCTGGCCGATGAAGTCGAAGAACGGCATCGGCAAGATCGCGCTGCTCACCGGCGCCCCGGTGATCCCGGTGGCGAACTGGGGGAGCCAGGAGTTCCTGGTGCCCGGCAAGGGCCGCCCCCACTTCTTCCCCCGCCGCAGGGTCACGGTCGTGGCCGGGCCGCCCGTGGACCTCTCCGCGTGGCTCGGCGGCCCCCGCACCCGCACGGCGCTCGACGGCGCCACCGCGGCGATCATGGCCGACGTCACGGCGCTGGTGGCCGACATCCGGGGGGAGCAGCCGCCGCAGGTGGCCTACGACCCGGCGGTGGAGCGGCCGGCGAGCTAGCCCGGACGATGATCGCCGGGTGCGGTACCTGAGCTGCGCATATGCAGCTGCGGTACCGCTGACGGTGATCTTGCGTTCACATGTGCATCGAAATCGTGCGATTCGGCTCCGTTCGCGGCGCCCTTCGCCCATCCTCTGGCCCATGTCGTTGGCACGCATCCTCACCCGCCAGGCCGGGGTCATCAGCCTCGCCCAGGCCGTGCGGGAGGGCGTATCGGCGTCCACCGTGCAGCGGTGGACGCGGCAAGGCGAGTGGGAACGCCTCCACCCGGCCGTCTACCTGGCAGGCGGACACCGTCTCACCGACGAGGCCCGGGTCCGGGCAGCGTGGCTGTGGGCGGGGGAGTCTGCCGCGGTGAGCGGAGTGGCGGCCGCGTTCTGGCACGGCATGCTCGATCGGATCCTGCCGGAGGTCGAGCTGACACTGCCCCGGCAGACGCACCTGCGGGAGCGGCCCGGGATCGTGCTGCGCCGCCGTGATCTGCCGCCGATCGACACCGTCTCGGTGCGGCGGCTGCGCGTCACCGACGTCCCGCTGACCACGCTCGACACGGCCGTCACGCTGCCGAACGGGTCCACCTTCCTGGACCGGGCCCTACAGCGGCACGTGCGGTTCCCTGCCCTCTACCGCGCGTACTGCCGCAACGTCGGACGTACCGGCTCGTCGCAGGCCGGCCGCATGATCATCGCCGCTGCCGACCACGCCGACTCGGCGGCCGAACGGCTGCTGGTGTCGCTGCTGCGGGCTGCCGGCATCGAGGGGTGGGTGCTGGGCTACCCGTTCGGCCCCTACCGGATCGACCTGGCCTTCCCGGCCGCAAGACTCGCGATCGAGGTGGACGGCTGGGCCTGGCATGTCGACGCCGACCGGTTCCGCACGGACCGGCGCAAGGGCAATGCCATCACCCGCGAGGGCTGGGACCTGCTGCGCTTCACTTGGCACGACCTGCACGGTGAGCCGACGGCGACGATCCGGGAGATCGGTTCCGCGCTGGGCAATGTTCCGAATCGCACCCGCACGCGAGGCTGAGCTGGGACCATCGGTGGGTGGCGGAGATCGAGAGCGATCCGGGGATGGTCGATCCGGGTAAGGAGATCGACCGGGCCCGGGCGGGGTTGGCCGCGGCGCAGGGGATGCGGGACGAGGCGATCCGGGCTGTGGGCGGGTACGTGGTGGATCCGGAGCGGGCGCAGGCGTGCATTCGCGAGATGGATCGGATCCTCACCGAGGTCCGCAAGAGTTTGATCTCCACTCACATGGCGACGTTCGATCCGCCGGGATTTGATGAGGTCAGCCTCAATGTGACGCGCAACGCGGCATTGATGGCGTCACGGGCCGCCGCGTACATCGAAGCGTGGGCCGGCCAGATCGAAGCGACACGGACTGCACTGCAACGCCAACTGGATGCGTACCTCATGGCAGAGCAGGCCAACGCGAGCGAGCGATCGTGATCTCTTGGGAGCGACTCGTAGCGGTCGGATTTGCCGCAGGGGTGCTGGCTGGATGCGCATCACCGGCTTCGTCCGCCAGCGCTCCAACTGCGCCGTCGACTGCCATACCGTCGACATCGAGGCCGTTGCCGCGTTTCGCACCCTCGGTCCAAAGTCCATTGGACGCCCGAGGATTGGCACCCTGCGATCTGCTGACCTCCGCACAAGCCACGGAGCTGGACCTTCTCCCGGAGACTGCCAAGGCTGGCATCGCCGGACCTGCAAAGACATGCACCTGGGATTCGCGGATCGGAGGCGGCGCGGCCGGCCTCCAGATGCGGACGGAATCGGAACTCCCCGTACTGGACGGGATCCACCTCCTCAAGGAGGCGCTTGTCGTGTTCGAGCCGACCGAGGTGGCAGGGCATCCCGCGATCCATGGTGACTACACAGTCGACGGAGCCTGCACGATCTACACGGCCATTGCCGACTATCAGATCCTCACCACCGACGGCGATCTCTCCGGCCACACCCGCCCCGACAAGTGCGCCCCGTCCCGCCGCATGGCGGAGCTGATCCTCTCCAACCTCCCGCCCCTGCGTTCCTAGCCGGCCTCATGATCGGCGTGTGCGGTGCAGGAGGTGCAGATATGCAGCTCATGCACCGCAGGCGCTGATCAAGGCGGCTGTCGGGTGGCCGGTCAACCTGGGAACCTTCGCCAGCCGCTCCCAACTAACCGTTCTCGACATGAGGTACTCGTCGCCGCCCGGCGCGTCGGTTCAGATGTCGAGCCCCAGCAGCGCGTTCTCGACCACCTCGGGCAGCGCCGGGTGGATCCAGTACTGCCCGGTGGCCATCTCGCGCACCCCCAGCCCGAACGACATGGCCTGGATCAGCGGCTGGATCAACGACGACGCCTGCGGGCCCATCAGGTGCGCGCCCAACAGCCGCCCGGTGCCGCGCTCGGCCAGCAGCTTGCAGAAGCCGGTGGTGTCCTCCATCGCCCAGCCGTACGCGACGTCGCCGACCGCCTGGATCTTGACGGCGTAGTCGATGCCCTCGGCGCGGCAGTCGGCCTCGGTGCGGCCGACCGACGCGATCTGCGGGCTGGTGAACACCGCCGACGGGACGAACCGGTGGTCGGTGTAGCGGGGCTCGTCGGGGTGGGCGAGGTTGTGCGCCACCACCCGCGCCTCGTGGTTGGCGACGTGCTTGAGCTGGTAGGGCGAGCTGATGTCGCCGAGGGCGAAGATCCCGTCGACGGGCGTGCGCTGCTGGCCGTCGACGACGATCCGCCCGTCGGCGTGCACCGGGATGCCGGCCTTCTCGAGGTCGAGGCGATCGCTGTTGGGGATCCGGCCGGTGGCGACGAGCAGTGTGTCACCGCGCACCACTGTGCCGTCGGTGAGCACGACCTCGATGCCCGACGCGTCGCCGGTCGCGTGGCTGACCTTGCGGCCCAGGTGCAGGTCCCACCGCTTCGCGGCCAGCTCGGTGAACCGTTCGGACACCGTCTCGTCCTCGGCGCGCAGCATGCGGTCGCCGCGCGTGATGATCGAGACCTGCGCGCCGAGCGCGGAGAAGACGTGCGCGAACTCGGCCGCGATGAACCCGCCACCGACGATCACCAGCCGCTCCGGCACCGCGTCGATCCGCATGATCGTGTCGGAGGTGTGGAACGGCACCCCGGACGCGGCGATCGGGTCCGGCACCATGGCCCGTCCGCCCGCGGCGATGACGATCCGGTCGGCGGTGAACGCGTCGGTGCCCGAGCCGTCGGTGCGCTCGACGCTCAGCTCGTGGGCGCCGGTGAATGTCGCGTGCCCCTCGTAGACCGTGACGTTGGGGGAGCGGTCGACGCGGTACTCGCGACCGCCCGCCGCGATGGGGTCGATGCGCCCGAAGACGCGGTCGCGGATGTCGGCCCAGCGGATCTTGTCGATGCTCGCATCGATGCCGTAGCGCGAGGCCTTGAGGATCGTCTGCGCCACGTCGGCGGGGTAGACGTACATCTTGGTCGGGATGCAGCCGACGTTGAGGCAGGTGCCGCCGAAGACGCCGTGCTCGACGATGGCGACGTCCAGATCGTCGAAGCGACGGTCGACGATCGAGTTGCCGGAACCGGTGCCGATGACGGCCAGATCATGGTGACGCACCCCACGAGGCTATGCCGTGGCCGTTGGGGCCGGGCCTTACGGCTTCGTGATTCATCTTGCGGGCGGTCCGGGAAGAATCTGCCGGGGAGACTGCCGTCACCTGATCTGGTACCCCTATGCGATGACGAGCGAGGCGATGTCAGCAACCGTCCACCGGGCGTGGGCCGCTGACCTGGACACGGCCACGCTCTACGCGTTGCTGCGGCTGCGCGTCGACGTCTTCGTCGTCGAGCAGGCCTGTCCCTATGGCGAGCTCGACGGACGCGACCTCGAGCCTCGCGCCCGGCACTACTGGCTCGGCGGCGCGGGGCGTCCCGAGCCGGTGCTGGGGTGCCTGCGGCTGCTCAAGGAGCCCGACGGCGCCTACCGCATCGGGCGCCTGTGCACGGCGCGGGCGGGCCGCGGTCGGGGGCTGGGCCGCCGGTTGATGGAGGCGGCGCTCGGTGAGGTCGGTGACGGCGCCTGCGTGCTCGATGCCCAGGAGCACCTCGCCGACTTCTACCGGACGCACGGGTTCGAGGCCAGCGGTCCGACCTATGACTGGGACGGCGTAGCGCACCTGCCGATGCGCCGCGACGGGCGCTGACGACCGGGCGAACCGGACGCCCATCCACCGATCGTGGTCTGCCCGACACGCGTTGTTGCGGGATACTGCGCCGCACCGGGCCGTGTGGGCCAGGCAGCGAGGGAGAGCCATGACCGACGAATCCGGCCGGGCGATGCGGTACCCCGTCGAGGCGACCGGCCCCGCCGGCAGCGCCCCCACGATCGACTCCGCCATCGACGCGGCCGCCGATCCGGCGACGGATCCGGGGATGCTGCCGGTCCACGTCGACGACGTGGAATCCGCGCCACCCGCCGCACCGCCGACCAAGCCGATCCCGACCACGCCACCGGCTCGTCGCCAGGACCAGGCGCTCGCCCACAGCCGCTCGGGCGGGCTGTGGACCGGCTTGATCCTCTCGGCCGTCGTGCTGCTGTTCCTGCTGATCTTCATCCTGCAGAACCTGGGGCCGGTCCAGATCAACTTCCTCTGGATGAGCGGTAGCCTCCCGGTCGGGGTCGCGATGCTGCTGGCCGCGATCGCCGGCCTGCTGCTCATCGCCATCCCGGGCGGGATCCGCATCCTGCAGCTGCGCCGGGTCGCCCGACGCGGGCCGAAGAACCTGCGCTGAGTCGGCAACACGAAAGGGCCGGGCCCGCCACCGTGCTGGTGGCGGGCCCGGCCCCCTTCGTACGAGCCGGCTCAGGCTGCGGTGTCGCGCCTGCGCCCACCGCGGGAACCCGACGAGCGACCGCCCGATCCGCCGGAGCGGACCGGACCGCCACCGCTGCGCGAGCGGCGACCGCTGCCGCTGCCGCGCGGGTTCTGGGCAGGCTTGGGCGGGTCGATGATCGGCACGCCCGACGGCGGGCGAGCGCCGGTGATCTTGGCCAGCGCCGCGTCGCCGGGGGCGACATCGGTGTTGGTGGCCCGGACACCGGCCAGGCGGGTGAGCCGGTCGACGTCACGCCGCTCGGGCGGGGTGACCATCGTGACGACGACACCCGAGTCGCCCGCGCGGGCCGTGCGGCCCGCCCGGTGCAGGTAGTCCTTGGGGTCGGCGGGCGGGTCCACGTGGACGACGAGGCTGACGTCGTCGATGTGGATGCCGCGAGCAGCCACGTCGGTGGCCACGAGGACCGGCGTCTGCCCGTCCTTGAAGTCCGCGATGGCCCGGTTGCGGGCGTTCTGCGCCTTGCCACCGTGCAGCGCTCCGGCGTTGATGCCGTCGCGACGCAGGCCCTTGACCAGGCGATCCACGCCGTGCTTGGTGCGCACGAACAGGATCGTGCGGCCGTCGCGGGCGGCGATCTCGGTGATGACCCGCGGCTTCGACGCGAGGTCGACGTGGAGCACGTGGTGCTCCATCGTCTCGACCTGCGCGGTCGCCGACGCGACGGAGCGCGTGACCGGGTCGGTCAGGTACTGGCGCACCAGCGTGCCCACGTCACCGTCGAGGGTGGCCGAGAACAGCAGCCGCTGCCCGTCGGCCGGGGTGAGGTCGAGGATCTTGCGGACCTGGGGCAGGAACCCCATGTCGGCCATCCGGTCGGCCTCGTCGATGGCGGTGATGCTGACCTGGGACAGGTCGCAGGTGCGCTGCGTGGTGTGGTCGGTGAGCCGGCCCGGCGTGGCGACCAGCAGGTCGATGCCCCGGGACAGCTCGGCGGCCTGCCGGTTGAACGACATGCCCCCGACCACGGACGTGGTGGTGAGACCGAGCGCCTTGGCGAACGGCGTGAGCGCGTCGACTACCTGCGTGGCGAGCTCACGGGTGGGCACGAGCACCAGCCCGCGGGGCTGCTTCGCGTGGGAGCGGCTCCCGGCGAGGCGGGCCAGCAGCGCGAGACCGAACGCGAGCGTCTTGCCCGAACCGGTCTGGCCGCGACCGAGCAGGTCGCGCCCGGCGATGGTGTCGGGCAGCGTTGCGGCCTGGATCGGGAACGGCTCGGTGAAGCCGTTGGCGGTCAGCGCGCGCAGCACGGGCTCGGGGAGACCGAGTTCGGCGAAGGACGGCATCCCGGTCTCGGGGACGGTCCAGAGCACCTCGGGCGGGGTGGCCGCCGCGGGGGTGCGAGGAGCAGCGGTGCCGCGGGAGCGGCCACCGGTGGAGCGGGGACGTCCGCCGTCGGAGCGACGGGGACGGGGACTCGCCGAGGTGAAAGTGGCGCGGCGAGAAGACGGGGAAGACAAACGAACCTCCGGGACGTGGCACGCCGCACGGGGAGTCAGCGCCGAAATGGCGGCAGCTGAGAATCACAGGGACGAGCCCGGGTGGCCCTGGCGTTCAGGGCAACCCATGGGTACAGCGGGACGCGCCCGCACAGCGTCGTGTAGGGCTGGGCCAAAATGGGCTGGAAGCCGTGTCGGGCCGGGGCGCTCGTGATCCATCCTATCCCAGCGCCCGCCCCGGCACGGCTGCCACGGGCTTCTATTGCTGTGACGTTGCTGTCCCTCCCGGCATTCCCGCCTCGACGCGCAGTGCCTCCAGCAGGTCGCCGGGATCACCCGACTCGGGCGGCAGACCGCGCGCGACGAACCAGTCGCCGATGCGGCGGACGTCGCGGGCGAGGAACTCCGGTCCCTGCGGGTTGCCGATGACGTCGACGACCTGCGGAAGGTCGATCATCATCAGCCTGCCGTCGTGGACCAGCAGGTTGTAGGCCGACAGGTCGCCGTGGGTGAGCTGGTGGCGAGCCAGCCCGAGCAGTGCCTCGGCGAGCTGCTCCCAGAGGTCGACCAGCTCGTCCGGCTCGGGCCGCAGCTGGGCCAGGCGCGGCGCCGCCGAGCCGTCCTCGCTGCCGAGGAACTCGATCAGCAGCTCGGTGCCGGCCACCTGGACGGGGTAGGGCACCGCGACGCCGTCGGACCAGAGCGTGGTGAGCGCGGCGAACTCCGCGCCCGCCCACTGACCGGCCAGGATGTCGCGACCGAAGGCAGTGCGGTTGGCCATCGCGCGCATCTCGCGCGACCGCCGCACGCGGCGGCCCTCGAGGTAGCCGGCATCGCGGTGGAACATGCGGTGCTCGGCACTGCGGTAGCGCTTGGCGGCCAGCAGCGTCCGGCGGCCGGTGCCGGGCACGGAGCGCTCGACGAGGTGGACGTCGGCCTCCTTGCCGGTCTTGATCACGCCCAGCTCGGCGTCGACGGCGCCGTGGTCGGTGATGACCCAGTCCGGACGGGGCTGCGGGCCGTGCTCGGCCCCGTCCCAGGTCGACCAGCGGTCGCCCTCCGGTGGGCCGTCGAGATCGTCGGCACCGCGCCCGTCGACGTCGGAGACGTCGACGTGGGCCGTGCGGCCCCGGTGCTGCTGGACGGGTTCGTCGTCATCGAAGCGGCGACGGCCGCCCCGGCGGGTGGAGAAATGGGTGTCGTAGAGGTCGTTCTCGCGCAACGCGGGGTCTCCTGTGGAGTGCCACCCCGCGGATCTGCGTCAGCGCGGGGCAGGAAGGAACGGACGGGGACGTGCCACATCCCGGGCAGTCGTAGCCACGAGGCACCTCCCTAGTTCCACCGCAGCGCGGTTCGTCGGCGGTGAGCCTGGCGCAGCGCCGCCGCTGTCCGCAACGGGTTTTCCGCCACTACCCTCCGCGGGTGCTCTCCGACCGGCGGACGTCTGCGGGTGCCATCACGTTCTCGCTCGTCGGGTTCCTGTTCCTCGTGGAGATCACGAGCGGGATCCTGCAGGGGTTCTACGTGCCGCTGATCAGCGATCTCGTCACCCACCTCGGCATCCACGACGCCGACTTCAACTGGTTCGAGGCCGCGCAGCTGCTGGTCTCGGCGCTGGTGGTGCCGGTGCTCGCGAAGCTCGGCGACATGTACGGCCACAAGCGGATCCTGCTGGTCTCCACCGCGCTCACCGCCGCGGCGAGCTGGTGGCTGGCCTTCGCCGACACGTTCACCACGTTCCTGATCGCGTGGGCCCTGCAGGGCTTCTACGTCGTGTGGCTGCCGCTGGAGGTCGCGCTGATCTTCGACAGGGGTCGCCGGACGGGCACCGCGGCGTCGCAGACCCGCCGGGCCGCGGCGCTGCTCGTCGTCGCGCTCGAGCTCGGGGCGATCATCGGGGCACTGGGTGGCCCGCAGGTGTTCGGCGCGCTCGGGGCGGACGTGTCGCTGACGCTCGCAGTGCCCGCGATCGTCGTATCGCTGGTGTTCTTCGCGATCCTGTTCGGGGTGCCCGAGTCCGAGCCGGTGCCAGGACGTTCGCTCGACGTGCCCGGGTTCGCGATGCTGGCCGCGGCGCTGCTACTGATCACGTCCGGGCTGATGTTCCTGCGGATCAACGGCCCGTCCGCGTGGTTCGTGTGGGTGCTGATCGCGGCTGGCGCGGCCGCACTCGTGCCGTTCGGCCGCTTCGAGCTGCGCCGCCCCGACCCCGCGATCGACATGCGGGTGCTGCGCAGCCCGTCGATGTGGCCGGTGCAGCTCACCGCCGGGCTGATCGGCATCAGCGTGCTCGGCGCGCAGGCGCCGCTGTCGACGTACGCGGGCACCGATCCTGCGCTGGGCTACGGGCTGGGCCTCGACGCGGGTACGCGCGGGATCCTGATCGGTCTCTACGTGATCATGATGATCCCGGGGGCGCTGCTGTTCCCGATCGTGTCCAGGCGGTTGACGCCGCGGGTGACGCTGATCATCGCGACGTTCCTGGTGGGCGTCGGGTACGCGCTGTTCCTGCCGTTCCACCTGGTGACGTGGCAGGTGTTCGTCAACATGTCGATCGCGGCGGTGGGCACCGGGGCGCTGGTGGCCGCGCTCCCCGCGGCGGCGGCTGCCGCGGCACCACGCGGCCAGACGGGGATCGCGGCGGGGCTCACCAACACCACCAAGACGATCGGCGGCTCGTTCGCGTCCGCGGTGTTCGGGGTGGTGCTGCTCTCGGGTGCCACCGCGGCGCTGGGGACGTCGGCGAGCCTCACCGGCTACATGATCGTGTGGACGATCTGCGGGGTGACGGGGCTGGTGGCGGGGCTGGCCCTGTTCGCGGTGCCCAGGTCGGCCTTCGCGGATCCGGCGCCGGAGGTGGGGTGATCGGGCTCGCCCCATCTCCCGGGTTGCAGGAAAGCCACTTTGCTGCAACCACGTTGCGGGAAAGTGGCTTTCCTGCCATCGCTACGCTCGGCCGGGCACGAAGATCAACGCCCACTGGCTCATGGTCAACACCGAACCGGTAGGCGTTGATCGCCGGGCCTGATCCGCGTGAGCCGCACCGCAGCGCCTGCGCGAGGACCGTCGTGTCGCCATGACGGGCTCTCCTGCAACGTGGCAGGGTCGCCCGCAACCCCGGGAGCGCTACCGACCTAGTGCATCGCCGCATCCGACGACACGATGACGGAGAGGGCCTTCCCGGCCCGCTCCACCCGCATCCCGGCTCGCCGCGCCAGCGTGGCGACACCCGCCGCATCCGACGGCTCCGCCCGCGAGCCGGCGAGCAGCCGGGCCAGCCGCCCCTTGTGCGCCTTGTTGAAGTGGCTCACCACGGTGCGGTGGCCGTCGGGGTGCTCGGCCAGCACCGTGACGGTGACGGCGCCGGGGATCTTCGCCAGCGCCGCGTAGGAGCCCGACCGCAGGTCGACGACGAGCTCGCCGGTCGCGATCGTGGCGAGCACCGGTTCCAGCACCGGCTTCCAGCGCGCTGCGATCGTCGCGCGTCCGGGCAGCGCCGAGCCCGCCGACAGGCGGTAGGCCGGCACCGGGTCGCACGCGCGCAGCAGCCCGAACAGCGCCGAACCGACCGCGAGCCGTTCCTGCGCGCGCGCCGCGGCGGTGCCGCGCAGTGACCGCACGTCGAGCGCGTCGTAGAGCACGCCGGTGTAGCGCAGCAGCGCGGGCATCGTCGGCGACGTCCAGATGGCGGCGTTGCGGGCGATCTCGCTGTCCAGGGACGGGGAGATCCCGAGCGCCTTGCGGCTCGCCACGAGGTCCCCTGACAGTTCGACCAGGTCGGTGACGAGTTCCTTGCGGACGGTGTCCAGCTCGGGGTACGGGAGGACGTCGAGGCGCAGCGGCGGGCCGTCGCCGCCGTCGATCTTGGTTTCCGACGGCGGGAGCAGCACGAGCACGCCGCAGAGCGTATCGCCGGGGTAACGGCGGGGTATCGATGGTGCTGTTGTGCCTGCGCATGGGGCCGACTACGGTTCGCCTCGTGATCAGCCTCGTGGCGCGACGGCATGTGGACTTCATGCGCGTCACCAGCGCGGCCTGTCGTCGCGGCCGCTGAACCCTGCCGAGCAAACCTTCCCGCTTGAACCCTCTCAGGGAGACGACTGTGTCAGATACGGCGAATTCGACCGACGACGCCCCAGACCCCACCGCCAACTGGTCCTTCGAGACCAAGCAGGTGCACTCCGGTGCCGCCCCCGACCCCACCACGGGCGCCCGGGCCACCCCGATCTACCAGACCACCTCGTACGTCTTCCGCGACAGCGACCACGCCGCTGCGCTGTTCGGGCTCGCCGAGCTCGGCAACATCTACACGCGGATCATGAACCCGACGCAGGACGTGCTGGAGCAGCGCGTCGCCGCGCTCGAGGGCGGGATCGGCGCCGTGGCGTTCGCATCCGGCCAGGCCGCGCAGACGCTCGCGATCCTCAACATCGCCGAGGCGGGCGACCACTTCGTCTCCAGCGCCTCGCTCTACGGCGGTACGTACAACCTGTTCCACTACACGCTGCCCAAGCTCGGCATCGAGGTCACGTTCGTCGACGACCCCGATGACATCGAGGCCTGGAAGGCCGCTGTCCGGCCCAACACGAAGCTCTTCTACGCCGAGACGCTGGGCAACCCGCGCGGCAACGTGCTCGACGTGCGCGCCGTCGCCGACGCTGCCCACGAGGCGGGTGTCCCGCTGCTCGTGGACAACACGGTGCCCACGCCGTTCCTGCTGCGCCCGATCGAGCACGGCGCCGACATCGTGATCCACTCCGCCACCAAGTTCCTCGGCGGCCACGGCACCACCATCGGCGGCGTCGTCGTCGACTCCGGCAACTTCTCGTGGGGTGACAACGCCGCGCGGTTCCCCGGCCTCACCACCCCGGACCCGAGCTACCACGGCCTCGTCTACTGGGACGCGCTCGGCCCGGTGTCGTACCTGATCAAGCTGCGCGTCCAGCTGCTGCGCGACCTCGGCCCGGCCATCTCGCCCAACAGCGCGTTCCTGCTGATCCAGGGCATCGAGACACTGTCGCTGCGCATCGAGCGCCACGTCCAGAACGCGCAGGCGCTGGCCGAGTGGCTCGAGGGGCGCGACGAGGTCGAGAAGGTCTACTACGCGGGCCTCGAGTCGAGCGAGTGGTACGGCGCGGCGCAGAAGTACCTGCCCCGCGGTGCCGGTGCCATCGTGTCGTTCGAGATCGCGGGCGGCGTCGAGGCCGGCAAGAAGTTCGTCGACGCGCTGGAGCTGTTCAGCCACCTCGCCAACATCGGCGACGTGCGCAGCCTGGTGATCCACCCGGCCAGCACCACCCACAGCCAGCTCACCGGCGCGGAGCAGATCGCCACCGGCGTGACGCCGGGCCTGGTCCGGCTCTCGGTCGGGCTCGAAGGCATCGAGGACCTCAAGGCCGACCTCGACGCCGGGTTCCGGGCGGCCAAGGGCGCGTGACCATCGCACGACCACGCCTCGATCTCCCTCCCGCCAGCGGTGCCTGGCGGGAGGGAGGCGATGCCGGACGTCGCCAGTGGGTGACGCTGCCCGGGTCACTTCAGCTGGAGGCGGGCGGCACGCTGCCCGGGGTTCGCATCGCCTACGAGACGTGGGGCACGCTCGCGCCCGACGGCTCCAACGCCGTGCTGGTGCTGCATGCGCTCACCGGTGACAGCCACGTCTCCGGGCCGGCCGGGCCGGGGCACCCCACCGCGGGCTGGTGGGATCCGGTCGTGGGGCCGGGCCGCGTGCTCGACCCGGCGCGCTGGTTCGTCGTGGCGCCCAACGTGGTCGGCGGCTGCCAGGGCAGCACCGGGCCGTCGTCGTCGCACCCGGACGGTGCTCCGTGGGGTAGCCGCTTCCCGCTGGTGACGGTGCGCGACTCGGTCGCGGCGGAGACGGCGCTGGCCGACGCGCTCGGCATCGACCGCTGGGCCTGCGTCGTCGGCGGGTCGATGGGCGGGATGCGGGCGCTGGAGTGGGCCGCCACCGAACCCGATCGGGTGCAACGGTTGTTCCTGCTCGCCACCACGGCCGCGGCGTCGGCCGACCAGATCGGCTGGGCGTCCCCGCAGATCGCCGCGATCCGCGCCGACCAGGGGTGGTGCGGCGGCGACTACCACGCCGCGCCGCCCGGGCAGGGCCCGCACAACGGACTGGGGATCGCCCGGCGCATGGCCCACCTGAGCTACCGCAGCGCGTTCGAGCTGTCCGAGCGCTTCGGTCGCGAGGCGCAGGACGGTGAGGACCCGTTCGCCGGGGGCCGCTACGCCGTCGAGTCCTACCTCGACCACCACGCCGAGAAGCTGGTGCGACGCTTCGACGCGGCCTCCTACGTGCGGCTCACCGAGATGATGAACGCCCACGACGTCGGCAGGGGCCGGGGCGGGGTCGCCGCCGGGCTGGCCAGGGTCACCGCCACCACGTTGGTGGCCGGTGTGACGTCGGATCGGCTCTACCCGCCGGAGCAGCAGCACGAGCTCGCGGCCGGGATTCCGGGGGCCGATGCGGCCCGGATGATCGATTCCCCCTACGGTCACGACGGCTTCCTGATCGAGGCCGAGACGGTCGGCGCGCTGCTCGGTGAGTTGCTCACGAGGTAACGAGGGCGACCCTCGTCACGATCCGTGAGGCAGGACTGAACTTCGCGGCCCGCTCCTCCGTGTATCTCACGAGTTGGTGACGGCCTCTGTGAAGTGTTCAGACAACTTCGTAGGATCGGCGGGGGGATTACTTTGGAGTCGGCACCAGTTCGGCTACCGTTCGCCCCGAAGGTGGTGGGATGAACGCATTCCTCGAGGTCTGGCGGCCCGCCGGGGCTGATCTGGTGCAGCTGGATGCTGACCGCATCACCGTCGGCCGTTCCGCCGGCAACGACATCGTGCTGTCCGACGACAGCCAGGTCTCCCGGGTGCACGCCATCCTGGAGCGGTTCGCCGGGATCTGGAGCGTGCGCGACGTCAGCTCGCGCAACGGCACGTTCGTCAACGGTTCCCGGGTGGCGGGCGAGGCCCGGCTCGGTCCGGGGGACGAGCTGCGGATCGGTCGCACGCGCATCGTGCTGCGTGCCGACCGCACCGCGGATGACCCCGGCCTGACCGAGGTGCCGGCACCGCCCCCGCAGCTCACGCCGCGTGAGCGCGACGTCCTCATCGCGCTGTTCAAGCCGATGATCGGCGCCGACATGTTCACCGAGCCGGCGTCCACCCGGCAGATCGCGCAGGCGCTGTGGGTCAGCGAAGCAGCGGTCAAGCAGCACCTGCTGCGGCTCTACGACAAGTTCGGCATCGGCGGTGAAGGCGAGCGGCGGCGCAGCAGGCTCGCGAACGAAGCACTCCGGCGCGGTGCCATCACCCTGGCCGAGGTGCGCGCGGCGGAGTCGAAGGGCTGAGCAGCCATGACCACCGACCACGGCTCGGCGCACACCGCAGGCGGCCGCCCCGCTGTTGTACTCGACCTCAATCGCGCCGGATTCAGTGACGCCACCGAAGTCGGGCGTGGCGGGTTCGGCGTGGTGTTCCGCTGCCACCAGGAGGCGCTCAACCGCACCGTCGCGGTGAAGCTGCTCCACACCGATCTCGACACGGTCAGCCGCGAGCGGTTCTTCCGCGAGGGCCGGGCCATGGGCGGGCTCTCGGGCCACCCCAACGTCGTCGACGTGCTGCAGGTCGGGGTCACCGACAGCGGCCGGCCCTACATCGTCATGCCGTTCCAGTCGCTCGACTCGCTTGCTGCGCGCGTCCGTCGCGAGGGCCCGGTCGTGTGGACCGACGCCATCCGCCTCGGGGTCCGGCTGGCCGGTGCGCTGGAGAGCGCGCACCGCGTGGGCACGCTGCACCGCGACGTCAAGCCGGCCAACATCCTGCTGTCGGACTACGGCGAGGCCCAGCTCACCGACTTCGGCATCGCCCGCATCGAGGGCGGCTTCGAGACGGCGACGGGTGCGTTCACCGGCTCGCTGTCCTACACCGCGCCCGAGGTGCTCAACGGGCACCCGCCCACGCCGGCATCCGACATCTACGGGCTCGCCGCGGCGCTGTTCTCGATCATCGCGGGCCGCGCGGCGTTCGAGCGCCGTGAGGGCGAGGAGATCATCGCCCAGTTCCTGCGGATCACCGGCCAGCCGGTGCCCGATCTGCGTGGCCACGGCGTACCCGACGAGCTGTGCGACGTACTGGAACGCGCGATGGCGAAGAACCCGCTGGAGCGACCGGCGAGCTCCGAGGAGTTCGGCCACGAGCTGCAGGAGGTGCAGCGCGCCGCCGGCCTGCCCGTCGCCGAGATGGCGTTGCCGGCCGCCCGCCCCACGCCCCGGCCACTGGCCGACGGCGAGGTCACCGAGATGGCCAGCCGCGACGACCTGTCACCGCACCGTGTCTCGGCGCCCCTGCCGATCGTCGACCGTCCATGGGTGGCCTCGGAGATGACGGTGGTGCAGCCACCGTCCCGGCCCCAAACCGGTTCGCACCAGACCGGTTCACACTCGACCGGCTCGTACCAGACCCACTCGCCGGAGACGCAGCGGATCGCGCCGGTGCCCGCACCGCGGCCCGCACCGCCGGACCACCGCGACAACTCCGGTGGCCAGCAGCCGCCGCAGCGCCCTTGGCCGCCGAACAACGGCCAGCAGGGCCCGCCGCCGCCGCAGGGACCGCGGCGGCGCAAGCCCTGGACGCTCGTGGCGATCGCGGCCGTGGTGGTCCTGCTCGCCGGTCTCGTCGTGGGCGGGGTGTACCTGGTGCGTGATCGGTTCGGCGCCAACACCGCGGCGGCCGCCGGCACCGGTCAGGCCGACGTCGCCGAGCCCGACGTCCCGGCGAGTGCGTGGCGTCCGCTCGACGCCTCGCCGACGAAGCGCCAGCAGGTGGCCTCCACGGTCGCCGACGGCACCATCTGGGTGATCGGCGGTCTCACCGACACCGGCGCCAGCACGAAGGTCGAGGGCTTCGACTCGGCGATCAACACCTGGAAGACGGCGATCGACCTGCCGGTGGCGCTGCACCATGCCATGGCCGTCACCTACGCGGGCGAGATCGTGGTGCTCAGCGGCTGGCAGCCGGTGGGCAGCGACCTCACCGCGATCTTCTCCAACAAGGTCTACGCGCAGCGCGGTGGCGGCTGGCCGGAGCTCCCGCCGATGGCGGGCCCGCACGTGGCGGGTGGTGCGGCCGTGGTCGGCAACAAGATCATCGTGGTGGGCGGGCAGTCGGCGAAGGACACCCTCGCCACCACCACGGAGGTCTTCGACGGCACCAAGTGGACGCTCGGCGCACCCATGCCCACCCCCCGTGAGCACCTCGCGGTGGTCACCGACGGCACGTTCGTCTACGCGATCGGTGGTCGGAACCTCACGGCCGACAAGAACACCGCGGTCGTCGAGCGCTACGACCCGGTTGCGAACAAGTGGCTGAAGATGGCCGACATGCCCACGCCGCGCGGCAGCATCGGCGCGGCCGTGGCCGACGGGCGGATCGTGGTGGTCGGCGGCGAGGACGCCACCCACGTCTTCGACGCCGTCGAGGCTTACGACATCGTCTCCAACTCGTGGTCCACGATGCCGAAGATGACCACGCCGCGCCACGGCGCGGCCGTCGCCGCCGTCGGCAAGACGATCTATGCGATCGACGGCGCGGCGAAACCGAGCCACCAGGCCTCCAGCGACGTCGGGGAGGCGTTCACGATCCCGCCGCGCCGGCTGGTGCCTGCCGCGGTATGGCGGCCGCTGCAGGATGCGCCGGTGGCCCGCCAGTTCACCGGGTCCGCCGTGGTCGACGGCACCCTGTGGGTGGCGGGCGGGCTCACCACGGGCGTGGCCACACCGCAGGTGTTCGGCTACGACATGGCCATCGACAAGTGGAAGGCGGGGCCGGATCTGCCGATCCCGCTGCACCACACCGTCGCGGTCGCCTACAAGGGCGAGCTGGTGGTGATCGGCGGCTGGACACCGAAGGACGGCAACCAGTCCGGCGCCTACTCCGACAAGGTGTTCGCGCTGCGGGCCGGTGCCTGGGTGGAGCTGCCCCCGTTGAAGCAACCGCGCGCGGCGATGGGCGCCGCCGTGGTCGGCGACCGGATCGTGGTCGCAGGCGGGCAGAACAACAAGAAGCTGGTGGCCACCACCGAGGTGTTCGACGGCACGGCGTGGACCGAGTCGGCGCCGATCCCCACCCCGCGCGAGCACACGGCCGCCACCTCCGACGGCAAGTACGTCTACGTGGTCGGCGGCCGGGATCTCTCCCCGGACAAGAACAGCGCGGCGCTCGAACGCTTCGACCCCGCCACCGGCAAGTGGCAGAAGCTGGCGTCGATGCCCACCCCGCGCGGTGGCGTGGCCGCCACCTACGTCGACGGCCGCATCGTCGCGGCAGGCGGTGAGGAGCCGACCCGGGTGCTGGACACCGTCGAGGCCTACGACATCGCCACCGGAACGTGGTCGAAGCTGGCCCCGCTCACCATCGCACGGCACGGCATGGCCATAGCAACGCTCGGCAACTCGGTGGTCACCGTGGGCGGCGCCAAGCGCCCCACCCATGAGCAGTCCGCCGCCAACGCGGAGGCGCTCGACTTCAGCTGACGCCGCGGGACGGGGTTGCCGGACGGTAAGGCGGCCCTGTCCCCGGCGCTCGCAGAAGCTTGCCTCCGCGGTGATTCTGCCGATCCCGCCCGCCCGCCACGATGGTTGCGTATCCCGGGAGTCTCCGGGTGCGGAACGGCAGGAGCGGGCATGACCATGGCACGGGCGGGTGCACAGCGGGCGATCGGCGCGGCTCCGGTGTCCCAGCAGCCGGTGTCCCAGCAGCCGGTGTCCCAGCAGCCGGTGTCCCAGCAGCCGGTGGTGCGGAGCTCCCGCGAGGTGGCGTCGCGCCCGTCGCAGCAGCCGATGCCGGCCCGCCCGCCGATGCCGGCCCGCCCGCCGATGCCGGCCCGGCCCCCGCTGCCGACCCTCGCCGCCGGTGCGGCCACGCGCCCGCACAGTGCCCCCCAGAGCGCCCCCCAGGGTGCCCGAGGGGCGGGCATCGGCCGATTCCCGGCGTCGGCGCTGGTCACCTGGCGATCGGTGGGGGAGTCGGCGTGGTCGGCACCCGCGTCCGGTGCTGCGCCCACATCGTCGGCGGCGAGCTTCACCGCGAACACCCCGGCCGGCACGCCGCGCGCGCGGATCAAGCGCATCCTGATCATCGCCGCGCTGGTGGCGATCCCGCTCGTGTCGTTGCTCATCCCGTCGGTCGGCAAGGGCTACGAGTCGCTGCTGGGCATCGCGCCGCCGGGTGTGGCCAACGCCGCCGAGCAGTCGGCGCCCCGGCCGTCCGTGCTGGCGGCCCCGGAGGGGTCGTCGGGCGGGTTGCTTCCCCAGGCCGACGGCGTGCAGGCCGTCGGGCCCAGTCCCGTCGGTGCCGGTCCGGACACCGTGGCAGTACAGCCGGCCGCTGCCGGCGCGGAGCGGTCGGTCCGGCTGCTGCCGTCGGACGCACCGGGTCTCGTCACGACGCTCGCCCTGCTGCTGCTCGCCCTGCCGCTGGCTGCGATCGCCGCCACCACGACGTGGTGGATGCTGCGCGGCTGGCACGCTGCCGAGGCCCGGCTCGGCGGCGGGTTCACCCGCCGCACGGCGACGCGGCCCCGCATCTTCACCCTCCTCCTGCCGGCCCGTCACGCCGGGCGGGCACTGGCGGGCACGATCGACGCACTCGCCCGGCAGCACCACGACGCCTTCGAGATCGTCGTGGTCGTCGGGCCCGACGACCCGGGTACGGCTGCCGTCGCGCGGGAGGCCGCCCGCCGGTATCCGCGACTGGTCCAGGTGGTGGTCGAGCCGCTGATGGTCGGCGACCGGCCGGCGGCACTGACCGCGGCGCTCCCGCACTGCCGTGGCGAGATCATCGGGGTGTTCGCCGCAGGCGGCGAGGTGCGTCCCGGGCTGCTGCGGATCGTCGAGGAGCGCTTCGCGGAGTCCGGGGCGAGCGTGGTCCGGCCGGGGGTGCAGCCGACGAACGCGCTGCCGACCTGGTGGTCGCTGCGCAACGGCATCGAGCGGTTCTACTGGTTCCGCTCCCGGCTCCAGTCGTACGCCCAGCGCCGGTTCGTGCCGCTGGAGGGCACCACGGTCTTCGTCAGGGCGATCGCGCTGCGTGGGTTCGGCGGCTGGGAGGCGGGTTGTCTCGCCGAGGGCGGCGAGATCGGGATGCGCCTGACGCCGGGGACCCACGGCGTCGCGGTGGCCTACGACCCCGCCGTCAGCACCCGGGAGGCGGCTCCCACCTCGCTCGGTGGCCTCATGGCCGACCGCATCCGGCGCGACCGGTTCAAGCTGGAGCAGCTGCGCAACGGCCTGTGGATGGCGATGCCGACCCGGCGCACGCGCCTGGCGGCCCGCTACACCCAGTCCCTGCCGTTCCTGCAGGCCTGCTGCACGGTGCTCATCCCGGCCTGCCTGCTCACGCTGGTCCTGATCGGGGCGCCGCTCGTCGCGGTGCTGTTGACGTTCGTGCTGCTCGTGCCCGCAGCGGTCGGCACGGCCGTCGAGGCGGCCGGGCTCGGGGAGTTCGGGCGGGCCGCCGGCGTCGACATCCGGTTCCGCCACTACGCCCTGCTGCTGCTCGGCGCGATCCCGTTCCAGGTGGTGCTCGCACTTGCGGCGTTCCGCGCGCTGGCCGGGGCGTCCGGCGGCCGCCGATCCCGCCCCCAGGTGGTGTCCGGGAGCTGACGGGTGGGGTTGCCGTCGGGTGACATGAGCCTTACCCACCCGTAGCGGAACCTGGCGGTCCGCCGACTACCTCAGTACCGCGAACCGGACCAGCATGGACGCAGCCCAGAACTCCCCCGGAAGGGTCTCTCGATGCGCACCTCGCCTTCCTCCAGCGCACTGCTCCGCTCTTGGTTGACGACTGCGTCGGTCCTGCTGCCCCTGCTGGCGCTCACCGAGGTGATGCGCCTGATCAACCTGGTCGGCACGCCGCAGCGCATCGACGACGAGGGCACCTACATGGCCCAGGCGTACGCGATCCTGCACTTCGGGCGCGTCAGCCCGTACACGTTCTTCTACGACCACCCGCCGCTGGGCTCGGTGCAGCTCGCCGGGTGGCTGTGGCTGTCGGAGAACCTCTGGGGCTCCACCGACGCGATCGCGACCGGCCGGCAGTTCATGGTGCTCGCGGCGGTGGCGTCGGCGGCCCTGCTGTGGGTGCTCGTGCGTCGGCTGGGGTACGGGCGGTTCACCGCCGCTGCCGCGGTGGCGGTGTTCGCGCTGTCGCCGCTGGCGATCACGTTGGGCCGCGTGGTCTTCCTCGACAACCTGTCGGTGATGTGGCTGCTCGCCGCGGCCGTCTGCCTGTGCACGCCGCGGCGCCGCCTCGCGGCCTACCTGGGTGCCGCGGTCTGCTTCGCCGTCGCCGTCCTCGCCAAGGAGACGTCGCTGCTGCTGCTCCCGGCGCTGGCCTGGCTGGGCTGGCAGCGCGGTGACCGCAGCAACCGCCGCCTCGCCATGGTGGCGGCCGGCACCCTGTTCACCTCCCTCATGGCGGTGTACGTGGTGGTCGCGGCCGTGCGCGGCGAGCTGCTGCCGGGTCCCGGGCACCCCAGCCTGATCGACGGCATCGTCTACCAGCTGTTCACCCGCCCCACCGGGGGCAGCGTGTTCACCGCGGGCTCCGGCAACCAGGACACGCTCTTCGGCTGGATCGGGCTAGACGGCGTGCTGCTCGCGGCAGGAGCCGTCGCTGCGCTGGTGGCGCTCGCGGTGCGCGGGCTCCGGCCGCTGGCCTTCGGCTTCCTGCTGCTCGCCGCGATGGTGGTGCGCGGCGGCTTCGTGCCCATCCCGTATGTGCTCGTGCTGATCCCGCTGGCCGCGCTGCTCGTCGCCGGGGTCGCCACGGAGGCCGTGCGCGGGCTGGGCTCCCCGGTGGCGTGGCGCAAGGCGGTCGCCATCGCCGCGCTCGTCGTGGTGGCCGCGGCCGGTGGCATCGCGCTGCCGCGCTGGCACGACACGATCGACACGCTCGCCACGAGCGATGCCGACGCCCCGATGCGCCAGGCCCGGAAGTGGATCATCGACAACGTCGCGCACCGCAACCGGCTGATCGTCGACGACGCACTGTGGACCGACCTCGTCGACGCCGGCTGGAAGCGCGACGACGTCACCTGGTTCTCGATGCTCGACACCGACCCCGGTGTCCGCGCCGCGAGCCCCGCCGGCTTCCGGGACTACGACTTCATCGTCGTCACGGCGGCCGTCCGCGCGGCTCCGGCAGCGTTGACGCAGGTCCGGTCGGCCGTGTCGGAGTCGGTGACGGTGGCCACGTTCGGAGCGGCCGACCGCCGCGTCGACGTCCGCCGGATCAACCGCAGCGCCGCCGCCGGCCCGGCACCGCTCTCCGTGGAGCCGGAGCGGGCCACCGTCGGCGCGGCGCTGGCCACCCGGCTCGGCGACGCCGCGGTCGGGGCCATCCCGGATCTGCTGCGCAGCGGCCGCGTCGACGCCCGCGTGCTCGCCACGCTGAGCGACTTCCCGCTGGGCGCGCTCAAGGTTGCGGACCTGCCGCCGATCCCCGGCGAGGACGAGGCCGGCCTGCCGCGCCGGCAGGTGCTGCTCGCCGGGCCCGGCGCCGAGGGCGCCGTTGCCTACTTCAAGCTCCAGTACGGGCCGTTCGCCGCGCAGAGCGTGGCGCCGGGACCGGCCGGGGTGCTCGTCACGTTCCCGCCCGCCACGGCCGTCGGGCTGCTGTCGGCGGCCGTCACGCCGCCCGCTTCCGGAGCGCCTGCAGCGGTGCGCGTGCTGGACCTGATCCCCGGCTCCGGGCCCGTCCGGGTGCGCTTCGCCGGCCTGGACGGCACGGCCATCGCGCCGATCGGCGTCGGCGGGTACGGCACGGCCACCGGCTACAGCGCGGTGCCGGCCGGGGTCGCGACGCTCGGCGTCGGGTCCAACGACGCGGCCGCACCCACGGCCGTCGTGCAGGCCGTGAAGCTGGCGCCCGGCGGCAGCTACACCCTGATGCTCTTCGCCGGGCCCGCCGGTTCCGGGCCGCGGGGGCAGTTCGTGGCCGATCCCGCCACGCAGGGCCCGGCGGGTCGCGCCATGGTCCGCATGGTCGACGGCGCCGCCAAGGCCCCCGGGCTCAGCGTGGCGACCGGTACGGACGACCGGTTGGCCCAGGGCGTCTCCTACGGGCTCGTCACCGGCTACTCCGAGCTGGCGCCGGGCGCGGTGGTGGTGAAGCTGTCAACCGGTGCCAAGACGAGCACCACCACCGTCAACCTCAAGGCCGGCACGGTGGGCACGCTCGTGGTGCTCGACGGCGCCGACGGGCCGGTACTCGTGGGCGTCGACGACCCGGTGCGGACCCCGACGGGCGCGCCGCTGGCGACGAAGGCACCGGCGCGGCCGGGTGCGCTGACCTCGGCCGTCGCGACCGTGGCCGCACCCGCGGCCCCGCAGGCCACGCTGCTGGGCTACGTCCCCGTCGCGGTGCTGGGCTGGGGGATCATCGCCGCGGTGGTGCTGCTCCTGCTGCGTCGCCGTCGCGGCGTGCCGGTGCTCGCGACGCCGGCTCCCGGACCGGTTCCGATGGCGGGCCCGCCGTTCGCGCCGGTACCGCCGTACGCCCAGCAGCACCACCAGCGGGGGCCGGTGCCGTCGGGTCCGGTTCCGATGGTGCGGCCGCTGCCGCCGCAGGGCCCGGGGCGCCAGCAGGTGCCGATCCGGCACCCGGTGCATCCGCCGGCACCGGTCCGGCCGGTCCCGCCGCCGCGGCCGATGCCACCGGTCGCCCCGGTGCCGGTCCCGAACCGCGACGAGAACCCGACGATCATGGCGAATGCGCCGATGCGACCGGGTCCGGTGGATCCGCTGGTCGACCCTGACCGTACCGATGTGGTGGACACGAAGGTCGCGCTGCGGATCGCGGCCACCTCCGAGGACGAGCGCACCCGCGTGATCGCGGTGCCGCCGCCGATCACCGCCGACCCGCGCTCGGCGCCGAGCCCAGCCGACGTCGACCCGACGGTGTTCCTGGGCAGCATCGCCAAGCTGCGCCGGGCCGCGGCCAACGTGCGGCGGGCGGAGGCGGAGGAGGCGCGCAACGAGGGCCGCCCGCAGTAGCAGCGCGCGTGCGGCAGGATCATGGTCATGCCCGACCGGCCGTTCGTGCTCCTGTCCGCCGCGATGTCGGTGGATGGCTGCATCGACGACACCTCGTCGCAGCGGCTGGTGCTCTCCGACGCCGCCGACCTGGACCGGGTCGATGCGGAGCGGGCCGGCGTCGACGCCGTGCTGGTGGGCGCCACCACGATCCGCCGAGACGATCCCCGGCTGCTGCTGCGCTCGGTGCCGCGACAGGAGGCCCGCGTGGCGGCCGGGCGCCCACCGCACCCGATCAAGGTGGCACTGACCGGCGGCGGTGACCTCGACCCGACCGCACGGTTCTTCACCACCGGCTCGGGCCTGCGGCTCGTGTACGCGCCGTCGGCTGCGGTGGGGCTCGCCGCGGAACGGGTGGGTTCGCTGGCCACCGTCGTCGATGCGGGGGAGCGGGTCGACCCCGCGTGGCTGCTCGCCGACCTGCACGCCCGCGGCGTGGCGCGGTTGATGATCGAGGGCGGTACGAGCGTGCACGCGCTGTTCCTCACCGCCGGGCTCGTCGACGAGATCCAGCTGCTCGTGGCCCCGTTCTTCGTGGGAGAGGCGGCGGCGCCGCGGTTCGGCGGCACCGGCGCGTTCCCGCACAACGCCGGGCACCGGATGCGGCTGGCCGAGGCCCGGGTGCTCGGTGACCAGGTGCTGCTGCGGTACCTGCTGGGGGAGTCCGATGGATGATCACGCATTGCTCGCCGCGACGATCGAGCTGTCGCGCAACTGCCCGCCGTCGGACTCGGCGTTCTCGGTGGGCGCGCTCGTCGTCGACGCCGCCGGTGCGGTGCTCGCCGACGGCTGGTCGCGCCGCGACGACCCGCACGATCACGCCGAGGAGGCCGCCCTCGCCACGTTGGGCGACGGCTGGCGGGCCCCGCCCGGCACCACCGTGTACAGCTCGCTCGAGCCGTGCAGCGCGCGGGCGTCGCGGCCGCGGACCTGCACGCAGCTGATCCTCGCGGCCGGCATCGACCGGGTGGTGTTCGCGTGGCGGGAACCGTCGATCTTCGTGGACTGCGAGGGGGCGGAGCTGCTGCGGGCCGCCGGGGTCGAGGTGCTGGAGATGGCGGAGCTGGCGGCCGGGGTGCGGAAGGTGAACGCGCACCTGCTGGGGTGATGGCAGGAAAGCCACTTTCCCGCAACGACGTTGCGGGAAAGTGGCTTTCCTGCAACCTGGGCCCGCCCGCCCGGCTCCCGCCACCCGCCCCACCGGTAACCGCCGCAACCTCGCCCGGAAGGCCTCAGTACCCTTCTGCGGGTGTTGACCCGGATGTCGTCGCTGTTCCTGCGGACCCTGCGTGATGACCCGGCCGACGCGGAGGTACCGAGCCACAAGCTGCTCGTCCGCGCCGGCTACGTCCGTCGCGTCGCGCCAGGGATCTACTCCTGGCTGCCGCTCGGCCTCAAGGTGCTGCGCGCCGTCGAGGAGATCGTGCGCGAGGAGATGGACGCCATCGGCGCCCAGGAGATCCAGTTCCCCGCGCTGCTGCCCCGCGAGCCGTACGAGGCCACGGGCCGGTGGACGGAGTACGGGCCCAACATCTTCCGGCTCAAGGACCGCAAGGGCAACGACTACCTGCTCGGCCCCACCCACGAGGAGCTGTTCACGCAGGTCGTCAAGGGCGAGTACGCGTCGTACAAGGACTACCCGGTCATCCTCTACCAGATCCAGAACAAGTACCGCGACGAGGCGCGGCCCCGCGCGGGCATCCTGCGCGGGCGCGAGTTCCTGATGAAGGACTCGTACTCGTTCGACCTCAGCGACGAGGGCCTGTCGGAGTCCTACCGCAAGCACCGCGACGCCTACGGCAAGATCTTCGACCGGCTCGGGCTCGAGTACGTCATCGTCGCCGCCACGTCGGGTGCGATGGGCGGGTCGGCCTCGGAGGAGTTCCTCGCGGTCGCGCCCACCGGCGAGGACACGTTCGTGCAGAGCCCTGGTGGCTACGCCGCCAACGTCGAGGCCGTCACCACCACGGTGCCGCCGGCCCGCGAGCTCGCCGGGCTGCCCGAGGCGCAGGCGCACCACACGCCCAACACGCCGACGATCGACTCGCTGGTGTCGTTCCTCAACGGTGCCGGCCTCGGCCGGGAGTTCACCGCGGCCGACACGCTCAAGAACGTCCTGCTCAAGACGAAGGTCCCCGGCGCCACCGAGTGGACGCTGCTGGGCGTGGGCCTGCCCGGCGACCGCGAGGTCGACATGAACCGCATCGAGGCGGCGCTCGCACCCGCCGAGGTCGCGCTGCTGGACGAGGCCGACTTCGCGCGCAACGCCTTCCTCGTCAAGGGCTACATCGGTCCGGCCGCGCTCGCGGCCAACGGCGTGCGCTACCTCGTCGACCCCCGCGTCGTCACGGGCACGGCCTGGGTCACCGGTGCGGACAAGGCCGACCACCACGTCGTCGACCTCGTCGCGGGCCGCGACTTCACCCCCGACGGCACCATCGAAGCAGCCGAGGTCCGCGAGGGCGACCCCGCGCCCGACGGCAGCGGGCCGCTCTCGGCCGCCAGGGGCATCGAGATCGGGCACGTGTTCCAGCTCGGACGCAAGTACGCCGACGTCTTCGGGCTCGACGCGCTCGGCCCCGACAGCAGGCCGGTGCGGATCACGATGGGTTCCTACGGCGTCGGGGTGTCCCGCCTCGTCGCGGTGATCGCCGAGCAGAGCCACGACGACTCCGGGCTCATCTGGCCGCGCGCGGTCACCCCCTACGACGTGCACGTCGTCGTTGCAGGCAAGAACGAGGAGATCACCGCGGGTGGTGAGCTGCTGGCCACCGAGCTGGAGGCCGCGGGCCTGCGCGTGCTCCTGGACGACCGCAAGTCGTCTCCGGGTGTCAAGTTCGCCGATGCCGAGCTGGTGGGCGTGCCGACGATCGTGGTCGTCGGCAGGGGGCTGGCGAACGGCGTGGTCGAGGTCAAGGACCGGCGCAGCGGCGAGCGGGTCGAGATCGCCCGCGACGGTGCGGTCGCCCATCTCCTCGAGCTCACCCGCCGGTAGCCGGCACGCCGAGGTCTGGTGGCACCCGACCTCGGCGTGATCGACTGTGGCGGGTGTGCGGGTGGGGGGAGCTGCAGGCATGCGCGAGGACACCATCCGGCTGCCGGGCGCCTCGTTCGCCCCGGATCCGCCCACAGGGGGTTGCGCCATGGCGGGAGACCTCACCCCGGCCCTGATCGACACGGAGTGGTGGTCCGACGACGCGCTGGTGCGGGCCGGGATCCCGGTGATCGACGCGCCGTTCGTGTCGATCGGCGGGGGGATCGGCTCCTTCGTCACGGTCGACTACCTGCGGATCTGCGGCGTGCCCACGTCCGACATCCGGGTGCTGACGCAGCTCGAGCACCCGTGGGAGAGCTACGAGTACCTGACGCGGGTGTCGCAGATCCCGCGCGGGGAGCGGCTGCGCAGCGACTCGGCATCGTGCCCGGACAACATCTGGGGCTTCCCCAGCTACGCGCTGCGCGAGGCCGTCGCGACGCGGTCGTTCAAGCCGCTGCTGCAGGTGGCCGTCGAGCCGGTGTTCGACGACTACTACACGCCGAAGGCCGGGCAGGTGTTCGAGGCGATGGAGCGCGAGCACGACCGCATCTCCTACGCCGACACGGTGGTGCGCGGCCAGGTCCGGATGGTGCGCAGGCGCATCGGCGGCGGCTACTTCACGATCCTCACCCCGCCGGAGGGCGCGAGCCGCACGCGCCGGATCGCCTACCGCAGCCGCTACGTCCACCTGGCCGTCGGCTACCCCGGGCTCAAGTTCCTGCCCGACCTCATGGACTACCGCGAGCGCCATCGCGACTACGGCAGCGTCGTCAACGCCTACGAGCCGCACGAGCAGATCTACCAGCGGCTGCAGGCGAAGCCGGGCACCGTGCTGGTCCGCGGCGGCGGCGTCGTGGCCTCGCGCGTGCTGCAGCGCCTGATCGACGACCGGGACGCCCACGGCCTGCAGACGCAGATCCTGCACGCGTTCCGCACGTTCGTCACCGGGTCGCACGGGCCGCACGCCTGGATGCGGCGCCGTGGCGGCGACGGCTGGGCCTACCAGGGGTTCAACTACCCGAAGTCGGTGTGGGGCGGGCAGCTCAAGGCCCGCGTCCGCGCGCTGGAGGGCCAGGAGCGGGCCGATCTGTACGCGCAGTTCGGCGGCACCAACACGCCCTACCGCAGGCGCTGGCAGGAGCAGTGGCGGCGCGGCCGTCGCGAGGGGTGGTACCACCCGTTCCAGGGTGAGATCACCGGCATGGAGCCTGCCGGCGGCGGGGTCGTGAAGGTCGGGCTGACCACCCAGCAGGGGGCGCAGCAGGTGGCGGTGCTCGGGGTGATCGACTGCACCGGTCTCGAAGCCGACATCCGCGAGCACCGCGTCTTCGCTGACCTGCTCGACAACGGCGGCGCCGGTCGCAACCCGCTCGGCAGGCTCGACGTCGAGCGATCGTTCGAGGTGCGGGGCACCCGCAGCGAACCCGGGCGGTGCTACGCGTCGGGCAGCGCGACGAACGGCGGGTACTTCCCGGGCGTCGACACGTTCCTCGGGCTGCAGATCGCGGCCCAGGAGATCGCCGACGACCTGGCCGCGCTCGGATTCTGCGCCCGGCTCGGCCCGGTGCGCTCCACGCAGCAGTGGTGGCGCTGGGCCCGCGGGAAGAGGATCTGACGTGTTGCCCACGCTGTCCGGTCGGATCCAGACCCGAATCCTCGTACTCGTCGTTGTCGGCGGTGTATGGACTCTGGTGATCGGCCCGTTACTCCCCGTATCAGGAAATCTCGGCCACGTGTACGTCACCGCATACCTGGTACTTCTCACCGTGCTCGCGCTGGGCATCGGGTGGGAGTTCGTGTACCACTTTTTGCAGCAGTTCCGATGGGAGAAGGACTGGCCCACGCTGTTCGGGCTGGTCACATTGGTCAACGAGGGCCTGCTGGTATGGCTGATACTGGCCATCGATGCGGTGCCGGGGATGCCGGAACCGGTCCCGTTGGGGGCGTTTCTGTTGCAGTTCCTCACCACGTGGATCATCGGGTGGCTGGTGGCGAACGGGCCGATGCGGATCCCGTTCGTGCACTGGCGGTTTCGCGGGGGGAGGCTGGTCTAGGTGGGATTCGACCTGCAACGTGCCGCCGTGGTCACGGGCGACGGGATCGTCGCGCGTTTCCCCGGGGTGCTGGTCGTCGGGTGGTGCACGGACCGGGAGCCGCTGCGGCGGCTGCTGGAGCTGTGCGCCGATGTGGCGGGTCCCGATCCGGGCCGGGCGCTCGCGCGGCGGCTCGTCACGTGGCTCGCGGGTCCGGACGCGCCCGGTGACGGGCTCGTGTTCGGCACGGTCGCGGCCGCCGGGGAGCACCTCGCGGTGTTCCTGTCGGGCACCGCGGGCGTCGAGGTGGCCGGCACCGGCATCACCGTGTCCGGCACCGACTCGGCGTCGTGGACCGACCGGTTGCTGGCCCGCCCCGACACGGCGCTCGTGCTCGCGCTGGACGGCAGTGCCGCATCCGGCGCCACCGACGTCGCCCTGTTCGACCTGCGTGCCGGGGTGGTGCCGGGAGCGGGTGTCGTGCTGTTGCCCGCGGCCGGCCCCGACGCCGGTACCGGGCGGTCCGACGCGGGCGGCTGGGCCGCCGGCCGGGCCGATGCGCCGTCGGACCCCGGTCCGCAGCCGGTGGCCGACCGCGTGCCTGCCGGGCACGGCGGCTACGGGGGAGAACCGGGCCAGGGCCTGCCGCGGCGCGAGTCCCGCAACGAGGCGCGGGGCGAGCCGTCGATGCATGCCGCGGGCCGCCGGGCGCTGCCCGACGACGCCCCGGTCTACCGTCGCGATCCCAACCTGCCCTCGCGCCGCTCGCGGCACCTGTCCACCGCCACGCCGTCGTGGAGCGCAGAACCCGCCGCGGAGCCCGAGCCGGAGGTGTCCGACGCGGTCGCCACCCCGCCCGTCGGGGTGCCCACGGCCCGGCCGCCCTCGCTCGACGAGGCGATGACGCCGCCCGCTCTCCCCACGTCGGCCCCGGCGCGGATCGACGCCCCGGTGAACGGGCACGCCGTCGAGGAGCCCGAGGCTCCCGAGTCCTACGGTGACCAGCCCTACCCCGCCGCCGCCCACGACGGCAACGGGCATGCCCCCGAGCAGTACGCCACCGGCACGTACGAGGCGGAGAACGCCCCCCGTCACGTCAACGGGCACAACGGGTACGTGGCGGAGTACGCCGGGGAGCCCGACATGGCCACCCCCCTCGAGATCCCCGAGGTCGAGATCCCGGAGGCGATCGGCGGGGAGGACTTCTCCTCGGGTGAGTGGTTCGGTGCCGACGAGGCCGCGGCGCAGGCCGCCGCCGACGGCCCAGACCACGGGGGCGCAGCCAACGAGCAGATGCCCGACGACGCCGCGGTCTGGACCGAGCCCAACCCCACCACGAGCCCGGTGGCCGACGGCCCCGATCCGGCCGAGGCGCCTGCGGGCGTTCCCGCCGAGCAGGAGGGTTACGCCGCCGAGGAGTACTCGGCCCAGGAGTATCCGGCCCAGGAGTATCCGGGGCAGGTCGAGGCCGAGCCGTCCGAGGACGGGGCCGTTGCCGCCGGATCGGGCCAGTACCCGCCGGACGAGGTCACCAGTGGGGCCCCGGGGGAGGGCGGTGTCGTGGCCGACGCGGACCGTCCCCGGCCCCCGCTGCGCGCCGAGCAGATCATGGGTGTCGCCCCGACCGAGGCACCGCGGCCGCCGCTGGAGGCGGGCCCGTCGGGCCCCACCGTCCAGGACGGCACGAACGGCGACGGCGGCACCATAGCCGACGAGCCGCAGGCGCAGGGCCACCTGTGCGCCCGCGGCCACCTCAACGATCCGCGCTCGCACTTCTGCGTGCTGTGCGGGATCCGGATGAACGAGCGCACCGGGGTGCTCGTGATGGGTTCCCGGCCGCCGCTGGGGCTGCTCGTGTTCGACGACGGCGCCACCTACACGGTCGACGCCGAGTACCTCGTCGGCCGGATGCCCGAGGCCGACCCGCGGGTGCGTGCGGGCTCGTTGCGCTCCATCGTCATCGAGGACCGCACCGGCGCGGTGTCGCGGGTGCACGCCGAGATCCGCGTCAGCGGCTGGGACGTGCTGCTGTCGGACTCCGGCTCCCGCAACGGCACGTTCGTGGCCGGGGCGTCCGAGACCGGCTGGACGCCGCTGGCTCCCGGCCGTGGCCGCCGGCTGGTGCCGGGCACGCGCGTGCGCATCGGTGGTCGGTCGTTCGTCTTCGAGTCACCCTCCGGCGTTCGATAGCGACCCCGCCGCACGACCGCGCCGACCAGTTGGCCACGGCGCCAACGTCCTGACGTCGGCGCGGTGGCCACTGGGTTGGCGCGGTCGGGTTGGCGTCGTGGGGTGCCCCACCGCGCCAACGGTGTAGCCACGGCGCCAACGTCCCGACATCGGCGCGGTGGCCATCCGGTTGGCGCGGTCGCGCCGGCCCTCCGGGCGTAGCCACGGCGCCGATGGTGTGGCTACGGCGCCGACGTCCTGACGTCGGCGCGGTGGCGATTTGGTTGGCGCGGTGGCGTCGGCGTTCGTGTGCGGCCCACGGCGCCGACGCTGTAGCCGCCGCGCCAACCGTGTAGCCACGGCGCCAACGTCCCGACATCGGCGCCGTGGCCATCCGGTTGGCGCCGTCACGGCACGCGTTGCGCCGCGAGCCAGGTCTGCACCAGGTACTGCTCGATCGAGTCCGATCGGTGCGTGCCTGCCGCCCGGTGCTCCTCCTGCAGCGCCGCCACCTCGGCAGCGGTGAACCAGCGGGCCTCCTGCAGCTCGTCGCCGTCCACGTCGATCTCCTCCGACAGCGCCACCGCGCTGAACCCGATCATGAGCCCGGACGGGAACGGCCAGCTCTGCGACGCGAGGTAGGTGATTGCGCCCAGCTCGATCCCCGCCTCCTCGGCCATCTCGCGTTGGACGGCGCCCTCGAGGCCCTCGCCGATCTCGACGAACCCCGCGAGGGTGGCCCAGGCGTTCGGCGCGGCGCCCCGGTGGCGGCCCAGCAGGCAGCGGGCGGGTGGGTTGGGCGCCTGCACCAGCACGATGACGGCCGGCTCGATCCGCTGGAAGTGCAGCTTCCCGCAGCCCGTGCAGGCCCGCAGCTGCCCGCGGTCGCGGCTCTCGGTGGGGGCGCCGCACGCACCGCAGAACCGCTGGTTGCGGTGCCAGAGCAGCAGCCCGCGGGCATGCGCGAGCTGCGCGCTGGTGGCGGCGTCGACGCTGCCGAACAGGTGCCGCACCTCGACGGCCGCCCGGGCGCCTCCCAGCGCGATCGCCGCGGGCTCCGCCAGCGTGGAGAGGTCGGCGGCGAAGACGCCCGCGTCGCCGTCGAGGCCGAGGAGCACCGGCTCCGCGGGCAGCCCGGCCGGGTCGCCGGTGGCCAGCGTGACGGGGCCGTGCGGGCCGACCAGTGCCCGGTCGCGCCACAGCAGCAGCGTCCGCGACGACGGCCGGGAGGCGACCTCGGCGAGCCACCGGGGGTCGGCGCGGTGGCGCCCGGCCCGGTCGAGCGGCGAACCGTTGTAGGGGAGCACGGCGTCAGCCACGGCCGGCCCCCGACGGCATGGCGGAGACGTCCAGGGGCCGCTCGAAGAACGTGTCGAGCACGACGATCGTGCCGGTGCCCGTGACGCCGTCGATGTCGTAGATCGCCTTGAGCACGCCCTGCAGGTCGGCGGTGGTGGCGGTGCGGATCTTCGCGAGAACCGACGGGCCACCCGCGACGATGTGCGCCTCCTCCACCCACGGCAGCGCGCGCAGGGCCGCACCCGTCTCCTGGCCGCCGATCCAGGCGTCGGCCTCGATCATGACGAAGGCGAGCACGCCCCGGCCGGCGGCAGCGGGGTCGACGTCGATCGTGGTGCGCCGGATCACCCCGCGCTCGCGCAGCTTGCGCACCCGTTCGTGGGTGGCAGCGGTGGAGAGGCCCACGGCGGCGCCGAGCGTGGCGTAGGACTGCGTCGCGTCCTCCTGGAGGTGGCTCAGCAGGAGGCGGTCCGTGTCATCCATGACAGGACAGGATCATCATCGGCATGAGGTGACGTTAGCCGAACCTGGTACTGGTCAGGGTGTGACCGTGATCCGGGCGACGGCCTGCGCCAGCTCGTCGTCGACATCGGCCGCCACCCCGTGCCGTTCCAGCGCCGCGACCACGGCGACAGCGCCGGCCCGGTCGCTCCCCGGCGGCGGTGACCGTGAGCCCGGCGCCCGCGCGCAGCGCCAGATGCGCCGCGATCCGCGGGCGGCCCGCGCGCCCGCCCGCGGTGTCGTCGACGAGCACTCCGACCGCACCCGCACCGCCCACCGGCCCGGAGACGGTGACGACCGTCGCGTCGGGCACGGCGAGCGCGGCCCCGACGTCGCGGTCGCCCGCACCGACCAGCGCGGCACCGACCAGCACGGCATCGGCGCCGGCCACGGCGACCAGCGCGGCGAGCTCGGCCAGCCCGCCGGCGAACTCCAGCTCGACGCGCGTGGGCAGCAGCCGGCACAGCACGACCTTGGCGGGGTGCTCGCGTCCGGTCAGCGCGGCTGCCAGCGCCGCGAACCGCCGGTGGTCCACCGCCCCCGGCTCGGGCTCCGGCAGCAGCGCGAACACCGTGTAGGCGTCCACCACACCGAGCTCGGCACGCTCGGCCGCCGCCAGCTCACGCTGCAGCACCAGCTCGGGGTAGACGCGGCGCAGCAGCGGCCCGGTCATCATCGTGGTGACCAGTGCCATGATCACCATCAGCGTGAACATCGTGGGGTCGAGCACGCCGACCTGTTGGCGCCGCGGCATCCGCTGGGTCCGCGCGGCCGCCGCAGCGCCGAGGAACTTGCTGCCGATCGCCGCAACGAGGATCAGGGCGAGCTGCCAGATCCCGTCGACGCCCAGCGCGCCGACGTCCACCTGCAGGCCGGCGACGACGAAGAACACCGGCAGCAACAGCAGCAGGCTGACCTGCTCGAGCCGCTCGAGGATGTCGCGGGTCAGCGCGCCCGCGTCCCGGCGCGGCATGGCCGCCCCGAACACGAAAGGCCCCGAAGATGGCGTGCACGCCGATGAGGTCGGTGATCCACGCGAGATCGCGATGCCGAGGAACAGCACGAACGCGAGCATCGGTACCGCCACGCCGGCGACCTGGGGATGCAGCGGGTGGAGCACCAGCGCGAACGGCGCCACGATCGAGCCGGCGGCGATCGTGCCGGCCGCGCGGGCCCGGCCGCGGATCAGCGACAGGTCGACCTCGAGCCCGACGATGAACATGAACAGCGCCAGCCCGAGCTTGGCGATGAACGACAGGTAGGGGCGGACGTCCGGCGGGAACAGCACCTGGTCGAGGTGGCCGGGGAACGCGCCGAGCAGCGTGGGGCCCAGCGCGATGCCGGCCACGATCTCGCCGACCACGGCGGGCTGGCCGATACGCCGGAACAGCAGCCCCGTGAGCCGGGCGGCGATCACCACCGGTGCCACGTCGAGGAGCACGAAGGTGACCACGTGCGAATTGCTCAACGGGGGCGACCTCCGGCTCGGCGCCGGTATGTTGAACGAGATCGATCAGGAGGTTCGGTATGGACAGCCCATCGACGAACCCGCTCCCCGAGGGCGGGGCCACGCTGGCGGCCGACCGCGTCGCCGACTACGAGCTCGTCCAGCTGCTCGGCGAGGGCAACCACGGCCGCTACTACCTGGCCCGCCCGCCTGCCCGGCTGGGCCTGTCCGACGAGTTCGTGGCGCTCAAGGTCTTCGGTGACCGGGTGGGGGAGCAGGCCTACCAGCGCGGGGTGCGGGAGCTGCGGGCGTTCGCGGCGGTGCGCTCGGCGTACCTGGTGCCCGTGTTCGACGCCGTGCTGGAGGAGACCTTCGGCTACGCCACGGCCTACTTCCCGCTCGGCTCGCTCGCCGCGCCCGCCCGCGCGCTGAGCCGCACCGACGTCGTCACGGCGCTGGAGCACGGGGCGCGGGCCGCCCACGACCTCCACGAGGCCGGGCTCGCCCACGGCGACATCAAGCCCGGCAACATCCTGCTGGCCGACACGGCCGGGGCCATCGGGGGCCGGCTGTCGGACCTCGGGCTGGCCCGGGTGCTCACCCCGGGCACCACGCTCACCGGCATGGGGCACGCCAGCGCCGTGGAGTTCACCGATCCCGACCTGCTCGCGGGCGCCCGCCCGTCGCGGCGCACCGAGGTCTGGGCGCTGGGCGCCACCATCCACCGCGCGCTGACGGGCACCGGGCTGTTCGGTGAGCTGCCCGACAACCAGCCGCTCCTGGCCATTCGCAAGGTCCTCTCGGCGCGCCCGCAGGTCCATCCGGCGCTCGCCCCGGCGGAGGCGGCGCTGATCGGCGAGTGCCTCGGGGAGGGCGAGCACCGGTTGCCCACCGCGCTCGCCGTGGCCGACCGGCTCGCGCAGCTGCGTGCCGGCGCCGACGACGACGGGGCCGGCTGAGCCTGCCTACGGTGACGGGGTGCGTACCGCCTTCGATCACCCGTTCGACGTCCCTGACGGCTATCTGAACACCGCCTCCATCGGCATCCCACCCGCCTTCGCCGCCGACGCCGTCGAGGCCGCGATCCGTGGCTGGCGCACCGGTGCCGGGCGGCCACCGGCTTTCGACGCGCCCGTCACCACCGCGCGGGCCGCCTTCGCCCGCCTCGTCGGGGTGGCCACGGACCGGGTCGCGATCGGATCAACGGTCTCCGGGCTCGTCGGGATCGTCGCCGCCGGCATCCCGGACGGCTCGCGGGTGCTCGTCGCCAGGGGCGACTTCACGAGCGTGACGTGGCCGTTCGCCGCGCAGCACGGCCGTGGGGTCACGGTCGAGGAGGTCGAGCTCGACGAGCTGCCCGGCCGCGCGGCGGCCGGCGGCGTCGACGTCGTCGCGGTGAGCGTCGTGCAGTCGGCAGACGGCCGGATCGTCGACCTGCCTGCGCTGCGCGCCGTGCGGGCCGGCGGCACCCGGGTGGTGCTGGACGCCACGCAGTCCGCCGGGTGGTTCGACGCCGACCTGAGCTGGGCCGACGCCGTCGTCGCCGCCGGGTACAAGTGGCTCATGTCGCCGCGGGGCGTGGCCTGGATGGCGGTGCGCGAGGACTTCCCGCTCGTCTCGGGTCAGGCCGGCTGGTACGCCGCCGCCGACCCCTGGGCGGGTGTCTACGGGCTGCCGCTGCGCCCGGCGCCCGACGCGCGGGCACTGGACACGTCACCGGCCTGGTACAGCCACGTGGGCGCGGCCGCCGTACTCCCGTGGGTCGCGGGCCTGGACCGCGCCGCGGTCCAGGCGCACTGCGGGGGGTTGGCCGATGCGGTACGCGCCGGTTTGGGGATGGAGCCGACCGGGTCGGCGATCGTGGCCGTCCGGGCCCCCGACGCGCTGGCGCGCCTCACAGCGGCGGGCGTGGTGAGCAGCGCCCGGGCAGGCGCGGCGCGCCTGTCGTTCTACGTCTACAACACCCGCGCCGACGTCGACGCGGTGCTCGAGGCGCTCGGGTAGCTCGCACACACCTCCGGGGCACCGCACACACCCTGTGCGGTGTGTGCGGTGCCACTGCGGTGTGTGCGAGCTCAGGGGCGGCCGGGGAACACCGGGATCGCCGGCGGGCTGCCGACCACCACCCGCCACCGGGCGCAGCGCAGGGTGCCGTCGGTGAGGGCGTCGAGCGCGGCCTTGCGCAGCCCGCGGTCGGTGGTGCGCTCCATCACCGACCGCCACGCGGCCATCGCGTCGGTCTCGGCCACCAGCACCAGCGCCGCCGCGGACGGGCCGTCGGTGACGGGGGTGGGCGTGGCGTAGGCGGGCAGCGCCGAGACGGGGCGGGCCCCGATCTGCGTCAGCGTCTGCTCGACGGCGCCGCGCAGCACGCGGTGGGCCTCGGCGTCGCTGCGGGCCTGGTCGTCCTGCGACGCGGGCAGGAACGCGACGGCGAGCGCGTAGCACCACAGCGCCGCGTGCTCGGCGGCGAGCGCGTTCTGCAGGGAGTCGGCGGCGACCGGGTCGATCGTGGACGCCCCCGGTGTCGGAGCAGGGGTGGTCATACCAGCACCTTCGCGTAGGTGGAGCAGCACGCGGCGACGGACGCGACGAGCCCGACCCGGGCCGCGGGGGCATCCATCGCCGCCGTGGCAGCGGCCTTCGCGGAGGCCTCCAACGCGTCGTGCAGCTGGGCGAGCGTGACGGGCTGGCCCGCCACCTCCCCGGCGGTGGGCGCGGTGGGCGGCGCCGGTGCCGGGGTGCGCGTGGGCGTGACCCGGCTGACCTCGGCGTCGAGTGCCGCGGCGTGCTCGACGCGCGCGGCGCGCAGCGGCTCGACGCGATCGGCGAGCGTGGCCTTCGCGGCGATCACGGCTGCGGCGAGCGCCGCGTCGGAACGGGCGGCGCTGGCGAGCGCGATGAGCGGGTCGGGCGCCGGCGGTGCCGACGACCTGCCCAGCGAGCAGCCGGCGAGCACCGGCGGGGTGAGCAGCAGTCCCGCGAGCAGCCTGCGGCGCGAGAGCACCATCGCCGTCGCGGACACCGGCGGGCTGATGCCGGCCATGAGGCCCCCTTCGTGCAGCTCACCGGCCGATGACGGCCGTGGCCCGCACCGCATGGGCGAGCCGGGTGGCGATCGGTGACCCGGCTCGCCGGCCGCCCATCCTGCCAGGCGGGCCGCGCCGCCTCGCAGCGGAGCGCGTGTGGATCGGGGCGCCTCCCCGGCGCGATACCCTGACGGGCCAACCACGCCCCGCTGCCGCACCCGCCGACGATCGCCCCATCGGCGCCGCTCCGTGTACCGACCCGGCCACGTACCGTCCCGGGCCACGCGGAACGACCGCTTCGCCTTCCCGCCTCACCGACGATCAGGAGCCATGCGATGTCCTCCCCCCGCCCTGTGCGGCAATCCGCCGGGCAGCAGCTGTCCGGGCGGCTGCACGGCGTGCTGGAACCGGTCATCACCGATGCCGGCTTCGACCTCGAGGAGCTCGACGTCCGCACCGTCGGGCGGCGCCACACCGTCAAGGTGGTGGTGGACTCCGACACCGGCGTCGGCCTGGACGACATCGCGATGCTCTCCCGTGCTGCCTCCGAGGTACTCGACCAGCACGACGAGCTGATCAACGGGGCCTTCACGCTGGAGGTCACCTCGCCCGGCACCGACCGGCCGCTGACCCAGCTGCGGCACTGGCGGCGCGCGTTCCTGCGGCTCGTCGCCGTCCGGACCAAGGACGGCGCCACCCTCGCCGGCCGGGTCGGGCGCGCCGACACCGATTCCGTCACGGTGCTGGTCGGGGGCAAGCGCCAGGAGCTGCGCTACGCCGACGTCACTCACGCGGCCGTCGAGGTCGAGTTCCGGACGCCACCCGAGTCCGAGCTGGAGCTGCTGCGGGGCAAGATCGAGACAACCCCGGAGGAGACGTCGTGAATGTCGACATCGCCGCGTTGCGCGCCATCGAGCGCGACAAGGACATCCCGTTCGAGACGGTGATCGAGGCCATCGAGACGGCGCTCATCACCGCGTACCGCCACACCGACGGCCACCAGCCGCATGCGCGGATCGACATCGACCGCAAGACCGGACTGGTGCGCGTCATGGCGCAGGAGCCGGGTGCCGACGGCGCCGCGGGCACCGAGTGGGACGACACCCCGGAGGGGTTCGGTCGCATCGCGGCCACCACGGCGCGACAGGTCATCCTGCAGCGGCTGCGTGACGCCGAGCACGAGCGCACCTACGGCGAGTTCGCCGCCAAGGAGGGCGAGATCGTGGCCGGGGTGGTGCAGCGCGACGCCCGCGCCAACGCCCGCGGCGTGGTCATCGTCCAGCTGTCGGGCCAGATCGAGGGCGTGCTCCCGCAGGGCGAGCAGGTGGCGGGGGAGAACTACGCGCACGGCGAGCGGATCCGCTGCTACGTCGTCGCGGTGACGCGCGGCATGCGCGGCACCCAGATCACGTTGAGCCGCACGCATCCCAACCTCGTGCGCAAGCTCTTCGCGCTGGAGGTCCCGGAGATCGTCGACGGCTCCGTGGAGATCGTCGCGGTCGCCCGCGAGGCCGGCCACCGCTCCAAGATCGCGGTGCGGTCCACGGTGCCCGGCGTCAACCCCAAGGGCGCCTGCATCGGCCCGGTCGGGGCCCGGGTGCGCGGCGTCATGAGCGAGCTCGCCGGCGAGAAGATCGACATCATCGACTGGGACGAGGACCCGGCCACGTTCGTGGGCAACGCGCTGTCGCCGTCGAAGGTGGTGTCGGTCACTGTTCTCGATGCCAAGACGCGCACCGCGCGCGTCGTCGTCCCGGACTTCCAGCTCTCCCTCGCCATCGGCAAGGAGGGGCAGAACGCACGCCTCGCAGCCCGGTTGACCGGCTGGCGCATCGATATCCGCAGCGACGCCGACCCGCGGGGTACCCGCGACGAGGCGGAGTCGGAGTCGGTCGGCTGAACGGCTCCACGTCGCACCGCGGCACGGTGATCACGGGCGCTGCGACCCGCACGGGAGGAGCGCCCGGGGATGCTGCGCTACACTCCATCACGGCCCTCGATCTCGGGCCGGCACCCGAACGTCTCACCACCGATGCGGATCAGCAATCCGCGACGGGCCCGGTGCGGACATGCGTCGGATGCCGAACCAGATCGCCGGCCGACGGTCTGTTGCGTGTCGTCGTGGTGCACGGGGTGCTCACCCCGGATCCGCGCCGTCGACTCCCCGGACGAGGTGCCTGGCTGCACCCCGCCCCGGAGTGTCTGGACCGTGCCGAGCGACGCTCGGCGTTCCCACGGGCGCTCCGCGCCCCGGGACCGCTGGACGCCAGCGCGGTGCGGGCGCATCTGAACGTCGTACGAGGGGCTCGGGAAACTCCCGGGTCCGCCAGAGCGGAAAGCAAGGTCGACCCGTCATGAGCCAGTCGTGAAGATCGCACCATGAACGTGCTTCGACACTAGGTTCGAGGTCGAGCGGGACCAGCCGCCGGCCTCCGAGAAACAAGGAGTGCAGTGGCAGGCAAGGCCCGCGTGCACGAGCTCGCCAAAGAGCTCGGCATCAGTAGCAAGCAGGTCCTGAGCAAGTTGCAGGATCTCGGGGAGTACGTGAAGTCTCCCTCGTCCACCGTCGAGGCCCCGGTCGCCCGCAAGCTGCGGGAGTCGGTCGCCGGCGGTGGTGGCGGCCGTCCCGGTGGCGGCGCCCGTCCGCGTCCCGGTGGCGCCCCCCTTCCCGGCCCGCGTCCCGGCGCCGGACCCGTTCCCGGACCGCGCCCCGCGGCTCCGGCACCCAGTCAGCCCGTTCCGGCTCCGTCCGAGGCCCCGCGCCCGGCGGCAGCATCACCGGTGGCAGCGTCCGCGCCGGCTCCCGAGCGCACCAACGGCCCGCGTCCGGCAGGTCCCAGCGGTCCCCGTCCGGGCCCCCGGCCCGGCCCGGCCGCTCCGGCCGCCCCGGTCCACGAGGAGCCGGCAGCTCCGGCGGCAGCGCGTCCGGACACCCGTCCGGCTCCGTCGCGGCCCCAGAGCCCGGGTCAGCAGACCCCCGGCCAGCAGGTCCCGGGTCAGCAGCCGGGTGGCCAGCAGCCCGCGGCCGCCAGCACCGGTAGCTCCACCGTGCCGCCGCGTACCAGCGGCCCGCGTCCCGGCCCGCGCACCCCGCGCGTCGGCAACAACCCGTTCGGTGTCGGTTCGGGCGCCCCGCCGCGTCCGGCTGCACCGCGTCCCGGCCCGCCCGCCCAGAGCGCTCCGGCGCAGGGTGGCGCTCCGGCTCCCGGCCAGACCGGCCAGGGCCCGGCGCAGGGTCAGGGTCAAGGCCAGGGCGCTCCGCGTCCGGGTGGACCCCGTCCCGGTGGTCCGCGTCCCGGCGGTCCCGGTCAGGGCGGCCCCCGGCCGCCGTCGCCGGGCAACATGCCTCCGCGGCCGAACCCCGGCATGATGCCGCCCCGGCCCGCAGGTGGACGTTCCGGCGGCCCCGGTGGCCCCGGTGGCCGTCCGGCAGGTCCCGGTGGACGTCCCGGCGGTCCGGGTGGACGCCCGGGTGGTCCGGGTGGTCGTCCCGGCGGTGGCGGTGGCGGTTTCCGCCCCGGTGGCGGCGGTCCCGGTGGCGGCGGTGCTCCGGCCGGTGGCGGTTTCCGTCCCGGTGGCGGTGGCGGCGGTCGTCCCGGTGGTGCCGGTGGTCGTGGTCGCGGCGGTGCCGCGGGTGCGTTCGGTCGTCCCGGTGGACCGGCCCGCAAGGGTCGCAAGTCGAAGCGGCAGAAGCGGCAGGAATTCGACTCGATGCAGGCCCCCTCGGTCGGCGGCGTTCGCCTGCCGAAGGGTCGTGGCGAGATCGTCAAGCTCGCCCGCGGTGCCTCGCTCACCGACTTCGCCGACAAGATCAACGCGAACCCGGCCTCGCTGGTGCAGGTGCTGTTCCACCTCGGTGAGATGGTCACCTCCACCCAGTCGGTGTCCGACGAGATCCTCGAGCTGCTCGGCACCGAGATGAACTACGTCGTGCAGGTCGTGTCCCCCGAGGAGGAGGACCGCGAGCTGCTCGAGGGCTTCGACATCTCGTTCGGCGAGAACGCCGGCGACGACGACGACCTCGAGTTCCGCCCGCCGGTCGTCACGATCATGGGTCACGTCGACCACGGAAAGACGCGACTGCTCGACACGATCCGCAAGGCCAACGTCCGCGAGGGCGAGGCAGGCGGCATTACGCAGCACATCGGTGCCTACCAGGTCATCACCGAGCTGGAGGGCAACGAGCGCCCGATCACCTTCATCGACACCCCGGGTCACGAGGCGTTCACCGCCATGCGTGCCCGTGGCGCGAAGTCCACGGACATCGCGGTGATCGTGGTCGCCGCCGACGACGGCGTCATGCCGCAGACGGTGGAGGCGATCAACCACGCCCAGGCGGCCGACGTGCCGATCGTGGTCGCGGTCAACAAGATCGACGTCGAGGGCGCCAACCCGGCGAAGATCCGCCAGCAGCTCACCGAGTACAACCTGGTGGCAGAGGAGTACGGCGGCGACACGATGTTCGTCGACATCTCCGCCAAGCAGGGCACCAACATCGACCAGCTGCTCGAGGCCATCCTCCTCACGGCGGACGCCTCGCTGGACCTGCGGGCCAACCCGAACATGGAGGCCCAGGGCGTCGCGATCGAGGCTCACCTCGACCGTGGCCGCGGTCCGGTGGCCACGGTGCTGGTGCAGCGCGGCACGCTGCGCGTCGGCGATTCGATCGTCGCGGGCGACGCCTCCGGGCGCGTCCGGCGGATGCTCGACGAGCACGGCGCCGACGTCATCGAGGCCTACCCGTCGCGTCCGGTGCAGGTCATCGGCTTCACGTCGGTCCCTGGTGCCGGCGACACGTTCCTCGTCGTCGACGAGGACCGCGTGGCACGCCAGATCGCCGACCGGCGCCGGGCCCGCGAGCGCAACGCCGAGCTGGCGGGGCGTCGCAAGCGGATCAGCCTCGAGGACCTCGACGAGGCCCTCAAGGAGACCAACCAGCTCAACCTGATCATCAAGGGCGACAACTCGGGTAGCGTCGAAGCTCTCGAGGACGCGCTCATGAAGATCGACGTGGGCGATGACGTGGAGCTGCGGGTCATCCACCGCGGCGTCGGTGGCATCACCGAAAGCGACATCAACCTCGGTATCGCCGACAACGTCATCGTACTGGGCTTCGGTGTCCGGGCCGAGGGCAAGGCCACCGAGCTGGCCAACCGCGAGGGCGTCGAGATCCGGTACTACACCGTGATCTACCAGGCCATCGAGGAGATCGAGCAGGCGCTGAAGGGCATGCTCAAGCCGGAGTACGAAGAGGTCCAGCTGGGCCACGCGGAGGTCCGCCAGGTCTTCCGTTCCTCGCGCTTCGGTTCCATCGCCGGTTGCCTGGTGATGGACGGGCTGATCCGCCGCAACGCCAAGGCTCGGTTGCTGCGCGACAGCGCGGTGGTCGCCGACAACCTGACGATCAACTCGCTGCGCCGGGTCAAGGACGACGTGGTCGAGGTCCGTGAGGGCTTCGAGTGCGGCCTCACGCTCGGCAACTTCAATGACGTCAAGGACGGCGACGTCATCGAGACCTACGAGCTGAGGGAGAAGCCGCGGGCCTGATGGCCCTCGGACACAGGTGCGGGCCCGCGCCCGCACCTGTGTCCGCGCAGCGGCGCTGCACATGTTCGTAGGCGCGCTCGAGCTGGACGTCCTCCTCGGGGATGTCGGATCGCTCAAGGAGAAGCGATCGGTCGTACGACCGATCGTGGCAGAGCTGCGCAAGCGGTTCGAGGTGGCGGTCGCCGAGGCCGGCCACCTCGACCTGCATCGCAGGGCTCTCATCGGGGTCAGCTGCGTCGCCGCCGAGTCCGGGCACGTCACCGACGTGCTGGACGCGTGCGAGCGGCTCGTCGCGGCCCGCCCCGAGTTGGAGCTGCTCTCGGCCCGGCATCGGATGCTCGGGCCGGAAGACGACTAGGTCGTGCGCGCACCGCGCCCCCGGGCCGCGGTCGCGCACCGGCGACGGAGGAGCTCGTCATGGTGGATCAGGCCCGTGCGCGCAAGCTGGCCAAGCGCATCTCGCAGATCGTGGCCGGCGCGTTGGAGCACGAGGTGAAGGACCCGCGGCTGGCGATGGTCACGATCACCGACACCCGCGTCACCGGTGACCTCCAGGAAGCCACCGTCTACTACACGGTGCTGGGTGCCACCGTCGATGCCGAACCCGACCTGCAGGGTGCTGCGGCGGCGCTGAGCAGCGCCACCGGGGTGCTGCGTTCGATGGTCGGCGCGGGCACCGGGGTCCGGCGCACCCCGTCGCTGACGTTCCAGCCCGACATCGTGCCCGACGAGGCGCGCCGCATGGAGGAGTTGCTGGCCCGCACGCGCGAGTCCGACGCCGAGGTGGCGCGGCTCGCGGCTGGTGCCCAGCCGGCCGGGGACGCCGACCCGTACCGCGCGCCGCGCGAGGTTGCGGACGACGAGGAGTGAGCGCGGTCCGCGTCGCGACCGCGTCGCCACTGCTGCCGGAGCGCGTCGCCGCGGCGGCCGCGCTGCTGCTCGAGGCACGCGACGTCACGCTGCTCTCGCACGTGCAGCCCGATGCCGACACCCTGGGCAGCACGCTGGCGCTCGGGATCGTGCTGCGCAGGCGCGGTGCATCGGTCCGGGTGGCGTTCGCCGCTCCCGACCGGATGCCCGAGAGCCTGCTCCCGCTCGATGTGGAGCACCTCGTGGTCGCTGCCGCCGCGGTGCCGGAACGGGCCGAGCTCGTGGTGGCCTGCGATGCCGCGGAGCCGGCCCGGCTGGGCTCGCTCGCCGGCCGTCTCACCACCGCAGGCGCCACCGTGATGATCGACCACCACGCCTCGAACCCGGGCTTCGGTGACGTCCAGGTGCTGGATCCGGGCGCCGAGGCCACGGTCGTGCTCGTCCACCAGGTGCTGGCCGCGATGCGGGTGCCGCTCGACGTGGACGTCGCGCGGTGCCTCTACGCGGGCCTGGTCACCGACACCCGAGGGTTCCGCACCGCGGGCGCCGCGGCCCACCGGATGGCGGCCGAGCTCCTGGAGGCCGGCGTCGATCCGGAACCGCTCGTCGGACCGATCATGGACGCGCATCCCTACGGCTGGTTCGCGGCGCTGGGCCGCGCGCTGGAGCGTGCGGTGCTCGAACCGGCGGCCGCGGGCGGGCACGGGCTCGTGCACACGGTCGTGCCGCTCGCCGACGTCGAGCGCTTCCGCCCCGAGGAGATCGACAGCGTCATCGACGTGGTGCGCACCGCCACCGAGGCCGGTGTCGCCGCGGTCCTCAAGCAGGTCGGCGAGCGCCGGTTCACGGCGTCGCTGCGGTCGCGGGGCGATGTCGACGTGTCGGTGGTGGCGGCCCGGCTGGGCGGTGGCGGCCACCGTGCCGCCGCGGGGTTCACCCGCAACGGCACGGCCGAGGAGGTGCTGGCGGCAGTGCGCGCGGCACTCGACCCCGCATACACACCACGTCCTCGCACAGCCTGACCCGTCCTCGCGCACCGTCGAGACCGTGCGAAGACCGGAGAAGGTGTGCGAGGACGACGCTTGCGGCCGTCAACTAGCCGCGACCTGGACGTTCCCGGTCACCGTCTTGGTGCGGATCACCGACGCCGCACCGTTGTCGGAGGCCACCGTGAGGTTCTTGCGCCCGGTGATGGTGGAGGTCTCCAGCCGGTAGGGCGAGCCGCCCGGCACCGAGATGGCGATGTTGCCGCTGGTGGAGTTCACCTGCAGCAGGTCGGGCCTGGTCACCGCCTCCACCGTGACGTTGCCGGTGGTCGACGTCGCCATGGTGGTGGCCGAGCCGTGGTCGTGGAACCCGATCGCACCGCTGATGCTCTTCGCGGTGACCGCGCCGCGGGCCCCGGTCACGTCCAGTGCCCCGCTGGCGGTGGCGAGCTCCACCGACGTGGAACGCGGAACCTGGAACTCGTAGTCGATGCGGCAGCCGCCGGAGCCGCCCGACGGGCACGTGGCCGCGATGCGCAGCACGTCGCCGTCCCGGCTGACGGACTCCTGCGGTTCGGCGGCCTGCCGATAGATCCGGCGGGTCACGCTGACCGTGTCGCTGTCGGTGCCGACCAGCGTGATGCGCCCGGCCTCGGCCGACACCACGACCTTCGCGATGGACCCGCCGAGGTCCTCGGTCTTCACCTCCAACGGCTCGGAACCGCCAGACCCGCCCGAGACCACGACGTTGCCGTTCTGGACGGTGACGGACGTGCCGTCCTTGCCGTCGGCCCCGCGCACGGACCGCCCGTCCGTCGACGTCACGGACTCACCGTCCTGCCCGGATGCGTCTGCCGACGATGACGTTCCCGACGTTCCCTGTGCGCTCACGGAATATCCCTCCCGGCCGGGCTGCCCGCTCGTGGAGACCATCGATCCCGATGTCCCACAGGCGGTGAGGCCCAACACGGTTGTTGCTGCGGCGAATATGGCGGCTGTGCGGGTGGCTCTGTTCATCGTCATCACCCCTCCACGACAATGGTCCCGTCGCGGAGGCGGCCGTCGCAGTGGCGCGAGCGGTGGGAAACACCGGCACCCTGGTGAGGGTTTGCTGCCCGTCCGGCAACTGCTCACAGGTGTCCTCGGGTGCGACGATGGTCTGTTACGCCTGCACCGGTCCGAGCACCCGTTCAGCGGGGTCGGTACTCCTGCACGCGCATGCCGGCGAGGTCGCGCTGCTCGGTCACGTCCATCGACTGGCCCAGCCGGCTCGTCACGATCCGATCGGGGTCGGTGTACCAGTCGTGGCTCAGCACGAGCCACACCCGCTGCCGGCCGGCCACGAGGGCGTCGAGGTACGGCACGTCCGACACGGTCATCCGCGGTTCGAGCGCGCCCCGCTCGAACGGCTCCACCGGCAGCCCGCGCGGGTCGATGGACGCCCCGGCGGTGCGGTCGTAGTAGTAGCGGAACGCCAGCTGGGTCCAGCCGGCGTCGAACAGCACGAGATCGCCCGGCGCAGCCCGCTCGGCGACGAACCCGGCCGCGCCCGACCAGTCCTCGATGCCCGCTGCGCCGTAGTAGCTGCTCAGCGAGAACAGGTTGAGCGCCAGCACGGCGGCAACGGCTACGGCCGCCCACCGCCGCCACGGCAGCCGCAGCAGGCCCACCGCGAGCAGCACGGTGAACGGCAACGACGTCCAGATCAACGTCTGGGAGTAGAAGATCGGCCTGCGGATGCTGATCAGCAACTCGCCCACGAGCGGGAACAGCAGCATCATCAGGAGCAGGCCCAGCACCTCGGGCCTGCGGCGCAACGTCCACGCACCGTAGGCGACGAGCGCGCCCGCCACGAGCACGATCGGCACCAGCAGCGGGGCCGGTGACCAGGCGCTCGCCAGGTCACGCAGGTGTTCGAGCACCTTGTTCCACGATGGCGGCGGTATCCAGAAGTCGGCGTCGACCCGTCGCGACTGCAGGAGGAAGCCGGGCAGCCACGGCAGCCAGAGGAACATCGCGACGACGAGCGCGAGCACCCAGTGCCGCACGGCCGGAGCCGTTGCCGCTCCGGGCAAGCCCGCCGGCAGCCGGATGGTGCCGTCCGGATCGCGGGCGAACCGGTCGGCGGCCGCCGCGGCGGCGCGGCGGCGCAGCACCGCCAGCACCACGACGTACGCGGCAACGGTGGCACCGAACAGCACCGCGGTGTTGTGGCTGAGCATCGTCAGCGGCAGCGCGACGATGAACCCGGCCCAGGCCACGATGTCGCCCGTCTCCATCGTGGCGCCGGTGCGCAGCATCCGTAGCAGGCACAGCATCGCCACGGCCGCGAAGAACGGGAGCATCGTGTACATGCGGCCCTGCTGGCCGAACCCGACGTGCAGCGGCGACACGGCCTGCAACAGCGCCACGACCAGGCCCAGCACCACGGGGTTGAGCCGGCAGGCGGCGCCGACGAGCCGGCCGATGCCGTACATGACCGGCACCGTGGCCACACCCCAGGACGCCGAGAACACGCGCAGGGCGGCCTCGGAGCTGTCGGCCGTGACGAAGGGGTGCAGGAGCAGGTAGTACAGCGGCGGGTGCTGGTCGGTGCGCAGCGTCGCGCTCAGCAGCGCCTCGACGGGCTGGCTGGCGATCCAGAGGGTGAACGACTCGTCGACCCAGAGGCTCTTCGCGCCGATGTCATGCAGCCGCAGCGCCAGCGCGAGCAGCGTGACAATGGTGACCAGCGCGGCCGGGAGCCAGGTCCGGCGGCGCGAGGGTGCCCGGTGTCGGGTGGACGTGGACATGGCGGGTCACGTCAACGCTGGACCGGGGAGAGCGCTGCCAGGGAGGAGGCGCCCTGGCTCAGCACGTAGATCCGGTCGCTCGTCGGGCTCACGGCGATGCACACCGGCCCGTCGTCCACCGCGAACGCCTTGGACATCGCGCCGCTCGCGAGGGTGATCGCGCTGACGGTGTCGTCGTCGCGGGCGGCGACGTAGAGCGCGGTGCCGTCGGGGCTGATCGCCAGCCCGATCGGGGCTGAGCCCGCCTTGAACACCTCGGCCTTGGCCTTGCCGGCGGCCGTGTCGACCGTGGAGATCGTCGAGCTGAGCTGGTTGGCCACGTAGAGCGCGGTGCCGTCCGGGCTGACGGCGAGCGCGACCGGCCCGTCCCCGACGGCGATGGTGGACTTCAGGGTGTCGGTCGTGGTGTCGATGACCGACACCGTGCTCTCCCCGAAGTCGCCGGCGTAGAGCGCGGTGCCGTCCGGGCTGATCGCGAGCGCGTACGGGCTCTTGCCCACCGCGATGGGCGCGCCCACCACGGCGTTCTGCGCCGTGTCGATCACGGACACCGTGTTGTCGTCGGCGTTGCCGACATACAGCTTCGTGCCGTCGGGGGAGACGGCGAGGCCGTCGGGGAAGCGGCCGACCGGGATCGCGACCGTCACGGTCGCGGCCTCCGTGTCGATCACGGAGACGGTGCCGCCCTTGGTGTTGGAGACGTAGGCCTTGGCTCCGTCCGGGCTCAGCGCGATGCTGTTGGGCTCGTCACCGACCTTGATCGGTTCCCCGATCGTGGCACCCGTCTCGGCGTCGAGGACCTGGACCGTGTCGTTGGCGATGCTCGTGACGTAGGCGCGCGTCCCGTCCGGGGACAGGCGCACCTCCGCGGGCTGGAGGCCCACGGCCGACGACGTGACCACCGTGAAGGCGGCGGCGCCTCCCAGCAGCCGCGGCGCGACGAAGATCCCGACCGCCACCAGCACCGCGACGATGATGATCGCGATGATCCAGCGCAGCCGCTTGCGGCCCGCCGCGGCCGGTGCCGCCGTCGGGGACGTGGCCGGTCGGGACGCCGGCCGCGACGTGATCCGATCCGATCCGCTCGCCCGGCGCGACGGGATCTGCTCGGTGGCGTCGGCGTTGCGGGTCGAGAGCACCTCGGTGGCGTCGGCAGGCGGGGGCGGGGTGCCCTTCTTGCGGACCGGCAGCATCTCCGTCGGCTCCGCGGCCGCCGGGACCGCGGGTCGCGACACCGTCAACGCCTCGGTGGCGGGGGCGGGTACCGACGGGGTCTTCGACGGTGGCTTGGCGGCCGGCGGCGTACCCGGCCGGCCGGTGGGGTTGCCGTTCGCGGGCCGGTTGCCGGGGATGCCGGTGGAGCGGCCGGGTGCGACCGGGCGGGTCGACGACGGCTGCTGGCGAGCGGCGGCACCGCGGTCCGGGCGACGCACAGGTTGGCTGGGTGTGGCCGGACCCTTCGCCCCGGCTCCCGGTCGGGGCTTCGGCCGCGGGGCCGACTCCGATGCCGGCTTCCGGGCGGCTGCACCCTGTTCCTCGATGCGCAACCGCTCGCGCGCCGCCTGGTTCTCCCGGGCTGCCTGGGCCGCCGCGGCGGCATCCACGCCGGCCTTGGCCTTGGCCTGGGCGGCGGCCTGCAGGGCCTTGGCCTCGGCCACCGCCTCGTCCGTGGCCTTCCCCAGCCAGGGGAGCACGTACTCGCCCGACGGGGTCAGCCCGAACTCGGCGAGCTTGGGCTGCTCGTCGGGGACGTCGGGATCCGCGTCGTCCCAGCCGTGCCGATCCGGGCGGTAGGGGGCGGCGCGGCGGCCGTGACCGGGGCCGGGGCCCTGGGTCGGGACCTTGCCGCGGCCCTGGTTCGACTGTTGCGCGGCGGCTTGTTGGGCTGCTGCCTGTTGCGCGGCTGCCTGTTGCGCGGCGGCGAGCTCGGCTGCTTGCTGGGCTGCTGCTTGCTGGGCGGCTGCCTGCTGTGCGGCGGCGAGTTCGGCTGCTGCCTGTTCCCGCGCTGCCTGTTCCCGCGCCGCCTGCTCGAGAGCTGCTTGTTCTTGCGCAGCTTGTTCTCGGGCGGCCTGTTCTCGGGCGGCCTGTTCGGCGGCGGCCTGCTGTGCGGCCTGCTGGCGGGCCGTCTCCCGCTCCTCGGCGATGAGTTCCTGTGCCGCGAGGTCGCGCGCGACCTTCTCCAGAGCGGCCTGTTCCTGCGCTGCCTGTTCCTGCGCCGCCTGTTCGAGAACGGCCTGTTCGAGAGCGGCCTGTTCGAGAGCGGCCTGTTCCTGGGCGGCCTGTTCGGCGGCGGCCTGCTGGCGGGCCTTCTCCCGCTCCTCGGCGATCAGTTCCTGGACGGCGAGGTCGCGCGCGGCTTGCTCCTGTGCCGCCTGCTCTCGGGCCGCCTGCTCTCGGGCCGCTTGCTCCAGGGCGGCCTGTTCCTGCGCTGCCTTCTCGAGAGCGGCCTTCTCCTGGGCGGCGAACTCGCGGGCGGCCCGTTCCCGTGCCGCCTGCTCCGCTGCTGCCTGCTCCGCAGCTGCCTGCTCCGCAGCCGCCTGTTCGGCTGCCGCGCGGTCCGACGCTGCTTGTTCGGCCGCAGCTTGTTCGGCCGCAGCATCCACCGGCGCTGCGTCGGCCTCGACGTCGGACTGGACGTCGGCCTGCACGGCGGGCTGGATCGTGATCGGGAAGCCGGCCGCTTCGGTCTCCGTGTCGTTCTTGGCTGCGCGGCTCGGCTGCGGGGAGGCCAGCGGGACCTCCAGCGCCGCGCGGGCCGCGGTCGCCAGCGCACCGGCCGTGGCGTAGCGCGTGTCGGGGTCCTTCGCCATCCCGCGGAGCACGACGTCGTCGAGTCCGGGGGGCAGGTCGGCGCGGAACTCCGACGGCCGCGGCGGTGGCAGCTTGAGGTGCGACTGCAGTGACTCCAGCAGGTCCTTCGCGGGGAAGGGCCGCCGAGCGACGAGGCATTCGAACAGCACGCAGGCCAGCGAGTAGATGTCGACCCGAGGGTCGAGCTCACCACCCAGCATCCGCTCGGGTGCCATGTAGGCGGCCGTGCCGACGGCGAGTCCCGGCCGGCTCAGCGTGGCCCCGCCCAGCGTCGTGGCGATCCCGAAGTCGGCCAGGTAGGCGAAGCCGCGCACGGCGGCCTGCTCCGCGGTGCCCACCACGAGGATGTTGGACGGCTTGACGTCGCGGTGGACCATGCCGTCCCCGTGCGCGGCATCGAGCGCGTCGGCCATCTGCGAGATGATGTCGACGGTGCGCGACGGTGAGAGCGGCGCGATGCGCAGCAGCGCCGCGAGGTCGATGCCCTCCACGTAGCGCATGTCGATGTAGAGCTGGCCGTTGATCTCGCCGTAGTCGTGGATCGGGATGATGTGGGCCTCGCGCAGCTTCGCGGCCAGCGCGGACTCGCGGCTGAACCGCACGCGGTACTCGGGGTCGGCAGCGAGGTGGCGCGGCATCCGCTTGAGCGCCACGACCCGGTCGCGGCGGGTGTCGAAGGCGCGGAACACCTCGCCCATCCCGCCCTGACCGAGCATCGCGTCCAGCCGGTACGGCCCGAAGATCTCCGCTCCCGGCTCGGTCTCCACTGCTTCATTCTCCGCGTGTACTGGGGGTGCCGCCGACTCCGGCACGGGGATGGCTCGTCGTCGCGAGGTCAGCACGATGCGTCACCCGCAGCGCTATCGTTCCCTACGCCGCAGACATCGGCTTCCTCATATGCCCTTTCCTGCGTCCTTTCAGCTGTACGCGTGCTCCCGAGCTCGACGGCCACGGCGTTTCCGACGAGCCGTCCGACGTCCGCACGGTGATTCTGGTCGTTCGAACGTCCGTCGCAGACACCGGTCGGGCACATCGTGGACTGGACCGCGAGCGGCACCAGTGCGCTGCGCGCCGCCACGGACTCGGTGATCAGCGCGTCGAGGCAGCGCCCGGTGCGGGTCGCGACCGGTCCGTCGGCGACCAGCACCGGCCGGGACGGGTTCCCGGCCGTCCAGGTGTCGACCGCAGCGCTGACGAGCGGCCGGTACGCGGCCCGGAAGCCGGGGTCGCACGCGCCGGGTGCACCCGATCGCGGCGACGCGTCGACCGCGAGGTCCACCACGATCGCGGCGGGCGACACCGCGGCGATCACGGCCGCCCACTGCTGCGGGCGGGTGTCACATGCCGGTGCCGTCGCCCGCGGCCGGACCGTCAGCCCATCGGGGAGCAGGCCGCAACCCGGCCGGGAGCCGTCGACCACCCGGTAGCGCCCGTTGTCACGCAGGGCGGCCGCCAGCTCGCCCGCGTCGGCGCCGCCGAGCACGAGCACGACCTGGCCGGTGCCGCCCGGGCTGCCGGCGGCGGTGCTCGACAGGAAGCCGCCACCGACGGCCACCGCGAGCAGCGCGACGACCACACCGGTCGCGATCCGGGCGCCCGCCCGACCGCGCGCCACACGCCGCACCATGCCGTCCTGCAGCACGAGCGCCAGCAGCCACGACAGGGCACCGCCGACCCCCAGCAGCGCGAACGGTCGCGCGGCCGGAACCGCCTGCTGCACCAGCCAGAACACGGGCAGGTGCAGCAGGAGCAGCGGGTAGGCCACGTGGCCGAGCTCGAGCGGCAGCCCCCGACCGAGCTCCCGGGCGGGTAGGGAGACGCCGGCGCCCCCGAGCGCGACGAGGAGCAGCGCGGCACCCACGGCGGCGAGCGTCGGTCCACCCAGCGACCACCAGTGCTGCGGCGCCGCAGCGGCGAGCGCGGCCGCGGCACCGATGGTGAGCGACCCTCCCGCCAGCAGCAGCCTGCCGGCCGTGACGGGCAGGTCGCGGGCGCCCCGCGAGGCGACGAACGCCGCGGCCGCCGCCCCCAGCAGGAACTCGGCGGCGCGGACGTGCGTGCCGAGTCCCAGCTCGGCGGCGCCGGCCCCACCGGCGGCCCGCAGCGGCCCGACCAGCGCGGCACCGAGGGCGACGAGCAGCACGGCGAGCCACAGCCAGGTGCGCGGGACCCGTCGCAGGAGGGTGAGCAGCACCGGCCACACCAGCGTGAGCTGCACGAGGATGCCGATGAGCCAGAGCGCGCCGAGCGGGTCGATGCGGCCCGTGTACTCGGCGAAGGGGTCCGTGCGCAGCGATAGGCCCGGCCCGATGCCCAGCGCGGCTCCCCAGGCGTCCAGCATCGATCGGCCGTGGGGGAACGAGGGGAGCAGCTCCCACCAGTTGCCGGCACCGACGACCCCGGCCACGGCGTCGGCCGCGGTGTGGGTGGCGACGGCCGGGGTGCCCAGCAGGGCGGCCAGCGCGACGACGGCGGCCAGTCCGAGCACCATGAGCGGGGCACGGAGCAGGAACTGCTCGCGGTAGTGGGCAACCAGCCCGGAGGTGTCGAGCACCGCCTGCGTCACCCGGTAACCGGCGACAGCGAGCAGCAGGTCGGCACCCAGCAGGTCGAAGGGGACCGCGCCGGTGCTCTGCACGAGCACCAGCACCACGGCGACGCCGGCCAGCCCGACGATCGCGGGTGACGTGCGGGGATGCGTGCTCACGGCGTGCCGGCCCATGCGGAGAAGCACTGCCGGATGGCTTCCTCGGCGGGCCTGCCGAGGAAGGAGTCGTGCAGGTCATCGACGGGGTCGGCGGCTGCGGGATCGTCGTCGAGCTCGAGCTTCCACCAGTACAGGCCGCGGAGACCCCGCTCGCGCGCGGCGCTGCAGGCCGCGGCGAACCAGCGCCGCTGCACGGTCTTGTCCAGCGCTGCGCCCGGTGTGTTGGGGATGGCGGGGTTGTCCATCATCCGCGGTTCGGCCGCGGCGCCCACCTCGTAGAGCACCACGTCCTGGCCGGGTGCCGTGGCGTCGAGCCAGGCCCGCCAGGCGTCGTGCATCTGGGCGGCGGATGCGCCCGCCGCCAGCCCGAGCCGGGGGTAGGCGTCGATGCCGACGCCATCGGCGGGGACACCGGCCTTCGCCTGCGGGTAGGCGTCCCAGTTCGCGGCGTAGCCGATCTCGCCGTGGTAGAGCGTGCGCGCCTGGGCGATCATCGGGGCCCAGTGCGGGTCGCCCTGCAGCGAGTTCAGCTCCGCGGCGATCATGAACGTGTCGACGCGGTGCTGCTGCGCCATCGTCAGGTACGGGCCGAGGAAGTCCTGGTAGGAGGCGTACCAGGCGTTCCGGTCGACGGGTTGGAGGCCGCCGCGCCAGTCGCGGGCGTCGTGCTGCAGCAGGTTGGCCTCGTCCAGCAGCGGTCGGACGGCGACGCGCAGCCCGCTGCGACGGGCCTCGTCCACCACCACGGCGAGCCGGTCCGGCGTCGGCGTCCGGCGGTCGGTCAGCACCGTGCTGGCGGTGATCGACTCGCTGTAGAACGGGAACGAGATGCTGGCCGCGTTGGCCTCCATCCCGATGACGTGGTCGAAGATGCGCTCGGCCTTGCGCCGGATCAGCTCGGGCGTGTCGGCCGGGTCGTCCACCCAGTAGACCTGCACGCCCAGCTCCGGGCGGCCCGGCCGCCACGGATGAGCGGGAGCCGGACCCGAGGCGGCGGTCTCCGCACCGCTCCAGGTCCCGAGCAGCGAGATCGCGCCGGGGGTGGCCCAGGTGGTGATGCCGACGGCGAGCACCAGCGCGGTGCCCACCAGCCAGCGCCAGCCCGTCATCGGGGTTTCGCGATCACGGTGAAGGTGGTGGTGTCGTGGCGGATGAACCGGACGAACCCGCGCAGGACGCCAGCGGCCTCCCACAGCGAGAACAGGGGCATCAGCGCGACCACGGCGATCGACTCCCACCAGATGCGGCGCGGGTCCGCCGACGCGCGGACGTTGATCTTGAGGCCCTCCCAGTAGCTCCAGATCTGGTAAGCGATGTTGACGGCCCAGACGGGCAGCAGCAGGGCGGTGACGGGCAGGGTGTCGACCTGTCCGAGCAGCCCGCCCGCGAGCAGCACGACGCCAACGTGCTGCAGCGGCCCGCAGGCCCAGACGATCATGTTGTGGATCAGCAGCAGCCTGCTGCGCAGCGGCATCCGCCGGTTGGCGGCCAGCTCGAGCAGGCCCCACGCCCAGCGCTCGCGCTGCGTCACGAAGTCCTTGACGCTCACCGGGGTGGCGCCAAGGCAGCGGCCGGGGAACCAGTCGCTGCGCCCGGGGTGGCGACGGGTGAACTCGAGCGCGAACTGCGCGTCCTCCACCATCGCGCGCGGGCCGAAGTCCCAGCCGATGCCGGCCTCGATCGAGGCCCGGACGAGCAGCAGCTCACCGTGCAGCCCGGCACGGGGCGTGCCGCGGCCGGTGGTGGCGGCGAACGTCGAGATGTCGCAGGCCGGGCGGACGGCGTCGGCGAGCCAGACCAGCCGGTCGGTGCCGTGCTCGCGCGGGTAGGTCAGCACGCCCTGGGTCAGGTGCAGCGCGTCGGCGCCGCGGCCGCGCTGGTCACCGACGAAGCGCGCGAGCTCCTCGGCCGTGTCCAGGTCGACGCCCGTGTCGTCGTCGAGGTGCAGCACCCACACGTCGTCGCGCGCCTCGCCGTCGGCGATGCGGTGCACGTGGGCGTAGTGGTTGGCCCTGGCCTTGAACTTCGTGCCGTTCGGGGTGCGGTAGCGGGCCGGCACCATGATGACCCGCGCCAGCGCCGTCGTCCGGGCCAGCTCGCGGATCTCGGCCTCGGCCGCGCAGCCCTCCTCGATGACGATGTCGATCGTGCGGTCCGGGAAGAACGGCGCGAGCCGGGCACAGGAGCGCACCACCCGGTCCAGTGCAGGCAGGGTGTCGTAGCGGCCGATCGTCGGGATCACGACGACGAGGCGGTCGGTGCGCACGTTGTGCGTCGGTCCGCGCCGCCGGGCCGCCCGCAGGCGCCGCACCGTCCGCAGGCCGCCGTAGGTGCCGATGAGCGAGGTGAAGACAGGCAGCGTCCACATCACGGTGGTGACCCAGCTGATGGCATGGACCGGCCCGTGGCCCTGCCAGGCCCACAGCGAGGTGCTGAGCGCGATCACGAACACCACGGGCAGCGCAACCAGGCTCGGCTGCACGGCGCTGCGGGGACGCAGCAGGGGCTTGGGCGCGCTCACCCGGGGCGCGCTCACCCGGGGCGCGGCCGCCGTCCGGGCGCGAGCACGCGGCGCCGGAGCGTGGATCTCCACGGTCCGGTCGGCCGGGTCGATCGCCGGCTCGGCAGTCTGCGCTGTCACCAGATGATGATCGTCATGCCGGCCCGCCGGGAAATATCCCCGCGTGGACACGAGCCGTACCGAGAAGGGGAAGGGTTCTCTTACCGTTGCGCCACCCCGCGTTACGGTGTCCGGGTGACGAGGACCTTCCGTGACGGTTGAGCCAGGACCCGACGTGACCGTTTCCCCAGCACCGGGCCCCGCGGCCCGCCGCGCGTTCCTCGCGGCGGCGATCCGGCGGCCGGGCACGATGGGAGCGGTCACACCGAGCTCCGAGCGGCTGGCGGGTGTCCTGTCGTCGGTGGTGCCGCGTACCGGCCGGCCGGTGGTGGTGGAGCTGGGGCCCGGAACGGGTGCCGTCAGCCGGGTCATCGCCGCGCGCATGCCGCCGGGCGGGCGCCACCTCGCCGTCGAGCTGGACGCCGACATGGTGGCCTACCTGCGGCGCACCAACACCGACCTCGACGTCGTGCACGGCGACGCGCGGCACCTCGCCGGCCTGCTCGCCGAGCGCGACATCGCCCACGTCGACGCCGTGATCTGCGGGCTGCCGTGGGCGCTGTTCGACGACCCGACCCAGCAGACGGTGCTCGGCGAGGTGAGCCGCGTGATCGGCGACACCGGCGCGTTCACCACGTTCGCCTACCTGCACGGGATGACGCTCGCCGCGGCCCGCCGGTTCCGCCGCACGCTGCGCGAGAGCTTCGACGAGGTGCTGGTCAGCGCCACTGTGTGGCGCAACGTGCCGCCCGCGTTCGTGTACGTGTGCCGGCGGCCGACGGCGCATCAGCTCCCCCCGGGGTGAGCGACCGCGTTCCGGCGCGGGAGATCGCGCGGCTGGCCGCACCGGCGCTGCCCGTGCTGGCCGCCGAGCCGCTCTACCTGCTCGTCGACACCGCGGTGGTGGGGCGCCTCGGTGCGGTCTCGCTGGCCGGGCTCGCGGTGGCCGGGGTGATGTTCGCGCTGGTCACGAGCCAGCTGACGTTCCTGTCGTACGGCACGACGTCGCGCGCGGCCCGGCTGCACGGTGCCGGTGACCGCCCGGCGGCCGTCGGCGAGGGCGTCCAGGCCACCTGGCTGGCGCTGGGGATCGGCGTGGTGCTCTGCGGGATCGGTGAGCTCGTCGCGCGGCCGGTCGCCGAGGCGCTCGGCAACGGCGGCGCCATCGCCGACGCGGCCGTCACCTGGCTGCGGGTGGCGCTGATCGGCGCGCCGTTCATCCTGGTCTCGCTCGCCGGGAACGGGTGGATGCGCGGCGTCCAGGACACCGCCCGCCCGCTGCGGTTCGTGCTGGCAGGCAACGCGCTGTCGGTGATCGGCTGCCTCGTGCTCGTGCACGGCGTCGGCTCGTGGATCGGGCTGGGCCTCGTCGGGTCGGCCGTGGCCAACGTGATCGGGCAGGCCGTCGGCGCCGCGCTGTTCCTCGTCGCGTTGTGGCGGGAGCGGGCCGCCGGGCACGTCACGTTGCGGCCCGACCCGGTGGTGCTGCGGGCGCAGCTGGCCATGGCGCGTGACCTGGTGGCGCGCAGCCTCGCGTTCCAGGCGTGCTTCCTGTCCGCGGCGGCCGTGGCCACCCGGTTCGGCGCGGCCAGCGCGGCCGCCCATCAGATCGTGCTGCAGCTGTGGTCGTTCATGGCGCTGGTGCTCGACGCGGTGGCGATCGCGGCGCAGTCGCTCGTCGGGGCGGCGCTGGGCAGCGGCGGCGTGCAGCGGGCGCGAGCGCTCGCCGGGCAGGTCACGCGCTACGGGCTGGTGTTCGGCATCGCGTTCGGGGTGCTCTTCGCGGTGCTGGCAGGCGTGTTGCCGCCGGTGTTCACACCCGACCCGGCGGTGCTCGCGGCCGTGCCGATCCCGTGGTGGTTCTTCGTGGCGCTGCAGCCGGTGGCCGGCGTCGTCTTCGCGCTCGACGGGATCCTGCTCGGTGCGGGCGACGCCGCGTTCCTGCGCACCTCCACGCTGGCCGCGGCCGTGCTGGGCTTCCTGCCCCCGATCTGGGCGTCGCTGGTGTTCGGCTGGGGGCTGGCCGGGATCTGGTCGGGCCTGACGGCCTTCATGCTCATCCGGCTGGTGGCGGTGGGCACCCGCACCCGCTCGGGCCAGTGGGCGGTGACCGGCGCCGTCCGCCCCCGCTGACGTCAGCGCACGTCCCATACCGGCTCCGGCGTCTCCTGCACCTCGCCGTCGCCGCCGAAGAGCACGAAGCGGTCGAAGCCGCGGGTGAACCACCGGTCGTGCGTCACGGCCAGCACGGTGCCCGCGAACGCCGCGAGTGCCTGCTCCAGCGCCTCGGCCGAGGCCAGGTCGAGGTTGTCGGTGGGCTCGTCGAGCAGCAGCAGGGTGGCACCCGAGAGCTCCAGCAGCAGGATCAGCACGCGCGCCTGCTGCCCGCCCGAGAGCGTCTCGAACCGCTGCTCGGCCTGCCCCTGCAGCTCGTAGCGCGCCAGCGACTTCATCGCGACGCCCAGCGTCAGCCCGGCCCGGTCGACGTCGCCGCCGACGAGCACCTCCTGCAGCGTCTTGCCGGTCAGCTCGGGCCGGTCGTGGGTCTGCGAGAAGTGCCCGGGACGCACCCGCGCACCCAGCCGCGCCATCCCCTCGTGCGCCACCGGCCGCATCGCCACGCCGCTGGCCGGCACGCTGTCGGGTTCCGGGTCGGTGCCGCCGCGCGCGAGCAGCCGCAGGAAGTGCGACTTGCCCGTGCCGTTGGCGCCCAGCACCGCGACGCGGTCGCCGAACCACACCTCGAGGTCGAACGGGAACGTCAGCCCGTCGAGCTCGAGCTGCTCGCAGATCACGGCGCGCTTGCCGGTGCGCCCGCCGCCGAGCTGCATCTTGATCGACTGCTCGCGGGCCTTCTCCTCCGGCGGCCCGGCGTCCAGGAACCGGGCCAGGCGCGTGCGCGCGGCCTGCAGCTGCGACGCCATGCCGTCGTTGTGGGAGGCCTTCGCCTTGTAGTAGGCGACGAGCCGCTCGAGCTTGAGCCGCTCCTCGTCCCAGCGCCTGCGCAGCTCGTCGAGCCGCTCGTGGCGCGCCACCCGCGCGTCGTGCCACGACGCGAACCCGCCGGGGTGCACCCACGCCGAGCCGCCCTCGACGGTGACGATCCGCCTCGCGGTGTTGGCCAGCAGCTCCCGGTCGTGGCTGACGAACAGGATGCTCTTGGGCGACTCGGCGATCCGCGCCTCCAGCCAGCGCTTCCCGGGCACGTCGAGGAAGTTGTCGGGCTCGTCGAGCAGCAGCACCTCGTCGGGGCCGCGCAGCAGCAGCTCCAGCGCGAACCGCTTCTGCTCCCCGCCCGAGAGCGTGGCCACCTTCCGCTCCCGCACCGCGTCCCACGGCAGCCCCAGCGCCGCGACGGCCGCGGTGTCGAACTCCACCTCGGCGCCGTACCCGCCGGCCTCGCCCCACGCGGCCAGCGCGTCGGCGTAGCGCAGCTGGGAGCGCTCGGTGTCGTCGAGGGCGTGCTCGGCGTCGCGCAGCCGCTCCCCGGCCGTGCGGACGGTGGGCGGGGCGAGGCTGAGCGCGAGCTCGGCGAGCGTGCGGCCATCGGAGATCGACCCGATGAACTGCCCCATCACACCGAGCCCGCCGCTGCGCGCGATCGACCCGGCCGCGGGCGTGACGTCGCCGGCGATCATCCGCAGCAGCGTGGTCTTGCCCGCCCCGTTGGGCCCGACGAGCGCGACCTTGGCGCCGTCACCGACCCGGAACGAGACGTCGGACAGCAACGGGCGGCCATCCGGGAGTACGTAGCCGATGGCCATGGCCTCGATGTGTCCCACGAGAAGCAGATGGTGGGTGATGGGAGGGGCTGCCGTCGAGGGGATTGCCCAGGTCGTGGTCGGGCGTCCGACCCTGCCCGGCCCCGTGGCGGGGACGGCCGGGAGAATCGCCACCCGTGCCGACCCCCGCAGCAGAGGTTCCGTCCGGGCTCGTCGTCGTCGACAAGCCGGCAGGGCTGACGTCGCACGACGTGGTGGGCAGGCTGCGCCGCATCCTGCACACCCGCAAGATCGGCCACGCCGGCACGCTCGACCCGATGGCCACCGGCGTGCTCGTCTGCGGCGTGGGGCGCGGCACGAAGCTGCTGGGCCACCTCGCGCTCGATACGAAGGCCTACACCGCCACCATCCGGCTCGGGGCCGCCACGAGCACCGACGACGCCGAGGGCGAGGTCGTGTCCACCGCCGACGCCTCCGACGTCACGGACGCCGCCATCGCGGCGGGCATCGCGGCGCTGACCGGCGCGATCGAGCAGGTGCCCAGCTCGGTGAGCGCGATCAAGGTGGACGGCAAGCGGGCCTACGCCCGCGTCCGGGCGGGGGAGGAGGTCGTGCTCCCGGCCCGTCCCGTCACGGTGTCGGCGTTCACGCTCCTGCGGCGCCGCGGCGCGGACCTCGACGTGCTGGTGGAGTGCACGTCCGGCACGTACGTCCGCGCGCTGGCCCGGGACCTGGGCGGGGGGCTCGGCGTCGGCGGCCACCTCACGGCGCTGCGCCGGACCCGCGTCGGACCGTTCACGCTCGAGCACGCCCGCACGATCGAGCAGCTCGAGGCCGACCCGGCGCTGTCGCTCGGGCTCGACGACGCCGTCGGCGTGGCCTTCCCGCGCCGCGACGTCGACGCCACGCTCGCCGCCGACCTGTCCCACGGCCGCCCGCTGCCCGCCACCGGGCGGTCCGGCGTGTACGGCGTGTTCGCGCCGGAGGGGCGCGTGCTGGCGCTCGTGCAGGAGAGCGGCGACGCGGCGCGTCCCGTCGTGGTGTTCGCCCCGGCCGGGAGCTGACACCGCGACCCGCTTCCGTAGGCTGGCCCCCGTGCAGCGCTGGCGGGGACTCGAGGCCGTGCCGACCGGTTGGGGACGCAGCGTCGTCACCGTCGGCGTGTTCGACGGCGTGCATCGCGGCCACCAGCAGCTGATCAGCCGGGCGGTGCAGCGGGGCCAGGAGCGCGGGCTTCCGACCGTGGTCGTCACGTTCGACCCGCACCCCGCCGAGGTGATCCGCCCCGGCAGCCACCCGGCCCGCCTGACGTCGCTGCGCCGCCGCTCCGAGCTCGTCGCGAGCCTCGGCGTGCAGGCGTTCCTCGTGCTGCCGTTCTCGGTGGAGCTCTCCCGCATGGAGGCGCCCGAGTTCGCCCACGAGGTGCTGGTGGAGCGGCTGCACGCAGCCGACGTCGTGGTGGGGCGCAACTTCACGTTCGGCCACCGCGCGGCGGGCGACATCGCGCTGCTGGGCCGGTTGGGCGAGCGCTTCGGCTTCGGCGTGGAGGGGCTGGACCTCATCAGCGACGACGGCGTCACGTTCTCCTCCACCTACGTGCGGGCCTGCATCGACGCGGGTGACGTCACGGCGGCCGCCACGGCGCTCGGGCGGCCCCACCGCGTCGACGGGGTGGTCGTGCACGGCGCGCGCCGTGGCCGCGACCTGGGCTTCCCCACCGCCAACGTCGCCACCGCGCCCTACACCGCGATCCCGGCCGACGGCGTGTACGCGGGGCGGTTCGCGATCGGCGACCGGCTGCTGCCCACCGCGATCTCCGTCGGCACCAACCCCACGTTCTCCGGCCGGGAGCGCACCGTCGAGGCCTACGTGCTGGATGTGGACGAGAACTTCTACGGCTTCGACGTGGCCGTCGACTTCGAGCACCGGCTGCGCGGGCAGGAGCGGTTCGACGACGTCGACGCCCTGATCGCCCAGATGCACCTCGACGTCAAGCGCACCCGCGAGCTCCTCGCCGGCTGACGGGGGTTGCGGGCACCAGTTTTCCCGTTCGCCCACGGGGAGCGGCGCGGGCTGCGAGCATCGGGGCATGACGCCGACCGTGACGATCTCGCCCGGGGCACGCATCGCCGTGAACCGGGAGCGACAGCGGGAGCTCTACGGCGCCCCGCTCGGCGACCGGGTGCGCAGCCTCACCGCGGCGCTGGGCATCTCGCAGGCCCGGCTCGCCCGCACGCTGGGCATCAGCCCGGCGATGCTCAGCCAGCTGGTCAGCGCCCGGCGGGTCAAGATCGGTGATCCGGCGGTGCTGGCGCGGATGCTGATGCTCGACCAGCGCTGCCGCACCGTCCGGATGCCGGCCGATCCGCATGCCGTCGAGGTCCTGCTCGTCGAGGTGGCGGGGGCGCGGTGGCAGTGGACGGGTGGCGGTCGCCCACCGGCGCAGCGCCATTCCGCCGGCTCCACCGGCAGGCGGCGACCGGCGGCCGAGAGCGGTTCGCGGGCCGTGCCGTCGGCGGCCGACGCGTTGCGCGGCATCGCGGCACCGGCCCGGCTCGCCGCCGCGGCCGCCACGCTCGCGTCCTCGTTCCCCGAGCTCGCCGAGGTGCTGCGCCAGGCCGCGGCCCGGCCGAGGAGCTGACGTGCGCCTGTTCACCGCACTCTGGTTGCCCGCCGACGTGGTCGCATCGCTGCAGGCCGACACGGCAGGCCCAGCCGCGCCGCGGGGCTGGCGCCTCACCGCCCCGCGGTCGTGGCACATCACGCTCGCCTTCCATGGTGAGGTCGACGCCGGCGTCCACGCCCGGCGCCTGGAGCGCACCGCGCACGGCGCACCGGCGCCGGTGCTGCGACTGGTCGGGTCGGGTGCGTTCCCGCGGGTGCGCTGGGCCGGGGTCGAGACGGGTGCCGGTGGTGAGCTCACCGACCTCGTGGCCGCAGCGGGAGGCGATCGGGCCCTCTTCGTCGCGCACGTCACGGTGCTGCGGATGCGCGCGCGCCCGGGTCGCGACGCCGATCCCGATCCCGTGCCGTGGTGGGCGGGCCACACCGGCCGCTGGTGGACGCCTCCGGAGGTGCTGCTCGTGGCGAGCGAACCGGCCAAGGGCGGGCCCCGCTACCAGGTGGTGCACCGCGTGCCGCTGGCCGTGGGCCCGACGGTCGGAGGCTTGCCTTCGGGTAAGGCAATACTGGCGTGACCTGGGCCGGTGCCTGCCCGTCGAGGTGACTGCGGCGGCTGTCCGCGCGGCACAGGATGGTTCCCAACACGACACAGGGAGCCACCAATGTCTGCAGGACGAGCCAGCACGGTCGTGCTTGCGGCCATCACCGGTATCGCTGGAATCGTGCTCTCCGGGTGCGCGGGCACCGCGGTGGCGGGGTCGCCGCACACGGCGCCCTTCTCGCCCGCGGCCGCCTCGAAGCCCGGACTGATCGGGGGAACCGGCACGAACCAGGCGTCGGTCATCGGCCAGGGGACCGATGACGGCGCGAGTGCCGGTCCGGTCCCCGACCCCGGAGCTGGGGAGCGTCCGGGGTCGGGGAACGGTGCGGGCGGGGACCGAGGGGTCCCGCCCGCCCCGCAACCCGCGCCCAAGCCGGTGTCGAAGCCCGTCGCCCCGCCCGTCCAGAAGCCGGTGTCCCAGCCCGCGCCCCAGCCCGCGCCCCAGCCCGCGCCCCAGCCCGCACCCGTGCCCGCGCCCCAGCCCGCACCCGTGCCGGCGCCGCAGCCGGCCCCGAAGCCCGAACCCAAGCCCGAACCCAAGCCCGAGCCCAAGCCCGAGCCCAAGCCGGAACCCGCGGCCGCCATCGCCAGCTTCAAGGTCGTCAAGCAGCCGTCCTGCCCCGTGCACGGCACGCCCGACGCGCCGTTCAGCTCGCCCGGCAACGGCGTCACGATCGCCTGGAAGATCACCGGTGCCCACGGAGCCGCGCTCGCCGTCGACAACCCCGGCGTCTATGGTGCCTTCGGCAGCGACTACGCCGCGAGCGGCCAGCTGGAGCTGCCGTTCTCGTGCGGGGAGTCCGGTTCCACCACCACGCACACCTACACGGTGTGGCCTGCGGGGGCCAAGAGCATCTCGAAGACGCTCACGGTCTCGGCCCGCGCGAGCTGACGAGCCGGTGGTCCCGGCAGCCGTCGCTGAATCGTGCCTGGTAACGTGGGGTGCAGGGTTCGGCTGCAGTCCGTGGCGGCCGTAACCGTCTTCCGGCCCCATCACGTGGGATCCCCGGCCTCACGGGACGCAACGAAAGAGGACTACGTGGCACTCGACGCCGCACAGAAGAAGACCATCCTGGACACCTACGGGGTCCACGAGGGTGACACCGGGTCACCCGAGGCGCAGGTCGCGCTGCTGACCAAGCGGATCAGCGATCTGACCGAGCACCTCAAGATGCACAAGCACGACCACCACTCCCGCCGCGGACTGCTGCTGCTCGTCGGCCGCCGCCGCCGGCTCCTGAAGTACCTGGCTTCGGTCGACGTCACGCGCTACCGGTCCCTGATCGAGCGCCTCGGCCTCCGCCGCTGATACCCCCGCTGCCCCGGGCCCACCACGAGGGTGGGCCCGGGGTGGCACACCACCAAACTGAACCGTCGCATCGCAGGTAGACGATCCGCCGGTCCTCGGTAGTGGCTCCCGGGACAATGTGAGTCCCGGCGGCTTCGATCGAAGACCGGCTCGGCGCGAGGATCGCGCCCCCGCGGTGTGGCACCTCATCTCAAGGAGATGCCTACCTTCATGACCGATCCTGATGACAACGTGCACGAGACAAGTGCCGTGATCGACAACGGGAGCTTCGGCACCCGTACCATCCGGTTCGAGACCGGGCGCCTCGCGCGCCAGGCCGCCGGCTCCGTCGTCGCGTACCTCGACGACGAGACCATGCTGCTGTCCGCCACCACGGCGTCGAAGCAGCCCAAGGAACACTTCGACTTCTTCCCGCTGACGGTCGACGTCGAAGAGCGCATGTACGCCATCGGCAAGATCCCCGGCTCGTTCTTCCGCCGCGAGGGTCGCCCCGGCACCGACGCGATCCTCACCTGCCGCCTCATCGACCGGCCGCTGCGCCCGTCGTTCGTCGACGGCCTGCGCAACGAGATCCAGATCGTCGTCACGGTCATGTCGCTCGACCCGCAGGATCCCTACGACGCGCTGGCGATCAACGCAGCGTCGCTGTCCACGCAGCTGTCGGGCCTGCCCTTCAGCGGCCCGATCGGCGCCGTCCGCATCGCGCTGATCGACGGCCAGTGGATCGCGTTCCCGCAGTACGAGGACCTGCAGCGGGCCGTGTTCGACATGGTCGTCGCGGGTCGCATCGTCGGCGACGACGTCGCGATCATGATGGTGGAGGCCGAGGCCACCACCGAGACCAACACACTCATCGCCGGTGGCGCCCAGGCTCCCACCGAGGAGATCGTCGCCGCCGGGCTGGAGGCGGCCAAGCCGTTCATCCGCAGCCTGTGCGTCGCCCAGCAGGCGCTGGCCGACGTCGCGGCCAAGCCGACGCGGGAGTTCCCGACGTTCCCGGCCTACCAGTCCGACGTCTTCGACGCCGTCGAGGCCGCCGGTGGCGCCGACCTGGCTGCCGCGCTCACCATCGCGGGCAAGCAGGAGCGCGAGTCGAAGCTCGACGAGGTCAAGCTCAGCGTCCTGACCGCGCTCGAGAGCAAGTTCGAGGGTCGCGAGAAGGAGCTCGGCGCAGCGTTCCGCTCGCTGAACAAGAAGCTCGTGCGCCAGCGCATCCTGCGCGACCAGGTCCGTATCGACGGTCGTGGGCTCACCGACATCCGGCCGCTCTCGGCCGAGGTCGAGGTCGTGCCCCGCGCCCACGGTTCGGCGCTGTTCGAGCGTGGCGAGACGCAGATCATGGGCGTCACCACGCTCAACATGCTCCGCATGGAGCAGCAGATCGACTCGCTCGGCCCGGAGACGCACAAGCGCTACCTGCACCACTACAACTTCCCGCCCTACTCCACCGGTGAGACCGGCCGGGTGGGTTCGCCGAAGCGCCGCGAGATCGGCCACGGCGCGCTGGCCGAGCGGGCACTGCTGCCCGTGCTGCCCACGCGCGAGGAGTTCCCCTACGCGATCCGCCAGGTGTCCGAGGCGCTGGGCTCCAACGGGTCCACGTCGATGGGCTCGGTCTGCGCCTCCACGATGTCGCTCTACAACGCCGGCGTGCCGCTGAAGGCGCCGGTTGCGGGCATCGCGATGGGCCTGGTGTCCGACGAGGTCGACGGCGCCACGCGCTACGTCGCCCTCACCGACATCCTCGGTGCCGAGGACGCGTTCGGCGACATGGACTTCAAGGTCGCCGGCACGCCGGAGTTCGTCACGGCGCTGCAGCTCGACACCAAGCTCGACGGCATCCCGTCCGAGGTCCTCGCCGCGGCGCTGAGCCAGGCCAAGGACGCCCGGATGACGATCCTCGAGGTCATCGGCGAGGCGATCGACCGCCCCGACGAGATGAGCCGGTTCGCGCCGCGCGTCATCGCCGTCAAGATCCCGGTCGACAAGATCGGCGAGCTCATCGGGCCCAAGGGCAAGATGATCAACTCGATCACCGAGCAGACCGGCGCCGACATCTCCATCGACGACGACGGCACCGTGTACGTGGGTGCTTCCGACGGCGAGTCGGCCGAGGCCGCGATCGGCATGATCAACGCCATCGCCAACCCGCAGCTGCCGAAGATCGGGGAGCGCTTCCTGGGCACGGTCGTCAAGACCGCCGCCTTCGGCGCGTTCGTCTCGCTGGTGCCCGGCAAGGACGGTCTCGTCCACATCTCGAAGCTGGGCAACGGCAAGCGCATCGCCAAGGTCGAGGACGTCGTCAAGGTCGGCGACAAGATCCGCGTCGAGGTCTCCGACATCGACAACCGCGGCAAGATCAGCCTGCTGCCGGTCGGCGAGGACAACGAGACGGGTGCCACCACCGCCGACGACACCGTCGTCGACGCGGCCCCGGCCGATGTTCCCGAGACCGAGACCGCCGACGTCACCGCAGGTTGAGAGACCTGAAGGGGCACGGAGTCACTCTGTGACAGATCTCGTCACGCCGGGGGTGGAGGCAGTCGCCTCCACCCCCGGCGTTTCCCGTAGTGACCTTCCCGGCGGACTGCGCGTCGTCACCGAGTCGGTGCTGGGCGTCCGCTCGGTGTCGATCGGCATCTGGATCGGCATCGGCTCGCGCGACGAGTCCGCCGAACAGGCGGGCGCCGCCCACTACCTCGAACACCTGCTCTTCAAGGGCACCAGCACGCGCACCGCGGCCGGTATCGCCGAGGAGTTCGACGCCGTCGGCGGCGAGCTCAACGCGTTCACGGCCAAGGAGCACACCTGCTACTACGCGCACGTTCTCGACACCGATCTGCCGCTCGCGGTGGACGTGCTCGCCGACGTCGTCACCGATGCCGTCATGGCCCCGGCCGACGTCGAGGTGGAGCGCGGGGTGGTGCTCGAGGAGATCGCGATGCGCGACGACGACCCCGAGGACCTGCTCGGCGAGCTCTTCGACGAGGCGCTGTTCGGCGACCACCCGCTGGGCCGCCCGGTGATCGGCTCGGAGGAGTCGATCCGCGGGATGACCCGCGAGACGCTGCACGAGTTCTGGCGGGGCGAGTACACCGCGCCGCGGATGATCATCGCTGCGGCCGGGAACCTGACGCACGCCCACGTCGTCGACCTCGTGGGCACGGCGCTCGAGGCGGCGGCCCGCCGTGCGGGCGCCGGGGCCACTCCCGCTCCGCCGCGCCGGTTGGCCACGGCCCGGCTCGCGGCGCGGCCCGGTGTCGTGCTGCTGGCCGAGGACACCGAGCAGGCGCACCTGATGCTCGGCGTGCCGGGCCTGTCGCGCCACGATCCGCGCCGCACCGCGCTGTCGGTGCTCAACACCGCGCTGGGTGGCGGGCCGAGCTCGCGGCTGTTCCAGCAGGTTCGGGAGCAGCGCGGGCTGGCCTACTCGGTGTACTCGTCGTCCATCGGCTACGCCGATGCCGGCAGCTTCACCGTCTACGCCGGGTGCGCCCCGGAGCGCCTCGACGAGGTCACCTCGGTGATCCGAGGTGTGCTCGCCGAGGTCGCCGTCGACGGGCTGACCCCTGCGGAGGTCGTGCGCGCGCAGGGCAACCTGCGTGGCGGCATGGTGCTCGGGCTCGAGGACACCCCGTCGCGGATGAACCGCTTGGGCCGCTCCGAGCTCGACCACGGCCGCCAGCGCAGCATCGCCGAGAGCCTGGACCGGATCGCGGCCGTCACCACCGAGGAGGTCTCGGCGCTGGCAGCGGAGCTGCTGAGCGTCCCGCTCACCGCCGCGGTGGTGGGGCCCTACGACGCGGAGTCCGACCTCCCGCCGTCCCTGCGCTCCCTCACCTGACGCGGTGGGTGCGGAAATGCGCCGCCGGAGTATGTCCGAAGTGCCTGCGGAACGCCTCGACGTAGCCGGTGGCGGACTCGTAGCCCACCCGCCGGGCCACCGCCGCCACGGGCACCCGGTTGGCCAGCAGTGGCAGTGACGCCTGCAGCCGCACCTGGGTGCGCCAGTCGGTGAACGTCATGCCGGTGCCCGTCACGAACGCGCGTCGCAACGTGCTCGCGCTGGCCCGCAGGTGCAGTGACCACTCCTCGAGGCTGCGCGGGTCGGACGGGGTGGACAGCAGGTGGTCGGCCACCACGCGGGCGCGGTGGTCTGCAGGCACCGGCAGGGCGACGCCCGGGTCGGGGTGGCGCTCGGCGAGCCCGAAGAACAGTGCCTGCGCCGGTTCCTCGACCGTGGCGTGCAGGCCGGCACCGGCCATCGCCAGCATCAGCTCGCGCAGCAGGCCGTCGATCGCGAACACGGTGGGTGTGGTCCAGTCCAGCGGGCAGGCCTGCGGCCAGACGTAGAGGCAGTGCAGCAGCGACGGCAGGCGGTTGTGCGTGTCGTGGGGCATCCAGGCCGGGATGAACAGCGCCCGTGTCGGTGGCAGGACCCAGGACCGGTCGCCGACGACCGCGGTGGTGAGGCCTTCGCTGACCCAGACGACCTGATGCTGGCGGTGGTGGTGCACACCCCAGCCGCCGGGCTCGTCGGCGTCGAACCGGCAGATCCACATGGTGTGGTCGGCCTCGCCGTCGTGGACGTCGAGCACCGAAACCGGACGAATCTGCTCGCTCGACGGTAGTTCGTGAACGCTCACCTGTGCGCACCCGCCATCAGGCGAGGCTAGCCTAATCCGGTCGTTCGTGGTGTGTCACCCACCCGAGGAGAGTCGTCACGTGTCCATTCCGCGCAGGCTCCCCGGCCCCGCCGTCGCCGCGGTCCTTGGCGTCTTCCTGCTGGTGGTGGCGGCCTGCGGGGCGCCGACGGCCCCCGCCGCCCCGCCCGTCCCCGCCCCGGGGGCGGGCACCTTCCCCGTCACCGTCGCCCATGCGTACGGCTCCACGACCGTCCCGGTGGCACCGCGGCGGATCGTGGTGGCCGGGTACACCGAGCAGGACATCGTGATGGCGCTGGGAAGCACCCCGGTCGGGGTGACCGAGTGGTTCGGTGAGCAGCCCTTCGCCACCTGGCCCTGGGCGCAGGACGAGCTCGGTTCCGCGAAGCCGGAGGTGCTGCACAGCACCGAAGCCGGGCCGCAGTTCGAGCGGATCGCCGCGCTGCACCCCGATCTGATCGTCGCGGTCAACGCCGGGCTGGACAAGGTCCAGTACGACAAGCTGGCGGCCATCGCGCCGACGGTCGCCCAGCCCGCGGGTGCCGCGAACACCTTCGCGCCGTGGGACGTCCAGACGGTCCAGGTCGGCAGGGCGATGGGCAAGGAGCGGGAGGCCACCGACCTCGTCGCTGGGATCAAGGCGAAGTTCGCGGCGGCCGCCGCGGCGCACCCCCGGTTCGGGGGCGTCCCGGTGATCTTCCTGCAGGCCCCGTTCTACGAGGGCAAGGCCATCGCGTACCAGAACGGGCTGAGCACGGCGTTCCTCACCGATCTCGGCTTCGTCGTCCCGCCGGACCTGGCCAGGTTCGCGCCTGCCGACGACACGACCCAGGCGTACATCCCCCTGGAGAACCTCGGCACGCTCAACGCCGGGAAGGTCCTGATCTGGGCGACGGAGAACGCGGCGGCCCGAACCGAGCTCGAGGCGCAGCCGCTCTACCGGCAGCTGACCCCGGTGAAGCAGGGCAACCTCGTGTTCACCGAGCCGGAGCTGGCAGGCGCCATCTACTTCACCACCCCGCTGAGCCTGCCGTTCGTGCTGGATCGGCTCCTGCCGAAGCTGGACCAGGCGCTCAAGGGCGATCCGGCCACGGTTCCCCCGGCCTGAGCGCACCCGTGCCATGATCCGCGGATGGCTCTGACGCTGGTCGCCGCGCTGCTGATCGTCATCGGCATCGCCGGCATCGTCATCCCGGTCCTGCCGGGCGTGATCGTGGTGCTGGCGGGGATCGCGGTGTGGTCCATCCCGCGCGGCGACGCCGTGGGCTGGTGGGTGCTGGGCATCTCGGTGGCGATCGTCGTGGTCGGCAGCGTCGTGAAGTACCTGGTGCCGGGGCGCAAGCTGCGCGACGCCGGGGTGCCGGGACGCACGATCGTCGTCGGTGTCGTACTCGGCGTCGTCGGGTTCTTCGTGATCCCGGTTGTCGGGCTGTTCATCGGCTTCGTGCTGGGCGTCTACCTTGCCGAGTTGGCCCGGCTGGGCAGCAGCTCGCTCGCCTGGCCGTCGGCGCGCAGCGCGCTCGGGGCCGTGGGCTGGAGCATCCTCATCGAGCTGTTCACGGCGCTGCTGGCCACCGGGGTGTGGATCGGTGGGCTGATCATCGCGCCGTAGGGCACGCTGAGGTGCGGCCCGCGCGGATCATGCTCGCCGAGGCGCACAGGATGGCCCGGCGTGGGCGCTGCGGTGCGGGTGGGTTGATCAACGCCCACTGGTTCGGTGTTGACCATGACCCAGTAGGCGTTGATCTTCGTGCCGGTGGTCGAGCGCGCACTGGCTCATGATCGAACCGGAACCTGTGGGCGTTGATCACTCGCCCGGCGCGGCGGCGGGCTCTTGCAACGGGGCCGGCGCGGGGGCGTCGGGTGCGCTTCCCGGTAGGTCCCGCTGGCCGCGTTCGGATGGGGATTCTCCTGACAGCCACTTCCCGCAACGTGGTTGCAGGAAAGTGGCTTTCCTGCCATCGCCGCGCGAGGACCCCGGCAATCCGGAACCAGGCCGCCTGCCCGCACCGGATTAGGCTGACCCGGTGGCGGAGAACGAGATCAGGGTCGGCGTGCTGGGTGCGAAGGGTCGGATGGGCGCGGAGGTGTGTCGCGCCGTCGAGGGTGCCGAGGGCCTCGAGCTCGTCACCCGCCTCGACGAGGGCGACCCGCTCGAGAGCCTCGTCGAGAACGGCGTCCAGGTGGTCGTCGACTTCACCCATCCCGAGGTCGTGCTCGGCAACGTCCGGTTCTGCGTCGACCACGGCATCGCGGCCGTCGTCGGCACCAGCGGCTTCGACGAGAAGCGCTTCGCGACCCTGCGCGGCTGGCTCGGCGACACTCCCGGCAACGTGCTCGTGGCCCCGAACTTCGGCATCGGCGCGGTGCTGATGATGCAGTTCGCCCGACAGGCAGCGCGGTTCTTCGAGTCGGTCGAGGTCATCGAGCTGCACCACGCCCGCAAGATCGACGCCCCGTCGGGCACGGCGGTGCACACGGCGGCTTTGATCGCCGCCGCCCGCGCCGAGGCCGGTCTCGGCCCGGTCCCCGACGCCACCACGTCGGAGTTCGACGGGGCCCGCGGCGCCGACGTCGACGGCGTGCGCGTGCACTCGGTCCGGCTGCCCGGGCTCGTGGCGCACCAGGAGGTGGTGCTGGGCACCACCGGGGAGACGCTGACGATCCGGCACGACTCGTTCGACCGGGTCTCGTTCATGCCCGGCGTGCTGCTGGCCGTGCGGGCCGTGCGGGAGCGCCCGGGCCTGACGGTCGGGCTGGAACCGCTGCTGGGCCTGTCCTGAGCCCATCGAACGGGCCCAGAACAGATTCAGACCAGCTTCAGATCCAGCGACCCGGTGAGCCGGACCTCGCGCAGCACGCCCTCGCCGGTGTCGAAGGCACGGGTGGCGCCGTCGGGCTCCCACCCGGCTCTGGCGTAGAAGCGCCGCGACGCCTCGTCGGCCTCGGGGATCCACGCGAGGCCGTAGAGCGAACCGGCCTCGCGCAGCGCTGTGGCGGCCGCCCCGAGCAGCCGCCCGCCGTGCCCGCGCCGTCCCCAGCGCGGCTCCACCAGCAGCACCCCGATCTCGCCCCATGCGCCCGGGCCGAGCTCCGGCTCGTCGGAGACCACCGCGCCCTCCGGGGCGGAGACCACAGCGCCCTCCGGGGCGGTGGCGACCGCCGCGGCGCAGAAGCCGACGGTCCACTCGCCCTCCGTCGCGACGAGGACGTGGTGCCCGTCGCCTGCTCCGACCGCGGCCGTCCAGGCCTCGCGGGCCGCGGGCCCCGCGAGCTGTTCGATCGCGGCAGGCGGCACGAGCTGGGCGTAGGCGGCGGCCCAGGTGCCCGCCTGGATACGGACGATCTCGGCTACGTCGGGAGCGGCGGCGGCGCGCACCGCGGCAAGGGCCATGGCGCATGGATACCCCACCGGCGACCGGTCCCTGTCCACTGGGTGGGCATCCCGGGCGACATCGGTCGTTCGCTATGGCAACGTGCTGCTGGTGGTCCTCTCCGCTGCACCGGCACCGACCCGCACGATGACCGCGATGCCCTGGATCGCGCTCGGTGTCGTCTACCTCCTCTGGGGCACCACCTACCTCGCCAATCGGCTGATCATCGCCTCGGTGCCGCCGCTGTTCGCCGGCGGCGTGCGCTTCCTGGCGGGTGGGGCGCTGCTGGCCGTGGTCGTCGTCGTGGTGGCCGGACCGCGCGTGCTGCGGATGACGCGGGCGCAGTTCGGCACCACCGCGCTGTCGGGTGTGCTGCTGCCGGCCTGGGGCAACGGGCTGGTGTCCACCGCGCAGGAGCAGGTGGCGTCCGGGCTCGCGGCGCTGTTGATCGCCGCGGTGCCGATCTACATCGTGGTGCTGCGCAGGGTGTCGGGGGACCGTCCGAACCGCACGACGTTGGCGGGCGTCGCCGTCGGGGTGGTCGGCCTCGCCCTGTTGCTGCTCGCGGGACCGTCGAGCGGGTCCGGAGGCGTGCTCGGCAACGCATGGTGGGGGCCGTGGCTGGTGCTGCTGGCCGGGCTCGGTTGGGCCACCGGGACGTTCGCCGCCACCCGGCTGCCCGTGCCGCCGAACCCGTTCGCGATGGCCGCGGTGCAGATGCTCGTCGGTGGCGCGGTGCTGATGGTCACCAGCCTCGCGAAGGGTGATCGCCTCGACGTGGCCGCGGTGCAACCGGTCGCGTGGTGGGCCTGGGCCTACATGGCCGTGGTCGTGTCGCTCGCGGGGTTCGGCGCGTTCGCCTACGTGCTCACGAAGCTGCCGGTGTCGACGGCCTCCACGTACGCCTACGTCAACCCGGTGATCGCGGTGCTGCTCGGGGTGCTCGTCGTGGGCGAGCGGTTCTCGCCCGTGCAGATGGTCGGCGGTGCCGTCGTGCTCGTCGCGGTGGTGCTGGTGGTGATGGCAGAGCGCCCGAGCCGAAACGGTCGGGGGCAAGTGGCAGCATCCCCGGGGTGAGTGCACCTCCAGTCGAGACTCTCGGTCCGAGCGCCGTCCGCCGCGCCGCGCTCGCCGCGCAGGGCTTCGCCGATCCGCGCCCGTCGGGGCCGGTCACCCGGCGGCATCTGGCCCGGACGCTGAGCCGCGTGCAGCTGCTGCAGCTCGATTCGGTCAACGTGGCCGTCCGGGCGCACTACATGCCGCTGTTCAGCCGCCTCGGCGGCTACGACACGGCGCTCGTCGACGACGCCGCGTGGTCGCACTCGGCCCGCAGGCCCCGGCTGCTCGTGGAGTACTGGGCCCACGAGGCGAGCCTGCTGCCGGTGGCCGACTGGCCGCTGCTGCTCTCCGGTGCCAAGCGCAAGGGGTGGTGGCGCCACTACGAGTCGCTCGCCGACCCGGCGCTCGTCAACGACGTGCTGGCCGCGGTCAAGGAGCTGGGCCCCGTCGGTGCCGGCACGCTGGAGGCGGCGCTGGGCGGCACGTCGCGCCCGCGCCCGCCCGGCGCCACCTGGTGGGAGCGTTCCGACGTCAAGCGCGTCTGCGAGTTCCTCTTCGGCCGCGGCGATCTCACCACCGGCAGTCGCGTGCACTTCCAGCGGCTCTACGACCTCACCGAGCGGGTGCTGCCACCCGAGGTGCTCGCCGCGCATCCGATCGATCCCGAGGTCGCCGCCCGGGAGCTGTTGCTGCGCTCGGCCGCGGCGCTGGGCGTGGCCACCGAGCCCGACCTGCGCGACTACTACCGCCTCGGTCCAGCGCAGAGCCGCCAGGCCGTCACCGAGCTGGTTGCCGACGGGCAGCTCGAACCGGTCGCGGTGCGGGGCTGGCGCCATCCCGCCTACCGGCTGCCCGGCGCCCGGACGCCACGCCGGATCACCGGCCGCGCGCTGCTCTGCCCGTTCGACCCCCTGATCTGGGAGCGCGATCGCACCGAGCGGATCTTCGGGTTCCGCTACCGCATCGAGATCTACGTGCCAGAGCCGCAGCGCGAGTTCGGCTACTACGTGTTCCCGTTCCTGCTCGACGGGGAGCTGGTGGGCCGCGTCGACCTCAAGTCCGATCGGGCCGCAGGGGTGCTGCGCGTGCCGGGCGCCTTCGGCGAGCCCGGCATCGACGTGGGCCGGGTCGTGTCCGAGCTGGCCGCGGAGCTGCGGCACATGGCCGAGTGGCTCGGGCTCGACGGGGTGGTGGTGGGGGAGCGGGGTGCGCTGGCCGCGCCGCTGGCGGCGGCGCTGGGATGACCCGGCGCCGCAGACGCACCCGGAGACGACACCGCTCCCCGCCCGGGATCCGGACGGGGAGCGGGTGGCCGGGGTTCGGCCGGTCAGACGGCGACGGTGGCGCGCGTCACCAGCACGTCACCGCTACCGGTGCGGCCGCGCACCCGCAGCGCGGGTCCGCCGGTGCCCGGCCGGTCGGTACCGACCTCGAGGTCGCTGCGGGCCTTGCCCGAGCCCGACGAGAGGTCGAGCTCGGCAGCCACCCCGGGGTGCACGGCCACCCGCAGGTCGCCCGAGCCGCTGGTGATGTCGAGGCTGCCGGCGCGGGCGTCGGCGATGTCCAGGTCACCGGAGCCGGTGCGCGCTCCGAGGTCGGCCGACACCGCACCGAGCCGGATGTCGCCGCTGCCGGTCTTGATGGTGGTGCTGCCGCCCAGCGACGTGGCGGCGATCCCGCCCGATCCCGAGCGCACGCTCGCGCGCCCGCCGACCGTGCCGAGGTCGATGTCGCCGCTGCCGGTCTCGGCCTGCGCCTCGCCGTCGACGGTGCCCAGGGTCACGCGCCCGGAGCCCGACTTCACCGCTGCCTTCGCGGCCCGCCCGGTGACGGTGACGTCGCCGGCACCGGTGCGTGCCGCCAGCACCGAGCCCGCCGGCGCGGTGACGGTGACGTTGAGCGGCACCATCCGCAGCGGGAGCTCCTTGGACGAGCGCACGACGAGCCGCTTGCCACCCGCCGACCAGCTGATCTCGGCGGCGCGCACGGCCTCCGCGCCGAGCTGGCCGAGATCGCCGACCGACGGCCCGCCGGTGGCGTTGCCGATCCAGTTCATGATGCCGCTCAGGCCGCGCGTCCACATGCCGCCGGCCCCCGGGTCGTGGCGGATCTCGACACGCACCTCGGTGGCGTCGGCGTCGTCGAGGTGGACGTCGATGCGGCCGTGGTCGATCTGGATCTCCAGGTCGGCCGGCCCGCTGACCGACCAGCTCTCCTCGCGGCTCTCGGCGGCGTCGGTGTCGCCGTCGGAGAAGCTCGTGAAGCTGGACGAGGTGCTGGAGGTGTGGCCGTCGCCGGTGACGTTGCCGGAGCCGAACACCTGACCCGATCCCGTGACACCGATGCTCTCGCCGGTGAGGTCGCCGTGGATGACCGTGCCGTCGGGCCCGTTGATGTGCACGGACGTGCCGCCCGGCGCCCCGTCGGTGCCCTTGGTGGAGTCGGTGGCCTTGGTGGTGGAGACGCCCGGCTGGCCGGGAGCGCCGGGCGTCGCGGTGCCGCCCGGCCCCGCGGTGGCGGAACCGCCCGCGCCCCCGGACGCCGACGCGCTCGCGCTGTTGCCGGTGTTCTCGCTCTCGCTCATCCCTGCACCCACCCTCGGATCCGGCGGTCGCGGTCGCGATCGCGCTTCATGTCGTCCCGGTTGCCGCGGCCGCGGCGGGGGTCGCCCGCGCCGGAGAGCGCGCCCTGCACGGCCTGGGCGACCCAGGAGTTCAGCGACACCCCCTGCGCGGCCGCCGCCTGCTCGGCCTGGCCCTTGATCTGCTCGACGAGTCGCAAGGTGATGCGGGAGATGTCGCCGGCATCGGCACCGCCGAACCCGCCCGGTCCGCCGAACCCGCCGAACCCGCCGAATCCCGACGGGCCGGGCTCCTCGCCTGCGCTCTCGGCGTCGGGGTGGGCGCTGACGGCAACGCGCACGTCGCGGCCGTCCAGGCGGACCTCGACCACGTGGTCGGGCAGCGCGGCGGTCACCTCGGCGGCGAGGTCGGAGAGCGCGTTCATCAACGCGAGGCGGGCGGAGGGTTCGAGGGCGGCGCCGAGCAGCGCGGCGGTGCGTCGCGTCTCCTCGTCGCCTGCCGCCGCGGCGGACGCGAGGTCCTCCCGCAACTGGCTGACGTACTGGCTGAGGTCCATGACGCCACTATGACGTCATCGGTGACGCCAGTCAAGGAACCCGTGATGTCAGAGGACGGCGAGCGGGTGGTGTCGGGGGTCCCGGATAGGCTCCAGGGCATGCCGGAGACCGTGCCACTGGGCGTCCAGCTCGTCGCCAAGACCGAGTTCACCGCGCCCGACGGCATCCCGTGGACCACGGACGCCGACGGCGGCGAGGCGCTCGCCGAGTTCGCGGGCCGGGCCTGCTACCAGTCCTGGGCCAAGCCCAACCCGGCCACGGCCACCAACGCCGGCTACCTGCGCCACATCCTCGAGGTCGGTCACCTGTCGGTGCTCGAGCACGGCACGGTGAGCTTCTACCTCACCGGCATCTCCCGCTCGCTCACCCACGAGCTGATCCGCCACCGTCACTTCTCCTACAGCCAGCTCTCGCAGCGCTACGTGCCGGAGCGCAACGCGGCGATGGTGGAGCCCGACGTCATCGCGGAGGACCCCGAGCTGCACGCGCTGTTCGACGCGGCCGCCGCGGCGGCCGTCAAGGCATACGAGGAGCTGCTCGCGGGGCTGGAGAAGCGCTTCGCCGATGTCCCCAACGCCACGCTGCGCCGCAAGCAGGCGCGGCAGGCCGCCCGGGCCATCCTGCCCAACGCCACCGAGACACGCATCGTCGTCACCGGCAACTACCGGGCCTGGCGCCACTTCATCGCCATGCGGGCCACCGAGCACGCCGACGTCGAGATCCGGGCGCTGGCCATCGAGTGCCTGCGCCAGCTGCAGGTCGCGGTGCCCAACGTGTTCAACGACTTCGAACTGCAGAAGCTCGAGGACGGCACGGAGATCGCATCCAGCCCGTTCGTCACCGAAGGGTGATCCACATGATCCGCCACCCGGGGTAGCCTCGCCCCGTCCGGCAGTGGGGGGTCACTGGTGCGTGGGGCGGTACGGGATCAGGCGCGTTCGGTCGTGCGCGTCGACATCCCGTTGGTCTGCGACGCCGACGACGTGCCGAGCACCCTGCGTGCCGCGGTCCACGGCTGGTCGCCGGTGCGCGACGACGGCACGGGCGACGTCGCGGTGCTCCGGTTGGAACGGGCCGTCCCGGCCGGTGCGCGGATGCCGCCGCTGCGCCGCGTCGACGAGCTCTGGGACCACCGGTTCCGCGTACTGGGCTTCCCCGACGGGCAGCGCGCAGGCGTCTGGTCCACCGGCCGCATCCGCGGCGAGCAGGGCACGCGCTGGTTCCAGCTGCAGAGCGATCCGGGTGACCAGACCATCGAGCCCGGCTTCAGCGGCTCCCCGGTGTGGGACGAGGAGTCCGGCGCGGTCGTCGGGATGACGGTCGCCGGCGACATCAACAGCGCCACCACCACCGCCTACCTGATCCCGATCGACCAGGTGCTCGGCCTCGACCCGGAGCTGCTCCCGTGCCCGTACCGCGGTCTGGATCCGTTCGGTGAGGAGCACTCGGCCTTCTTCTTCGGTCGCGACGACGACATCGAGCGGCTGGCGGGCGCGCTGGCCGGCCACCAGCTGGTGGCGGTCGCCGGACCGTCGGGTGTCGGCAAGTCCTCGCTGGTCAGGGCGGGTCTGGTGCCACGACTGCGGGAGGCGGGGGCGCGGATCGTCGAGCTGCGCCCCGAGGCCGGAGCCGTGCCGGCCGACGCCGTGGCCGCCGCGCTCGCCACCCGCCGGACCGCTCCCGCACCGGATGGCGGGGGTTCGGTGCTCACCGACGTCGCCCCGGATCCGGGCGTCGTGCTCGTCGTCGACCAGTTCGAGGAGCTGGCCGCCGCCGATCCGACCGCCGCCCGCGAGCTGTTGCTGCAGCTCGCCGCCGCCTCGGCAACCGACGGCGTGCAGGTCGTCGTGACGGTGCGCTGGGAGTCGCTCACCGAGCTGACCAACCCCGCCACCGACGACCCGGCCGTGCGCGACACCGTGCTCGATGCCGGGTCGGCGCTGGTCGCGGGCACCGTGATCGTCGGCCCGATGGGCCGAGCGCAGCTGCGCGACGCCGTTGTCGGCCCCGCGGAACGCGCACCGGGCCTGTCGTTCGAGCCGGGGCTCGTGGATCACATCCTCGACGACGCCGGCTCCGAACCGGGCCAGTTGCCGCTGGTCGAGTCGCTGCTCACCGAGCTGTGGGAGCGTCGCGACGGGGGATCGCTGACGCTCGCGGCCTATCGCGGTGCCGGTGGCGTCGCGGGCGCGGTCGCGAAGCGGGCCGAGGAGCTGCTCGCCGAGTTCCCGCCTGCCGAGCATTCGCGACTTCTGCTGCTCGAGCTGGGCTCGCCAGGCGAGGAAGTCCTGGTCCTCGGCCAGCCCGGGAGCGCTGGCAGGGCGCGGGCCATGACGACGGCGCGTTGCTGCGGGGCACCGGGCTGGCCGCCGCACAGCAGTGGCTGCCCGCCCGCACGGCCGATGTCGCCGCACCGGACCAGGAGTACGTGCGCCGCAGCCGGGCCCGCCAGCGCCGCGAGGTGCGGCGCTGGCGCGTCATCACGGCGGTGCTGGCCGTTGCTGGTGCTGGCCGCGGGGGTGCTGGCCGTCGTGGCCCAGCAGCGGGGCAACAGCCTCGACGAGCGGCTGCGCGCCGCCAACGCCGAGAACCTGGGCCGGGAGGCGCTCGCGCGGGCCGCCGTCGACCCCGATCTCGCGGCCCGGTTGGCGCTGGCCGGCTGGCGGGCGGACCCGTCCAGCCCGCAGGCCCGTACCGCACTGGCCACGACATACCTGGCGAACCAGTCGGTCAGCGGGGTCATCGCGGACGCCAGCGACCGGGCCATCGGCGGGCTCAACGTGAGCTCCAGCGGTGACGTCGCCGTCTTCGCCGGTGATCGCGAACCGTACGTCGTCATGCGTGGCCTGACCGGACCGCAACCGCAGCGCTGGGCCGTGCCGGGGTTGCAGCCGGGGGCCTGGCTGCGGATGAGCGGCGACGGCGCGCGGCTGCTGACCGGCGGGCCGGGCGGGCCGACCAGGCTCTGGGACACTGCCTCCCGCACCGCCGTCGGCCTCCCACTGGAGATCCCCGCAGCTGCGGCGGCGAGCATCCAGCTGGCTCCGACCGGGGACCGGATCGCCTGGCTGGGTCCCGTCGCAGCGGGTGGGCGCCCCGCCTTCCTCTGGGACGTCGGCACCCGGCGGGCCGTTGCCCACGCGCTGCCCCCGATCGTCGATCAGGGAGTGGTCGCGCTCGTCCCGAGCGCGGATCCGGACATCGTGCTGATCTCCTACGGGAATGCGGCCGCCGGGGGCACCCGGCTCGCCGTCCGATCCGTCGGCACCGGCGCGGAGCTGCGCAGCTACGGTGCGAACACGCTGTCGGCCGGGCACGGTGCGCTGATCGTCGCCTGCCGGGACTCCCCGGATCCCGCGGGCGCAGCCGCCGTGTCGGTGATCGATCCGGCGAGCGGGGCCGAGATCCGAGGGCTCACGCTGTCGGTCCAGGACTGCAAGCAGGCCCGGATCTCCGCCGACGAGAGCCACCTCGTCGAGACCGTCCGGCAACCCCCGGGCACCGATGTCATCGCGGCGCGGGTCACCGGCCTGACCAGCGGGACGTGGCGGGACACCTTCGTCCCGCCCGGACAGGAGTCGGTCATCCTCAGCCAGGTCTTCCAGTACGCGCCCCTGCTCGCGGCCGTGCCCGCAGGCGCGGCCGACACGACGCTGCTGAAGGCCAGCGGGCGCTCGGTGCTCCAGCTCACCACCACCCCCGCCATGGACCGTGGCGGCCTCCCGGTGCTGCGCAGCTGGGTCGTCGACGGCGGCACCCGGGTCATCGCGCAGACGGCCACGGCCGACGTCGTGTTCGACCGGGCCACCGGTGCCCGGATCGACGACGCCGTGGCCAGGGCGACACCGAGCCCGGACTACGTCGTCAGCCCCGACGGCGACATCATCGTCGTCGGCGGCCGCGACCACCACTTCGATGTCACGGGCAACGGGCCCGGGCTGGCCCCGGCCGCAGGCTACGAGCCGGGGTCCAACAGCGGGGCGGCCGCCGACGGGCCCGGTTCGGCGCGGGACGGCGATCGCGTCCACTTCGTCGGAGCCGGCAAGCTGTCCGTCCTCGATGCCACGACGCTCGCCACGGTCAAGGGCCCGTTCACCGTGGGCGACGGCGGTGCCTACCCGCCGCCGGAGGTCCGACCCGGCCGCCGCGACGAGGTGGCGGTGATCAACGGGACTGGTGCCGTCGAGCTGTGGAACGTCGCAACCGGCAGCGTCACCGCCACGTTGCGGACGCCACCCGACCGCCCGTCCCGGGTCACGTCGATGGCGTTCTCGCGCGACGGGCAGCGCTTGGCGGCCGTGACGAGCCGCCGCGAGATCGACGTGTGGGACGTGGCCACCGGCGCGCAGGTGCGGCCGCCGATCGTGTTGCCGTTCGGGGCGTGGGTGGTGGGGTTCGACGCCGACGGCAACCTGATCACGGGCAACGAGACGACCACCGCAGGCCGTCAGATCGCCTTCTGGAACCTCGACACCGGCCGTGAGTCGGGGTCGATGCGGCTCACGTTCCACGCCATCGGCCTGCTGTCTCGAGACGGCGCGACGCTGGCGCTCGATCCGTTGCAGTGGGTGGCCCCGAACCAGATCGATCTGACGGCGCGACGCTGGTACGACCACCTGTGCACGACGTCGGACCGGCCGTTCGCGGGTCTCGACCTCGAGGCGCTCCCGGACGGCGTCGATCCCGGCTCGCCCTGTTCCCGAGCACCTGCTCCTACTCGTCGGTAAGGTCGAGGTATGACACTCGCGAGCGACGAGCGCGCTGCGCTGGCCGACACGTTCGACAAGGTCGGCCCGGATCGGCCCACGCTCTGCGGCGACTGGACCACCCAGGACCTGCTGGCCCACCTGCTCGTCCGGGAGCGCCAGCCGTGGGCCTCGGGCGGGATACTGGTGCCGGCGCTCGCACCCATCACCGAGCGGGCGATGCGCGGCTACGCGAAGACGCCATGGTCGGAGCTGGTCGACGAGTGGCGTGCGGGCGCGCCGCTCTGGTCACCGTTCCGGCTGGGCAAGGTCGACGAGATGGCCAACGGCGCCGAGCACTTCGTCCACCACGAGGATGTGCGCCGCGGCGAGCCCGGCTGGGAGCCGCGACCTGCCGACCCCAAGCGCGACGCACAGGTGTGGGCGCTGGTGGGCCGCTCCGGTCGCATGATGTACCGCCACAGCCCGGTCGGGGTGATCCTGCGCCGCCCGTCGGGCGAGCAGGCGGTGGTGAAGACCGGTCCCGGCAGCGTCACGGTGGTCGGCGAGCCGAGCGAGCTGCTGCTGCACGGCTTCGGGCGCGACGAGATCCGGGTGACGTTCGAGGGGGATCCCGCCGACCTCGCCGAGCTCCAGGCCACGTCCCGGGGGATCTGAGCGAGCCGTCGGGACGGTACCGTCAACACATGAGCCCCGCCCCTGTTGACATGCGACCGGGCCGCCCGTTCGGCCGGGTGCTGACCGCCATGGTCACACCGTTCGATGCCGAGGGCGGTCTCGACCTCGCCCGCGCCGAGGAGCTGGCCAGCCACCTGGTCGACCAGGGCAACGACGGACTGGTGGTGAACGGCACCACGGGGGAGGGGCCCACCACCACCGACACCGAGAAGTCCGAGCTGATCCGGGCGGTGATCTCGGCGGTCGGTGACCGGGCCACGGTCGTCGCCGGTGCCGGCACGTACGACACCGCACACAGCATCCATCTGGCGCGCGAGGCCGAGAAGGCAGGCGCCGACGGGTTGTTGCTGGTCACCCCGTACTACTCGCGCCCACCGCAGTCGGGCCTGGTGCTGCATTTCACCGCCATCGCCGATGCCACCGAGCTGCCGGTGATGCTCTACGACATCCCCCCGCGCAGCGTCATCCCGATCGAGATCGAGACGCTGCAGCGCCTGGCCGAGCACCCGCGGATCGTGGCCGTCAAGGACGCGCGCAACGACCTGCGCGTCGGCACCGAGGTGATCGCCACCACCACGCTGGCGTACTACTCGGGCGACGACCCCGTCAACCTGCCGTGGCTCTCGGTCGGTGCCGTGGGATTCGTCAGCGTCATCGGGCATGTCGTCGCCGATCGGCTGCGCGCCCTCATCGACGCCTACGAGGCCGGTGAGATCGAGCGCGCCCGTGCGATCAACGTCACGATGCTGCCGGTGATCCGGGCGATGGGTCGCGTCGGCGGTGCCGTGTTCGCGAAGTCGGCCCTGCGCCTGCGCGGCCTCGACGTCGGCGGCACCCGGCTGCCACTGCCCCCGGCCACCGACGACCAGGTCCGGGCCATCGCGGCCGACCTGGGCGCGGCCGGCGTGGCGCTCGACCCCGAAGCACACGGCCGCGCGGTACGCGGCCACGGCGCACTGGGCGCCCCGGCAACAGCCGACATCGGGGCGGAGGTCGCCTACCGGTGATCCTGCCCCCTCCACACCTCGGCGTCCGAAGACGCCGCATTCCACAGTAAGGAAGATCCACGTGCCCTTGTGCACCCGTTCCACCAGCACCATCCCCGGGGGCGACCGATGAGCCGTCCCCCCGCACGGTCCGACCGCGGCCGTGACCGCAGGCCCCGTTCCGCGCGTCGCGACCAGGGCCGTCCCGACACGCCGCCGCCCCCGGTGGCCGACCCGTCGCTGCCCACCGGTCCGCCCCCCGCGCTGCCCGAGGGCGCGCTGCGCATCGTGGCGCTCGGCGGCATCGGCGAGATCGGCCGCAACATGACGGTCTTCGAGTACGAGGGCCGGCTGCTCGTCGTCGACTGCGGCGTCCTGTTCCCGGCGGAGGACTCGCCGGGCGTCGACCTGATCCTGCCCGACTTCCGGGCCATCGAGCACCGCCTCGACGACATCGACGCGCTCGTGCTCACCCACGGCCACGAGGACCACATCGGTGCCGTGCCGTTCCTGCTGCGCCAGCGTCCCGAGCTGCTGATCGTCGGATCGCGGTTCACGCTCGCGCTCGTGGCGGCCAAGTGCAAGGAGCACCGCCTCACCCCGCACATGCTCGAGGTCGCCGAGGGCGCCCGCATGAAGCACGGGCCGTGGGACTGCGAGTACTTCGCGGTCAACCACTCCATCCCGGACGCGCTCGCCGTCGCCATCCGCACCCCGGCCGGCATGGTGCTGCACACCGGCGACATCAAGCTCGACCAGATCCCGCTCGACGGGCGGCTCACCGACCTGGCCGGGTTCTCCCGCCTCGGTGACGAGGGCGTGGACCTGTTCCTCGTCGACTCCACCAACGCCGACGTCCCGGGCTTCGTCATCGCCGAACGCGAGATCGGCCCCGTGCTCGACGGCGTGTTCAGCCGCTCGCCCGCGCGCATCATCGTGGCCTGCTTCGCCAGCCACGTGCACCGCGTCCAGCAGGTGCTCGACGCCGCGGCGGCGCACCGTCGCAAGGTCGTGCTCGTCGGTCGCTCCATGGTGCGCAACATGGGGCTCGCCGAGGAGCTGGGCTTCCTCAACGTGCCCGAGGGGCTGCTCGTCGACCTCGACACGGCCGCGGACATCCCCGACGCGCAGCTCGTGTACGTGTCCACGGGGTCGCAGGGGGAGCCCCTCTCGGCCCTCGCGCGGATGGCCCGCGGTGATCACCGCTCGGTGCAGATCCGCAAGGAGGACACGATCATCCTCGCCAGCTCGCTCATCCCGGGCAACGAGACGGCCGTGTTCGGCGTGATCAACGGCCTGACGCGCCTCGGCGCGTCGGTGGTGCACTCCGGCACGGCGAAGGTGCACGTCTCGGGTCACTCGCCCGCCGGCGAGCTGCTGTTCCTCTACAACGCGGTGCGCCCGAGCAATGTCATGCCGGTGCACGGCGAGTGGCGCCACCTGCGCGCCAACGCCGCGCTGGCCGTCAAGACAGGGGTGCCGGAGGAGTCGGTCGTGCTGGCCGAGGACGGCATCGTCGTCGACCTCATCGACGGCCGCGCCATCATCACCGGTCGTGTCGAGGTGGGCCGCGTCTACGTCGACGGCCTGTCGGTCGGCGACATCGGCGAGGGCACGCTCGGCGATCGGCTCGTGCTCGGCGAGGGCGGCTTCATCTCGATCACCGTGGCGATCGAGGCCACGTCCGGTCGGGCCGTCACGCGTCCCACGATCTCGGGTCGCGGGTTCTCCGACGACCCCAAGGCGCTCGACGCCGTGCTCCCGCTGGTGGAGGACGAGCTGTCGCGCACGGAGATCGAGGGCATCACCGACCCCCACCGCATCGCGCAGTCGGTGCGCCGGGTCGTGGGCAAGTGGGTGGGCGAGACCTACCGCCGCCGCCCCATGATCGTGCCGACGGTGATCGCGGTCTGATCCCCCGGTATCTCTGGATGGCAGGAAAGCCACTTTGCCGCAACGACGTTGCAGGAAAGTGGCTTTCCTGCAACGCGGCCGAGCGTCCCGCTCCCGCATGGCGGCAACGGGGCGCGGGGCCTCAGCTCGGGTCGTACGGCTTCTGACCCGGCGGCAGGTTCGACAGGTCCGGGGCGATGACGGTCGGCATGTCGCCAGAGTCGGGCAGCCCGACCCTCGCCACGCTGCCCTCCGGGCCCAGCAGCAGGTCGTGGTGCCCCGGCGTCAGCGTCTCGCCCCGGAAGAAGGCCGGCGCCACCCGGCTGTACCCCACCATCAGGACGCCGCCGAGCACCAGCGAGCCGATGCCGATGAGGAAGACGCCGAGCCCACCGCTGCCGAACACCGTGTCGGTCTCGGCCGTCAGGTAGTTCTTGGCCGAGATGATGAACGCGCCGAGCAGCAGCAGCGCGCCGAGCCCGGGCAGCACGCCCTTCGTCCACAGGTCCTTGCCCCGCAGGTGGTGGCGGTAGTACCAGACGCAGGCGAAACCGGTGAGCCCGTAGTAGAAGGCGATGAGCAGCCCCACGGCCGCGATCGAGTCGGACAGGACGTTGGAGCTCAGGAACGTCAGGCCGACGTAGAAGATGATCGACACGATCCCCATCGCCCACGTCGCGTAACTGGGCGTGAGGTAGCGCGGGTGGATGTTCGCGAACCGCGTCGGGATGGCCCGGTAGGCACCCATCGACAGCGCGGCGCGGGCCGTGGGCAGGATCGTGGTCTGCGTGCAGGCCGCCGACGAGGTCAGCACCGAGATGATCAGCAGTATCGAGAAGACCTTGCCGAAGCCGCTGTCGCCGAAGATGGCCGGACCGATGGCGGCGAAGATGTCGCTGGCGTTGTCGGGGTTGCCCAGGCCGATGCCGGTGGTGCCGGTGCCGGCGAACGCCACCGCGGCGGCGGTGACCAGCACGTTCGTCGCCACCAGGAGCAGCGTCGAGATCACGGCGGCGCGGCCGGGCGTGCGGCCCGGGTCGTCGGACTCCTCGTTGCAGGCCACAGCGGTGTCCCAGCCCCAGTAGAGGAACACGGCGATCAGCACGGCGTCGACGATGTCGGTGACGCTCATGCCGCTGGGCCACAACCAGGCCAGGCTCGGGATCGTGGCCGTGTCGGGCGCGTTGCCGGAGTACACCTTCACGAACGCGACGATCGCGAACGCAGCGAGCACGGCGAGCTCGATGCCCAGCAGCGCGTACTGCAGGCGGGCCGAGACCTCGATGCCGCGGTAGCAGATGTAGGTCATCAGGACGATCCAGACGACACCAGCCACGGTGGACCACAGCTTGTCTCCTGCGAGGTCCTCCGCCCCGAACAGCTGGAACGTGTAGGAGCCGGCGATCTGGGCGAGGTTCGCCATGACGATCACGTCGGCGGCGATGATGCCCCAGCCGCCGAGCCAGCCCACCCACGGCCCGAACGCGCGGCCGGCCCACGTGAACGTGGTGCCGCAGTCGGGTTCGGCCTTGTTGAGCTCGCGGTAGGCCACCGCGATGAGGTACATGGGGATGAACGCCAGTACCATGATCCCGGGTGACTTGTCCCCGGCCAGCACCACCACCAGTCCGAGGCTGGCGGCCAGGCTGTAGGCGGGGGCGGTGGACGACAGGCCGATCACCACGCTGGAGACCAGGCCCAGCGCGTTGCCCTTCAGTCCCTTGGAACCGGGAGCCGATCCCGCCGGCCCGTTCGCATCCCTAGCTGCCTCTGTGGTCAACAGTGCCTCCCGGCTCAGCGGACGGACGTGCGTGCGTTGGAGGGAGAGTAGGGCCTGCCACATACCCTTTCGAGAGCCAACCGGGGGACCGTCAACTGATTTCGTGTAAAATCTATTCACCTGCGGCGGATTCCCTCTACCCTTGAGGTTGTGACGGGGACGACGACGGGGGACCAGATGACCACACCTCTCGGCACCGACCGCGCCGAGGCCGCCCGCGACCACCTGTGGATGCACTTCACCCGGCACTCCACCTACGAGCAGGGCGCCAGAGTGCCGATCATGGTGCGCGGCGACGGCTGCCGGATCTGGGACTCCCAGGGCCACGGCTACCTCGACGGGCTCGCCGGGCTCTTCGTCGTGCAGGCCGGCCACGGGCGCCGCGAGCTCGCCGAGGTGGCGGCCAAGCAGGCCGAGCAGCTCGCCTTCTTCCCGATCTGGTCCTACGCCCACCCCTCGGCGATCGACCTGGCCGAGCGGCTCGCGGCGGCCACTCCCGGCGACCTCGACCGCGTCTTCTTCACCACCGGCGGCGGCGAGGCCGTCGAGAGCGCGTGGAAGCTGGCGAAGCAGTACTTCAAGCTCACCGGCAAGCCCACCAAGCACAAGGTGATCAGCCGCGCCACGGCGTACCACGGCACGCCGCACGGCGCGCTGTCGATCACCGGCATCGCCGACATGAAGATGGCGTACGAGCCGCTCGTGCCCGGCGCGTTCAAGGTGCCCAACACCAACGCCTACCGGGCTCCCGACCACCTCGGCGGCGACCTCAAGGCGTTCGGCCGCTGGGCGGCCGACCGCGTCGAGGAGGCGATACTGACCGAGGGGCCCGACTCGGTGGCGGCCGTGTTCGTCGAGCCCGTCCAGAACGCGGGCGGCTGCTTCCCGCCACCGCCCGGGTACTTCGAGCGACTGCGCGAGATCTGCGACACCTACGACGTGCTGCTCGTCTCCGACGAGGTGATCTGCGCGTTCGGGCGGGTCGGTGGCACGTTCGCGTGCTCCGAGCTCGGGTACACGCCCGACATCATCACCTGCGCGAAGGGCATGACGTCGGGCTATTCGCCGATCGGGGCGATGATCGCGAGCGAGCGCGTGTTCGAGCCGTTCAAGAACGGCACCAACACCTTCCTGCACGGCTACACGTTCGGCGGGCACCCGGTCTCGGCGGCCGTCGCGATGGCCAACCTCGACATCATGGAGCGCGAGGGGCTGGGCGAGCACGTCCGCAAGCAGTCGCCGGTGTTCCGGGCGACGCTGGAGAAGCTGCGCGACCTGCCCATCGTCGGCGACGTCCGGGGTGAGGGATTCTTCTTCGGCATCGAGATGGTGAAGGACAAGGCCACGAAGGAGACCTTCACCGCCGAGGAGTCGGAGCGGCTCCTGCGCGGCTTCCTGTCCGGTGCGCTGCTGGAGGCGGGGTTGTACTGCCGTGCCGACGACCGGGGCGACCCGGTGATCCAGCTGGCCCCGCCGCTGGTGGCCGATGTGGCGGAGTTCGACGAGATCGAGCAGATCCTGCGCGGGGTGCTGACGGAGGCGTGGGCGCGCCTGTAGCTCTGCAAGCCCGTCGAGAACGACGTTGCCATGATCAAAAGGCTCATTCGATCATGGCAACGTCGTTCTCGACGGAAACGCCACGGGAAACGGGGACGTCCGGGACCCTTGACGCATGCTCGATGGACCCTTTGTCGGTTCGGCGGCGGTGGACGCCGGCCTGATCACTGCTGCCGCCCTGCAGGGCGATCTCTACGAGTCGGTCTTCCGCGACGTCTTCATCAGGGCAGGCACAGAGCAGGATCTCGTCGTCCGATCCCGGGCGGCTCACCTGCTCTGCCCGGCGGACGGAGCGCTGGGTGGGTTCTCGGCAGCTGCCTTGCACGAAGCCGGCTGCCATCCGCCGAACGCTGCCGCCGAGCTGATCGTCCCGAGGGGCGAGATCCGCAAGCGCCGTGGGCTCGTCGTCCGGCAGGCGGTACTCCCGCCCGAGGACGTCGTCGACATCAAAGGGATGCGGGTCACCACCGCGTTTCGCACCGCGCGCGACCTCGGTCGACGATTGCCGCTGGTCGATGCGGTCGCCGCGATCGATGCGTTGGCCCGCGTCGGCAAGTTCGATCCCGCGATGCTGCGGAACTCCTGTGCGCCGGGCACTCGAGGCTGCCGACGTCTCTACGAGGCGATCAAGCTGGCGAATCCGTTGTCCGGATCGGTCATGGAGACGCGCATGCGGCTCCTCCTCCATTTCGCGGGACTGCCCGAGCCGGTTCTCCAATACCCGCTACGGGACAGCAACGGCGTGCGGTTCGCTCTCATCGACATCGCGTACCCCCAGGCGCGCCTGGCACTCGAGTACGACGGCAAGGAACACTTCACCGACGAGCTGCGCGGCCGCCACGACCGTCGTCGCGACCTGCGAGTGGACGACCTCGACTGGTACACGATGCGGTTCACCGATGAGCAGGTTCTGCAGGAACCGCAGCTCACGGTCGCCAGGGTCCAGCGCCGGCTGACCGAGCGCCTGGCCCGCTTCGCCTCCTGACCGTCGAGAACGACATTGCCATGATCGAATGGCCCTTTTGATCATGACAACGTCGTTCTCGACGGTGTGGTGGGGAGTTAGGGGAGGCGGAACTCCATGTCTGCGGGGAGGTCGGCGGTGTCCATCTGCGCCTTCTGCAGCTTGCCGGCGAAGTCCCAGTTCATCGACTGCCACCGGGTGAACTGGTCCAGCACCCAGATGCCGGACTGGCGGCTGCCGTTGCCCGAGCGCCCGTTGCCGCCGAAGGGCAGGTGCGCCTCGGCGCCACTCGTCGAGTTGTTGACGCTGACCATCCCCGCGCTCACCTGCTCGCGGAAGCGGAACGCGTGCACCGGCGTCGACGTGTAGATCGCCGCCGACAGCCCGTAGCCGTGCCCGTTGGCCAGCGCGATCGCCTCGTCGAACGTCTCGAACGAGGCCACCCCGACGATCGGCCCGAACGTCTCGGTGTTGGCGATCGCGTCATCGAGCCGGACGCCGTCGACGATCGTCGGGTGGGCGTAGATGCCGTTCGCCGCGTCGCCGGTGAACCCCTCGCGCGGGTTGTCGGCCGTGATCCGGCCGGTGCCGGTGGAGCCGTGCAGCGTGTGGTGGGGCTGCACGAGGTCGAGGTGACGTTCGAAGTTCGCGAGGAACCGGTCGGAGATCATCGGCCCGTAGAGCACCTCGCCGGTGGGGTCCCCGATCGTCGACGCCCGCAGCCGCGCGTCCAGGCGCGCGAGGAACTCGTCGTGGATCGACGCGTGCACGATCGCCGTCCCCATCGACGTGCAGCGCTGCCCGGCCGTGCCGAACCCGGAGAACAGCGCCCCCTCCACGGCCAGGTCGAGATCGGCGTCGGGCATGACGACCAGCGGGTTCTTGCCGCCGAGCTCGAGGCACGGGTTCTGCAGGTGCCGGCCGGCGAGCTCACCGATGCGGACCCCGACCGCCGACGACCCGGTGAACCCGATCTTGTCGACGAGCCTCGCGTCGAGCGCCGCCGACAACCCCTCGAACGTCGCGGGCCCGTCGGTGAGCACCGTGTTGAGCACGCCGTCGGGCAGCCCGCCCCGCACGAACAGCTCGGTGAACGCCTCCGCGATCGCCGGCGTGTACTCGGCGGGCTTCCACACCGCGGCGTTGCCGCACAGCAGAGCCGGCACCAGGTACCAGGACGGCACGGCCACCGGGAAGTTGCCGGCCGTGACGATCACCGTCACCCCCACCGGCACGCGGAATGTGAACAGCTGCTTGTCCGACATCTCGCTCGGCACCGTCTGGCCGTAGAGCCTGCGGCCCTCACCGGCGAAGAACGAGCAGGTGTCGATGACCTCCTGCACCTCGCCGCGGGCCTCGGCGAGCGGCTTGCCGATCTCCCGCGTGACCAGCGCCGACAGTGCCTCCTTGTTGGCCTCGACGAGCCGGCCGATGCGCTCGATCACGCGCCCGCGCACGGGAGCAGGGGTGGCCGCCCAGCCGCGCTGTGCGTCGCGGGCCACGCGGCACGCCTCGACGAGGTCGGCGGCCGTGCCGAGCGCGGCCTCCGCGAGGGTCTCGCCGGTCGCGGGGTCGATCGAGGCGAGTCGGGTGCCCCCTTCCTCGCGCCACTTGCCGCCGACGTGGGAACCGATCGTGCGCGTCACGCGCGAACCGCCTTCGCGATCGAGGCGAGTGCGAGCTCCAGCTCGTCCTCGCCGATGGTCAGTGCCGGCCGCAGCCGGATCGAACGCTCCCCGCCGGGGAGCACGAGCACACCCGCCGCGTGCATGCGCTTGACGACGGCGTTGCGGAGGTCGGCCGTGGGCAGGTCGAACGCGACGAACAGGCCGCGGCCCCGGGCGTTGTCGATGCCGTCGATGGCGCGCAGGTCGTCGAGCAGTCGCTTGCCCAGCAGGGCCGCCCGCTCGATGAGCGCCTCGGACTCGATCACCTCCAGGTTGCGCTGCGAGCGCACCATGTCGGTGAGGTTGCCACCCCACGTCGAGTTGATCCGCGACGACACCTTGAACACGTTGTCGGGCACCTCGTCGAGGCGCCCACCCGCCATGATCCCGCAGACCTGGATCTTCTTGCCGAACGCCACGATGTCGGGGTTGACGCCGAGCTGCTGGTACGCCCACGCGGTGCCGGTCATGCCCGCGCCGGTCTGCACCTCGTCGAGCACGAAGAGGGCATCGTTCTCGACGCACAACGCCTGCATGGCCTGCAGGAACTCCGGCCGCAGGTGGTTGTCGCCGCCCTCGCCCTGGATGGGCTCGGCGATGAAGCAGGCGATGTCGTGCGGGTTCGCCGCGAACGCCGCGCGCGCCTGCCCCAGCGCCCGCGCCTCGGCGGCCTCGGCATCGGCCAGGTGCTTGTCGAGGGGGAACCGGATCGCGGGGACGTCGATGCGCGGCCAGTCGAACGTCGGGAACAGCGCCGTCTTCGTCGGGTCGGTGTTGGTGAGCGACATCGTGTAGCCGCTGCGCCCGTGGAAGGCCTTGCGCAGGTGCAGCACCTTCGTGCCCTTGTCGGCGGGCCGCCCGTGCAGCGCGTTGTGGCGCCGCTTCCAGTCGAACGCCGTCTTCAGCGCGTTCTCGACGGCCAGCGCCCCACCCTCGACGAGGAACAGGTAGGGCAGGGCCGGGTCGCCGAGCACGCGCTCGAACGTGGCCACGAACTCCGCCATGTGGGTGGTGTAGATGTCGGAGTTCGACGGCTTGTTGACCGCGACCTCCGCCAGGCGCGCCATGAACGCCGCATCCTCGGTGAGCGCCGGGTGGTTCATCCCCAGCGGGGCGGAGGCGAAGAAGCTGAACAGATCCAGGTGACGGGTCCCGTCCCTGGCGTCGACGATCCAGGATCCGCGGCTGGCCTCGGTGTCCAGCACGAGATCGAAACCATCGACGAGCATGTGCCGGCGGAGGGTGTCGTGCACCGCGCCCGGAGCGACCGTGGTTTCCATACCGTCAAGTGTCTTGACGCGATCCGAACGGCGCACGATGCCGACCGTCGGTGTTCACCGGCGAACTGCCACCATGTCGTTCGTGACGCCGACGGATCGTCAGATCGACGACCTGGACCGCAGGCTGCTGGCCCTCTTGACCAAGGACGGCCGGGCCGCGATGGCCGAGCTGGGGCGCAGCATCGGGCTCTCCCGCACGGCGGTGCTGGCGCGCGTGCAACGGCTCGAACGCGACGGCGTGATCCGCGGCTACCACGCCGAGGTGGAGCTCCCCGGTGTGGCGGCGGCGCACCGGGCGCGGGTGGGGCTGGTCATCCGCACCACCGACGTCGCGGGGTACGTCCGGCGCCTCGACGGGCTGCCCGGTGTCACCGGGATCGAGACGGTTGCCGGCGAGTACGACCTGATCCTGCTGGTCTCGGCGCCGAGCGCGGAGGAGCTGGACGTGGTGCTGGACCGCATCCAGGGCTGGCGCGAGACGATCCGCACCACCACGTGGGTGGTGCTCAAGCAGTACCGCTGAAGGTCGGCGGGGCGGTCGCGCGGGCAGGGTGCCCGCCACCGCGCCAACCTGTTGGCCACCGCGCCGACGTCTGGACGTTGGCGCGGTGGCCACGGGGTTGGCGCGGTCGCCGGACGCCCACGGCGCCAACCCCGTCGCCACGGCGCAACCGGATGCCCACGGCGCCAATCTGTTGGCCACGGCGCCGACGTCAGGACGTTGGCGCGGTGGCTACGGGGTCGGCGCGGTCGTTCAGAACGCCGCCAGGCTGTCCACCAGCCGCTCGGCCTCGGCCACCTCGTCGCTGAGGGGGTGGTCGGCCTCCACCATCGGCAGCCGGCCGGCCGCTAGCCGGAACGCGTCGGCCACCGGCGCCGGGGGGATCTCGGCGCCGGCCAGCCGCAGTGCCCGCACCGCGCCGAGCAGCTCGCAGGCGATCACCGTGCGGTAGGCGTCGGCGGCGGCCCGGGTGCTGCGCGCGGCGTGCGTGGAGAAGCTGGCGTGGTCCTCCAGGCCGCGGGAGATCACCGCGGTGCCGAGCGTGACGGGGGAGGCGTTGTGGCGCAGCTCGCCGAGCGCGTCGTGCGCCACGTACTCGAGGATCATGATCCCGGAGCTGCCCGGCGGCCCCGCGGCGAGGAACGGCGAGAGCCCGGTGAGGTCGGGCTCGACGAGGTCGGACAGGCGCGCGGCCGAGAGCTCGGCGACGTGGTGCAGCGCGGCGCGCAGGTGGTCGAGCGTCAGCGCGAGGTACGCCGTGGAGAACTGGCCGTGGTGGTAGACCTCCTCGGTGTCGATGTCGATCAACGGGTTCTCCGCTGCCGCGTTGATGTCGATCGAGAGCACGCGCTCCAGCGCGTCGACCGCATCCATCGCCGGCCCGTGGACCTGGGGGAAAGCCCGGAGTCCGAACGGATCCTGCAGGCGCCTGCCGACGGGCAGGTCGGCGCCGGACGGGAGCAGCCGGCGCATCTCGGCCGCGCACCGCATCGAGCCGGGGTGCGGCCGCGCCGCGTGCACCCGTTCCGAGTAGGCCTCCGGGGATCCGCCGAGCGCGGTGAACGACAGTGCCGCCACCACCTGGCTCGCGGTGAGCAGGCGCCGCACGTCGTGCCAGGCGAACAGGGCCTGGGCCAGCGTGGCGGCGTTGCTCGAGATGAACGCGAGCGCGTCACCGGGGCTGATCGCCACCGGGTCGAGCGAGCCGACGGCCCACGGTCGTTGCCCGCCGAGGGTGAGTGCGATCTCGGCGAGCGCGGAGAGGTCGCCGGTGCCGATCGCGCCACGGGAGTGCACCAGCGGCACCGCCCCGACCCGCAGTGCCACCTCCAGCGCCTGCATCAGCCGCGGGTGGACGCCGCTGCCGGCGGCGGCGAGCTGGTTGAGCCGGATCACCAGCGTGGCGCGCACGAGGCTGTCGGGCAGCGGCTCGCCGGTGCCGCCCGCGTGGCTGCGCAGCAGCCGCAGGCCGTGCTGATCGGCCGAGTCGGGATCGATGACGGCGTGACGGTTGGCCCCGACGCCGGTGGTGCGGCCGTAGACGGCGCGCTTCGCGCCGGTGTCGACGGCGATCTCGTACGCCTTCCCGGCGCGCTGCACGGCGTCGTCGTCGAGCTCGACCGAGGCGCTGCGTCGCGCGACGCGCACCACATCGCTGCAGCTCAGGTCGCTGCCGACGATCCGGATCCGGCTGCTGTCGGTCATGGCCCCCTCTTGACAAGTATCTATTCACTCTCGAAGCTGAATGAAACTCTTCATTCCTCGAGGTGGCAAGGGTGGAAACAGGACCGCAACAGTCGCTCCAGCAGCTGTTCGGCGACCACCGGTTCACCCCTGCGCAACGGCGGATCGCCGCCTACCTGGTCGCCCACCGCGCCGACGCGGCGTACCTCACGATCTCCGAGCTCGCCGAGCGTGCCGAGGTGAGCCAACCGTCGGTGACGCGGTTCGTCGCGCTGCTCGGGTTCGACGGGTACCCCCGGTTCCGCAAGCACCTGCGCACGGCCGAGCCGGCGGCAGGCGCCTCGGCCGAGCGCAACAAGTTCCAGCGGGCCATCGACCGCGACGCGGGCAACCTCGCCGCGTTGCGCACCCGGCTCGCCGACGACACTGCGCTCGCCGCCGCCGGCCGCCGGCTCGTGGCGTCCGAGCCGCTGGTGGTGATGGGTTTCCGGGTGTCGGGCCCGCTGGCCGCCCTGTTCGGCTACCTGGCGGCGAAGATCCATCCCGACGTCCGCGTGCTCGACGCCGGCGGGAGCGTGCTGGGCGACCGGCTGCGGCACGCGCAGCGCTGCGGGGCCGCCACGGTGCTGCTCTTCGCCCTCCCGCGGTACCCTTGCGAGGCCCGTGCTGCCCTGCTGCAGGCCCGTGACCTGGGCCTGCACACCGTACTGCTGACCGACAAGCCGGTGTCGGCCCTCACCGCCGACGCCGACGACGTGCTCAGCGCCGGCGTGGCCGGCGAGCTCGTGTTCGACTCGCACGCCGCGGTCATGTCGCTGTCGGTGGCGCTGCTGGAGGCCATGGCCGACGCTGCGGGCGCCGCGGCCCAACAGCGGCTGGAGATCTTCGAGGAGTATGCCGCTGACCAGGGGATCTTCCTGCCGGAATGAGCTGGGCGGTGATCCAGGAGCCGGCAGCTGTGGCCGTCGTGTGATGCGGAGCGGGTGCGTCGGTCACCGGATCGGGGGGCCGTTCCCGATACCGTGGACCCATGGCGGGACGGACGACGGCAGGCGGTAGCAGGAGCGCCGCGGCGCGATCGTCGAGCAGCATCACCAGCAACAGCGCCGCGGGTGGCCGGAAGCCCGCGCCACGGCGCAAGAGCACCGGCACCACACGCCGCCCGGCAGCGCGCAAGCCGCCGCCCAGCAAGGGTCCCGACATGATCGACCGCGGCATCGACGGCGTCGGCCGCGGCGTCGCCAAGCTGGGCAAGTCGATGGGCCGCGCCGTCGGGCGCACCCGCGAGCTCGACCCGGCTCACCGCCGCGACGGGCTGGGCGTGGCCCTGCTCGTGCTCGCGGTCATCAGCGCCGCCGGTATCTGGTTCGGGGCGGGCGGCCCCGTCGGCCAGTGGGTGTCCACGGCGCTGTCCTACATCGTCGGGCACGGAGCGGTGGTCCTGCCGGTGCTGCTGGCGCTGGCAGGCGGACTGCTGATGGCCACCAAGCCGAACCCGGACTCGCGCCCGCGCATCGCGGTGGGATCGCTGCTGTTCGCGCTCGGCGTGCTCGGTCTGGTGCACCTGATCTCCGGACGCCCCGACGACCCGTCGCAGTGGAACGTCGGGGGTGGTGCCCTCGGGTACCTCGCCGCCACGCCACTGGCCACCGGGCTCACGGCGTGGGTCGCGGTGCCGGTGCTGCTGCTGCTCTCCGCCTTCGCGTTCCTCGTGCTCACCGGCACCCCGGTGCGGCAGGTCCCCAACCGCGTGCGGCGGCTGCTCGGCCGCGCCGTCGAGGAGGAGCCCACCGACGAGACGGATGCCGATGCCGCGGTGGACCCGATCGACGAGGCCGAGGCGGCCCCGCTGCGCCGCCCGTCGCGCCGGCGCCAGTCCTCGCGCGTGGCCGACGTCTACAAGGACGACTCGCTGCTCGATGAGCCCACCGTCATCGACGCCCCGGCCATCGAGGCGCCGCCCGCGCTGCCGACGGCGCTGCCCAAGGCCCGCAAGTCCCCCGCCGCCATCCCGGCGACCCCGCCCGCGGTCGAGCCGGAGCCCGACGGCGCGGTGGGGGAGCAGCTGCGGCTGACCGTCGCACCGTCGGACGGCACCGTCTACAAGCTGCCGCCGAGCGACCTGCTGCCCACCGGCCCCGTGCCCAAGACGCGCAGCAGCGCCAACGACGCGATGATCGAGCGGATCACCGGCGTGCTGGAGCAGTTCGCCATCGACGCGCAGGTCACCGGCTTCACGCGCGGCCCGACGGTCACGCGCTACGAGATCGAGCTGGGCCCGGCCGTGAAGGTCGAGAAGATCACCCAGCTGACCAAGAACATCTCCTACGCCGTGGCCACCGACAACGTCCGCATCCTGGCGCCGATCCCGGGCAAGTCGGCCGTCGGCATCGAGGTGCCCAACACCGACCGGGAAATGGTGCGCCTGGGCGACGTGCTGCGCTCGGGCACCGCCCGCGCCGAGCAGCACCCGCTCGTCGTCGGGCTCGGCAAGGACATCGAGGGCCACTTCCTCACGGCCAACCTCGCGAAGATGCCCCACCTGCTCGTGGCCGGTTCCACCGGTTCCGGGAAGTCGAGCTTCGTCAACTCGATGCTCGTGTCGCTGCTGTCGCGGGCCACGCCGGACGAGGTCCGGATGATCCTCATCGACCCCAAGATGGTGGAGCTCACGCCCTACGAGGGCATCCCGCACCTGATCACGCCCATCATCACGCAGCCCAAGAAGGCGGCGTCGGCGCTGTCGTGGCTGGTGGAGGAGATGGAGCAGCGCTACCAGGACATGCAGGTCAACAAGGTGCGCCACGTCGACGAGTTCAACCGCAAGGTACGCACCGGGGAGATCACCGCACCGCTGGGCAGCGAGCGCGAGTACCGGCCCTACCCGTACATCCTGTGCATCGTCGACGAGCTGGCCGACCTCATGATGACCGCCCCGCGCGACGTCGAGGACGCGGTCGTGCGGATCACGCAGAAGGCCCGGGCCGCCGGAATCCACCTGGTGCTCGCGACGCAGCGCCCGTCCGTCGACGTCGTCACCGGCCTGATCAAGACGAACGTGCCGTCGCGGCTGGCGTTCGCGACGTCGTCGCTCACCGACTCGCGGGTCATCCTCGACCAGCCCGGCGCCGAGAAGCTCATCGGTATGGGCGACGCGCTGTACCTGCCGATGGGCGCGAGCAAGCCCGTCCGCATGCAAGGAGCGTTCGTCGACGACGACGAGATCTCCGCCGTGGTCAAGTTCAGCAAGGACCAGGCCGAGCCGACCTATCTGGAAGGCGTGACCGTTCAGAAGGCCGGTGAGGCGAAGGAGGTCGACCCCGAGATCGGCGACGACCTCGACGTCCTGCTGCAGGCCGCCGAGCTGATCGTCACGTCGCAGTTCGGCTCCACGTCGATGCTGCAGCGCAAGCTGCGCGTCGGGTTCGCGAAGGCCGGGCGGCTCATGGACCTGCTGGAATCGCGCAACATCGTGGGTCCGTCGGAGGGTTCGAAGGCCCGCGACGTCCTCATCAAACCGGACGAGCTGGAGAGCGTGCTGTGGCTCATCCGAGGTGGCGACGGACCCGCTCCGGACGACGACGAGGACGACTGATCCGCTACTCACGGTGATATCTGTGGGCATTCCCACAGGTGGACGGTCGTGAGCGATCACGCCGCGTGTCACAGTGGTCACCATGTTCTGGAGCAAGCGGCGCCGGGTCGAGGCGCGTGGGGTGGCCGGCGGGCGGCGGGCGATGGTGCCGATCCCGCTGACGGGCGGGTTGTTGAGCGGTGAGCTGCGTGACGAGGACGGCAAGCCGCTCGCCGGCGCCGAGGTGTCGATCTTCGACCGGGGCAGCAGGCGGGTGGCGCGCTCCGACACCGACATCTTCGGGTTCTTCGCCGCCGCGGTGGTGCCGGGCGACTTCCGGCTCCGCGTCGAGGCGGGCGGGTACCAGAGCCTGCACGACCGGGTCGAGGTCGAGTGGGGCTCGCACAACCCGCTCGGCCAGCTGACGATGATCAGGGACGATTCGCTGACCGTCCCGACCGCCGGGCTCTACGAGATCGACCCCGACCACTCGGCGATCCGGTTCGTCGCCCGCCACATCGCGATGTCGCGCGTGTACGGCGAGTTCCGCCAGTTCGCCGGGCGGATCCAGATCGCCGAGCCGTTCGAGGACTCCAACGTCGAGGTCGTCATCGACGCCGCCAGCGTGCACACCAACAGCGCCAAGCGCGATGAGCACCTGCGCTCCGCCGACTTCCTCGACGCCGCCCGGTTCCCGCACCTGCGGTTCGTCAGTCACAAGTTCGCGCGGACCGGCGGCAACCGGTGGCTGATCGACGGCGAGCTGACGTTGCACGGCATGACCAGCGACGTCCAGCTCGACACCACCTACCTGGGCATGCAGGAGTGGAACGGCATGCGTGCAGGCTGCACGGCCACCACCGAGCTGCACCGCGAGCACTTCACCGTCAACTGGCAGCAGATGCTCGGCCGTGGTGTCCCGGTGGTGGGCTCCACGATCCAGATCGTCCTGGACATCCAGGGCGTGCTTGCCACGGGATGATGAGGGGATGAGTGAGCCGATCGATCCTGCGGACCTGCGGATCTCCCACGCCGAGCGCCAGCACGTGCTCGACCTGCTGCAGCGGGCACTCGACCTCGGGATGCTCGACGTCGAGGAGTACGGCGAGCGTTCCGGCCGTGCCGTGCAGGCGGTCACCCGCCGCGACGTCAACGTGCTGGTGGCCGACATCGCCGTGCTCAAGAACCAGGGCGGGCCGGCACCGTCGGACACCGTCGAGCTGCGCGGCGACTTCTCGTCGGTCAAACGCAAAGGCCGGTGGGAGGTGCCGCGCAAGCTCGTGCTGCGCCGCCGGATGGGCTCGGCGGAGCTCGACTTCACCGAGGCGCACATCGTGCACCCGGTCGTCGAGATCGAGCTCGACATCGGCGGTGGGTCCGTGGAGATGCGGCTGCCGGAGGGGGCGAGCGCCTCGATCGACGGGATCGAGGTCACCGTCGGCAGCATCGAGGACCACCGGAAGAACCCGCCGCGCGAGGGCACCCCGCACTTCCTGATCACCGGCCGGGTGCGGTGGGGATCGATGGAGCTGAAGGGCCCGAAGCGGCGCCTGTTCGGCTGATCGACGCGGCTGATCGACGCGGCTGATCGACTCGGCTAGTCGGCGAACTTCGGCGCGCGCTTCTCGAAGCCCGCGGTGATGGCCTCCACCTGGTTGGGGCTGCCGATCAGCGCACCGATCTCCACCTGCTCGGCGGCGAAGCCCGTGGTCAGATCCACGCGGCCGGCCATGTCGAGCAGCCGTTTCGCGGCGCGCACGGCGTGTGGGCTGCGGCCCGCGATCTGCGTGGCCATCTCCAGCGCGGCGGCGAGCGGGTCGTCGGCCAGCTTCGTGGCCAGCCCGATCGCGACGGCCTCGGTGCCGCTCACCATGCGGCCGGTGAGCGTCAGCTCCTTCGCGACGTCGCGGCCGACGAGCTCGGGCAGCAGCTGGGAGCCGGTCATGTCCGGGATCAGGCCCCACTTGATCTCCAGGACCGACATGCGGGCGTCGGGCGCGACGATGCGGATGTCGGCGCCGAGCGCGATCTGCAGGCCGCCGCCGAGCGCATTGCCGCGCACCGCCGCGATCACAGGGACGGCCAACTCGGCCCAGACGTGCGCGGCGCGCTGTCCGGTGGCCTTCGCCGGGCCGTCGGTGTCGGGGAGCTGCACCGATGCCGAGAGCCGGCCGCCCTCCCGCATCGCCTGGAACGAGCCGAAGTCCAGCCCGGCGCAGAAGTCCGGGCCCGCTCCCGAGAGCACCACCACGCGGACCGTCGGATCCGTCTTGAGCTGCTCACCCGTCGTGACCAGCGCGGCGAACATCGCGGGATCGATCGCGTTGCGCTTCTCGGGGCGGGAGAGCCGCACGTCGGCGATCCCGTCGGTCACGATGACGGTCACACGCTGGGCATCGTCCACGGACATGTTTGTCACCCTAGTTGAACGAGTGTTAAGTAAACAGACGTGGACTTCGACCTCCCGAGCGACCTCGTCCGACGCCTCGCCGACCTCGACGCCTTCATCGAGCGCGAGATCGTGCCGCTGCAGCAGCAGGACGACAACGAGCGGTTCTTCGACCATCGCCGGGAGTGGGCGCGCACCGACTTCGAGGGCGGCGGCGTGCCCCGCCGGGAGTGGGAGGAGCTGCTCGGCGAGATGTTCCGCCGCGCCGACGCCGCCGGCTGGCTGCGCTACGGCCTGCCGGAGTCGGTCGGCGGCGCGGGCGGCTCCAACCTGGACATGGCGGTGATCCGCGAGCACCTGGCGCACCGGGGCCTCGGCCTGCACAACGACCTGCAGAACGAGTCGTCGGTCGTCGGCAACTTCCCGTTCGTCCACATGCTGCTGGAGTTCGGGACGCCCGCGCAGCACGAGGAGTTCCTCGCCCCGATGCTGCGCCGCGAGGCCCGCATCGGCTTCGGCCTCACCGAACCCGAGCACGGCAGCGACGCCACCTGGATGGAGACCACCGGCGTCCGCGACGGCGGCGACTGGATCCTCAACGGTGCCAAGCGCTTCAACTCCGGCATGCACGCGGCCACCCACGACGTCGTGTTCGCCCGCACCTCGGGAGCGGCGGGCAGCGCGCGGGGGATCACGGCGTTCTTCGTGCCGACCGATGCGCCGGGGTTCTCCGTGGACTTCCACTGGTGGACGTTCAACATGCCCACCGACCACGCCGAGGTGACGATCAGCGACGTCCGCGTGCCGGACTCGGCGATCTTCGGGGCCGAGGGTGAGGGGCTCGCGGTGGCGCAGACGTTCGTGCACGAGAACCGGATCCGGCAGGCCGCGTCCGGGGTCGGGGCCGGTCAGTACTGCATCGACCGCAGCGTCGCCTACGCCCGCGAGCGGGTGACGTTCGGGCAGCCGCTGGCGTCGCGCCAGGCCATCCAGTGGCCGCTGGTCGAGCTGCAGACCGAGGCCGAGATGCTGCGCGGGCTCGTGCGCAAGACGGCGTGGGAGCTCGACCGGGTGCCGCACATGGAGATCAGCGACAAGGTCTCGATGTGCAACTACCGCGCCAACCGCTTCGTCTGCGAGGCGGCCGACCGGGCGATGCAGGTGCACGGCGGCCTCGGGTACACGCGGCACACGCCGTTCGAGCACATCTACCGCCACCATCGGCGCTACCGGATCACCGAGGGGGCCGAGGAGATCCAGATGCGCAAGGTCGCGGGCTACCTGTTCGGTTTCGCCGGGCCGCGGAAGGTGCGATGACGGAGCTCGCCGAGCGCCTGGCGGGGCGACTCGCCGCGTTGCTCGGCGAGCCCGTCGGCGTGGAAGGGCTGCATCGGCTCACCGGTGGCGCCAGCCAGGAGACGTGGGCGTTCGAGGCGGTCACGGGTGCGACCACACGGCGGCTGGTGCTGCGCCAGGATCCGGCCGACGCCGTCCGCCCGGGCGGGATGGCGCTGGAGGCGGCCGCCATCACGGCGGCGGCCGCCGCGGGCGTGCCGGTACCGCGGCTGGTCGACCACGGCGTGTTCGACACCCCGTACCTGATCACCGAGCACGTCGACGGCGAGACGATCGCACGCAAGCTGCTGCGCGAGGAGCGCTACGCGGCGGCTCGGGCCGGGCTGGCCGCCGAGATGGGCCGCACGCTGGCCCGCATCCATTCCGTGCCGCTCACCGCGGTGCCGGGGCTGCCGTCGGGGGACCCCGTCGAGCAGCTGCGGCAGACCGCCGACGAGGTGGGCGAGCCGCTGCCGACCGTCGAGATCGCGCTGCGGTGGCTCGACCAGAACCGGCCCGAGCCCGTGCCCGCCGCGCTGGTGCACGGCGACTTCCGCAACGGCAACCTCATCGTCGACGAGCGGGGGATCCGCGCCGTCCTCGACTGGGAGCTGGCGCACCGCGGCGACCCCCGCGAGGACCTCGGCTGGGTGTGCGTCAAGGCGTGGCGGTTCGGCACGGCGCTACCGGTCGGCGGCTTCGGCACGGTCACGCAGCTGCTCGACGGCTATGCCGAGGTGGCCGGGCAGCGCCCCGCCGAGTCCGCGGTGCACTGGTGGCTCGTGCACCGCACCACGTGGTGGGCGCTCGGGTGCCGGGAGATGGCGGAGCGGCACCTGTCGGGGGAGACCAGCTCGGTGGAGCTCGCCGCGATCGGGCGGCGGGTCTGCGAGCAGGAGCACGACCTGCTGCTGGCGCTGGGGGAGCCGGCCGGCCCGGTGCCCGCCCCGGTCGCGGCACCGCACTCGGACCTGCACGGCCATCCCAGTGCCGGCGAGCTGGTGGCGGCCGTGGCGGCGTTCCTGCGGTCGGAGGTCCAGCCCGGGGCCGACGCACGGCTCGGGTTCCTCGGGCGCGTCTCGGCGAACGCGCTCGACGGGGTGGAGCGGGAGCTGCGGCTGGGGCCCGAGCAGGAGCGGAGACACCGGGAACGGCTGGCGGCGCTGGGGTACGCCGACCAGGCTGGGCTGTGCGCGGCCATCCGGTCGGGGGAGCTGGCCCACGACGATCCGACGCTGCGGGCCGTGGTGCGGGAGGCGGTGACCGACCGGCTGGCGGTGGCGAACCCCAAGTACCTCCGGTACCCGGGGTGAGGTGTGGTGTCGCCCGGCCGGCAGATCAACAGGAGGGCACAACAGTCACCCGGCGCGGACGAGCCGCATCCCGCGGTCCTCGGGACGGCGCTGTGGTGCGGGTGATCAACGCCCACTGGTTCGGTGTTGACCATGAGCCAGTGGGCGTTGATCAGCGCGTTCGCCGCCGAGCGCGTACTGGCTCATGATCGAACCGGAACCTGTGGGCGTTGATCACTCGCCCGGCGCGGCGGTGGGCTCTTGCATCGCAGCGCGGGGGCGTCGGGTGCGCTTCCCGGTGGGTCCCGCTGGTAGGCCGCGTTCGGATGGGGATTCTCCTGACAGCCACTTTCCCGCAACGCGGGGCGGGAGGAGCTACCCGCCCCGGTGCTCCACGATCCGCAGCGCGATGTCGGCGTAGCGCTGCTCCAGTTCCGGCTCGCTGACGTCGCCTGCCGGGTCGTACCACTGCGAGATCGCGTTGCACGCGGCCTGGATGGAGCGCCGGGCATCCTCGGGATGGGGGCAGTCGAACGCGCCCGCCCGCACCCCCTCCTCCACGATCCGCGCCCACAGCCGCGTCAGCGCCTGCCGCGACGCCACCAGTGGCTCGGCGTGCACCGGGTCGAGGTTGCGCCACTCCTGCGCCGCGATGAGGCTCTCGACGCGTCGCCGCACCCGGTAGGAGACGGTGGCGCGGACGAGCGCGACGAGCCGATCGGCGGGGTCCGGCCCGGCCGCGTCGAGCGCGGCGGTGCAGGCCTCGAGGTACTCGTGGTGCCCGGCGGTGAGCATGGCGGCCAGCAGGTCCTGCTTGCTGGCGTGCCAGTAGTACATCGCCGAGAGGCTCAGCCCGGCACGCTTGGCGATGTCGCGGATCGACGCCCCGTGGTAGCCGCGCTCCGCGAACACCTCCCGCGCCGCCGCTGCGATCGCCTCCCCGCCGAGGCCGCGGGGGATGGCGTCATCGGTCATGCCGCGACCGCCGCGGCCAGTTCGATGAGGAACCGCACCCGCTCGGCGGGCGAACCGGGTTCGGCCGACGGCAGTACCGACAGCGTGGCCGCGTCGACGCCCGCAGCGGCGTACTCCCGCACCTGCTTCGCGCACTCCTGCGCGGTGCCGAACAGCACGATCTCGCGCAGCACGTCGTCGGGAATGGCCCGGACGGCGCCCCTGCGGTCGCCGTCGGCCCACGCCCGCTGCATCGGCGCGAGTGCCGCGCCGCGGCCGAGCCACTCCTGGAACCGTGCGTAGACGGGCACGGTCAGGTAGCCGGCGAGCAGGCGGCGCGCGGCCAGCTCAGCGGCCGGGCCCTCTCCGGGCATCACGAAGATCCGGCAACCGACCTCGAACGGCCCCTCCACCAGCCGGGGCAAGTCGGCGTGCTCGCGCACCTGTGCGATGTCGCCGGCGCCGAGGAAGTTCAGGATCACACCGTCGGCCTCGGCCGCGGCGAGCCGCTGCATCCGAGGGCCGAGGGCCGCCACGACGAGCGCAGGCGGCGTGGCGGGTGGACGGGTGAGCACGAACCCCTCGGCGTGCACCGTCTCGCGGTCGGTGGCCCGGCCGCCCGCGAGTACCTCGCGCAGGAACCGCAGCGTGTCGGCCACCTTCCGGTACGGCCGGTCGAAGGGCACGCCGTTCCAGCCGGTGACGATGACGTCCGAGCCGGCACCGATGCCGAACCGCACGCGACCCGGCGCGATCTCGGCAAGCGTCGCCGCCGTCATCGCCATGATCCCGGGCCCGCGGGTGAACGCCGAGGCCACGAACGGGTTCAGCGTGATCCCCGGCTCCCAGCCTGCGAACAGCGCGAGCGGCAGGTGCGCGTCGTTGCCGTTCGACTCGCCCGTCGCGATGTCGCGGTAGCCCGCGGCCACCAGCTCGCGCAGCAGCGGGCGGTGCTCGGGGAGCGGCACATCGCCGAACGGCAGTGTCAGCCCGAGCCGCATGAGACCCTCCCTGTTGACGAACTTAACGATCGTACAATAGACAGGACTGGTGACCGTTCTCCTCACCAGCAGGGTCGACGACGTCCTGACGTTGACGTTGAACCGCCCCGACCGCAAGAACGCCCTCGACGGGGAGCTGTGGGAGGCACTCGGCCAAGCGCTCGTCGATGCCCGTCGCGACGCCGATCTCCGCGCACTCGTGCTCACCGGCGCGGGCGGGGCCTTCTGTGCGGGCGCCGACCTGTCCGGGGGCACCCGTGGCGGTCACCCGCTGCGGCGCATGCACGGGATCAACGACATCGCGTTGACGCTCCACGAGCTGCCGGTCCCGACGATCGCGAAGGTCACCGGGGTGGCCGTCGGCGCCGGCTGGAACCTCGCGCTGGGCTGCGACCTCGTCGTCGCCACCCCGGACGCGCGGTTCTCCCAGATCTTCGCCAGGCGCGCGCTGTCGCTGGACTTCGGCGGTTCCTGGTTGCTCCCCAAGCTGGTCGGGCTGCAGCAGGCCAAGCGGCTCGCCCTGCTCGCCGAGATGATCGGTGCGGCGGAAGCGAGGGAGCTCGGGCTGGTCACCTGGGTGGTGGAGCCCGGCGAGATCGACGCCTTCGTCGACGACCTGACGGCGCGGCTGGCCGCCTTGCCCCCGGTGGCGGTCGCGCAGAGCAAGGCGCTGCTCAACGAGGGCGCCGACCGGACGCTGCGCGACGCGCTCGCCAGTGAGGCCCGGGCGCAGTCGATCAACTTCGCCACGGCCGACACGAGGGTCGCCTTCGAGGCGTTCCTGGCGAAGACCGACGCCACGTACACGGGGGAGTGGGCGGTCCCGTGACCGTCGCGGTACCCGGCCCGCCCGCTCGACTGGAGGAGCTCGCATGACCCTGTTCGACCTGACCGGTCACGTCGCACTGGTCACCGGCGGCAACTCCGGCATCGGGCTCGGGATGGCGGGTGGGTTGGTCGAGCACGGCGCGGACGTCTGCATCTGGGGCACCAACCCGGTGCGCAACGCCGACGCGGTCGCCGAGCTGGCGCGCCACGGCACCCGCATCCATGCCGTGACCTGCGACGTCGGTGACGAGGCCGCGGTGACGGCGGCGATGGCCGAGACGCTCGAGCACTTCGGCCGGGTCGACTCCTGCTTCGCCAACTCCGGGGTGGGCGGCAGCGGCACGGCGTTCATCGACACGACGCTCGCCGACTTCCGGCGGATCACGCGCGTCAACCTCGACGGGGCGTTCCTGACGTTGCGGGCCGCCGCGGCGCACATGGTCGAGCGCGGGGGCGGTGGCGTGCTGGTGGGCACATCGAGCGTCTCGGCGATCGAGGGCGCTCCCCACAACCAGGCCTACGCAGCCACCAAGGCCGCGCTGATCGCGATGATCCGCGGTTGCGCCGTGGAGCTGGCGCGCTACGAGATCACCGCTCACTCGGTGCTGCCCGGCTGGGTCGAGACCCCGCTGGCGGCCCCGACGCTGGCGACCGAGGGCTTCCAGAAGGTGGTCAAGCGCCGGGTGCCGATGCGGCGCTGGGGCCTACCGGCCGAGTTCGGACCGCTGGCGGTCTACCTGGCCAGCGGCGCCGGTGGGTACCAGACGGGCGACAGCATCGTGGTCGACGGCGGGTACTCGATCTTCTGAGCGGTCACTCGTACCAGGTGCCGAAGCTCCACACGTTGCCCTCGGGGTCCTTCGCCACGAACTGGCGGCTGCCGTAGTCGGTGTCCTCGATCTCGCGCACGATCGTGGTACCGGCGGCGACGGCGCGGGCGTAGCGCTCGTCGGGGTCGGTGACCACGACGTGCACCGACCCCGAGCCGGCGCGGGCGCCGTCGGTGTCGCAGTCCGGGGTGCCCTCCGGCGTGGCGGAGCCCAGCATGATCCCGCCCGCGACGCCGCCCTCGGGTGTCGTCATCAGCAACTCGGCGTGGTGCACCGCGTCGCCGTCGGCGTGGACCACGCGCTCGGTGAAGCCGAAGACGTCGACCAGGAAGGTCAGTGCGGCGCGGGCGTCGCGGTAGAGCAGCGTGGGCCAGACGGTGGGGACGGCGGTTCGGGTCATCGTCATGCGGTGATCGTCGCGCGGACCCCGCGGGTGTGTCTTGGACGAATGAGAGCCACGGGCCTATGACGCCGTGGCCACTGCCAGCCATTCGGTGGCCGTGATGCCGGCCAGGTCGCGGAAGTCGCGGGCCAGGTGCGCCTGGTCGACGTAGCCGCCGTCGGCCGCGACGTCCGCGAGTGCCGGTCGCTGCGGGCCGCGCAGCCGGTCGCACGCTCGCTCGAACCGGATGACGCGGGCGGCGGCCTTCGGCGTCAGCCCGGTCTCGGCCCGGAACTTCTCGCCGAGGTGGCGCCGGCTCCAGCCGACCTCGGCGGCGAGGTCGGTGATGCGCAGCGTGCCGCCGCTGCGCTCGAGCCGGTCCCAGGCGTGGCCGACCTCGGGCGCGACGCGGTCGACACCGCGCGCCCGTCCGGCCAGCACGCCCAGCTCCGTGTCGAGGAGCGCGAACCGGGCCGCCCAGTGCGGGGCCGAGGCGAGCCGGTCGAGCAGCGTCTCGCTCTGCCGGCCCAGCAGCGCCGCCAGGTCGACGACGTCGCCGCCCAGTTCCGCGGCGGGTGTACCCAGCAGCGCACGGGCACCGCGCCACGTCAGCCGCAGCTGCAGGCCCGTCTGCGCGTCACCCTGCGCGATCTCGGCGGGCCCGTCGTGCATCCCGCCGACCATCGCCGCGAACGTGCCGGGCGGCTTGCTGCGATCGGCGTTGGCCAGCATCTCGACCTTGCCGTCGAGACACAGCAGGAACGTCAGGTGCGGCGACGCCACGCCCTGGTGGACGCCCGGCGGCCCGGCCGGCACGTGGAAGCCGGTGTAGACGCTGACCCACGGCCGCAGGGCAGGGTGGGGCCGGTACCAGTGCACCCGTGGCTCCGCGTCGGCCATTCCCGCAGGTTACCCGGCCGGCGCGGTTCGGCGGCTACAGCTTGAGCAGCATCCGGACGTTGCCCAAGGTGTTGGGCTTCACGTGGGCGAGGTCGAGGAACTCGGCCACACCGGCGTCGTAGGAGCGCAGCATCGCGGCGAACACGTCCGGCTCCACCGGGGTGCCGTCGATCTCGGCGAAGCCGTGCCTGCTGAAGAACTGCTTCTCGAACGTCAGCACGAACAGGCGGTCGAGCCCCAGGTCACGGGCCCTGGCGATGAGCGCGCCCACCAATGCGTGGCCGACACCCCTGCCCACGACCGACGGGTCGACGGCCACCGTGCGGATCTCGCCCAGATCGGCCCACAACACGTGCAGCGCACCGCAGCCGACGACCTCGCCGTCGAGCTCGGCGACCAGGAACTCCTGCACGGACTCGTACAGGGTGACGATCTCTTTCGCCAGCAGCACCCGGCCCGCGTAGCCGTCGACCAGGTGCTTGATCGTCGTCACGTCGGCGGTGCGGGCGGCCCTCACGGCCACGGTAGTCACGGCGGAGAAGACTATGCCGTGGGTGCCGCGGGGCGGATCGAGGTCGGCCGGACCCACGGGAAACGGACGAGATCATCACGGGCGGATACCCTGGTGTCCGTGCCCGAATCCCACCACACTGGCGCGCGTCCCGCGTCCGCTCCACGGCGTGCTGCGCTGCTCACGCTGGGTTGCGCCCGCAACGAGGTCGACTCGGAGGAGCTCGCAGGCCGCCTGGAGGGCTCCGGCTGGGAGCTGGTCGAGGCCGACGCCGAGGCCGACGTCATCGTCGTCAACACCTGCGGGTTCGTCGCCGACGCGAAGAAGGACTCGATCGACACCCTGCTCGCGGCGTCCGACGTCGCGAAGGCCAGCGGTGCCAAGGTCGTCGCGGTCGGCTGCCTGGCCGAGCGCTACGGCAAGGAGCTGGCCGACCAGCTGCCCGAGGCCGACGCCGTGCTCGGCTTCGACGCCTACCCCGATCTGGCCGAGCGCCTCGGCGACATCATCGGCGGCCACGCGCCCGAGGCGCACGTCCCGGTGGATCGGCGCACGCTGCTGCCGATCTCCCCGGTGGCGCGCCCGGCCGCCGCTGTCGACGTCGAGATCCCCGGCCACGCCTGGGTGCCCAACCTCGCCCGCCGCCGGCTCACCGACGGCCCGGTCGCCAACCTCAAGCTCGCCTCCGGATGCGATCGGCGATGCGCGTTCTGCGCCATCCCGTCCTTCCGTGGCTCCTTCGTGTCCCGGCCGCCGGACGACGTCGTCGCCGAGGCAGCCTGGCTGGGCATGCAGGGCGTGCGCGAGCTGGTGCTGGTCAGCGAGAACTCCACCTCCTACGGCAAGGACCTGCCCGGTGGCACGCGGGCGCTGGTGCGGCTGCTGCCGCGCCTGACCAACGTGCCGGGCATCGACCGGATCCGGGTCAGCTACCTGCAGCCCGCCGAGATGCGGCCCGACCTGATCGAGGTCATCGCAGGAACCCCGGGCATCGCGCCGTACTTCGACCTGTCCTTCCAGCACTCCAGCCCCGCGGTGCTGCGCCGGATGCGCCGGTTCGGCTCCACCGAGGACTTCCTCGACCTGTGCGCGCGGATCCGGGCGATCTCGCCGGAGGCGGGCATCCGCAGCAACGTCATCGTCGGGTTCCCCGGCGAGACCGAAGCCGACGTCGAGGAGCTCGAGCGGTTCCTCACCGGCGCGCGCCTCGATGCCGTGGGCGTGTTCGGCTACTCCGACGAGGACGGCACCGAGGCCGAGGGCTACGACGGCAAGGTCGCTGCCGAGGAGGTCGCGGCGCGGGTCTCGCGGATCACCGAGCTCGTCGAGGAGCTGATGACGCAGCGGGCCGAGGACCGCATCGGCACCGAGGTCACGGTGCTCGTCGAGAACGCCGAGGACGAGGACTTCGAGTGCATCGGCCGGGCCGACCACCAGGCCCCCGAGGTCGACGGCGAGTGCGTCATCGAGCGGGGTTCCGGCCTGGAGCCCGGCGATCTGGTGCGCGCCGTCGTCACCGGCACCGAGGGCGCCGACCTGCTGGTCTCGCCGCTCGAGAAGCTCCCGCGCAGCGGTCTGGTCGCGGCAGGGACCGGCGCGGGCCGGGACTCCGGGTGAGCTCCCCGGCGGGTGCGGAGCCACCGCTGCTGAACATCGCCAACATCCTCACCGGTGTGCGCCTGGTGCTGGTGCCGGTGTTCGTCGCGGTCCTGCTCTCCGAGGACGGCACCAGCACCAGCTGGCGTCTCGCCGCCTTCGGTGTGTTCGCGCTCGCCGCCATCACCGATCGCTTCGACGGGGAGCTGGCCCGCAGCCGCGGGCTGGTCACCACGTTCGGCACGATCGCCGATCCGATCGCCGACAAGGCGCTCACCGGCGCCGCTCTGATCGGGCTGTCGATGCTCGGCCAGATCCCGTGGTGGGTCACGGTGGTGATCCTCGGCCGCGAGGTGGCCATCACGGTGCTGCGGTTCGTGGTGCTGCGCCACGGCGTCATCCCGGCCAGCCGCGGCGGCAAGGCCAAGACGTTCGTCCAGACGCTCGCGATCGGGCTCTACCTGCTGCCGCTCGTCGAGCTGATCGGTTTTGCCGGCCCCGTCGGGGTGCTGCGCTGGGCGGTGCTGGCGCTGGCCATCGCGCTCACGGTCGTCACCGGGGTGGACTACGTCCTGCAGGCCATCAGGCTGCGATCGGGCGCCCCGCAGTCCTGAAGAGCCTGAGAGTTCACGCTGCGTGGTGGCGTGTTCGCCGTGGGCGGACGCGACCGGACCCCGCGCCGCACGACGCGAAGGCCCGCAACTCGGTACGGTGATCTCACCGGCCGCCGACTCCGCTGTGCTGATCGCGGTGCGGCGGCGTCCGGTGCACGAGGAGGAGGTTCGCATGGCGGTGCTGATGCGGGAGGCGATCGGCGGCACCCTGCGGCGTGCGCGCACGGAGCGCAAGCGCACCCTCCGCGATGTGTCCCGGCGCGCACGGGTGAGCCTCGGGTACCTGTCCGAGGTCGAACGCGGGCGCAAGGAGGCCTCGAGCGAGCTGCTCGCGGCCATCTGCGAGGCACTCGACATCCCGTTGCCCGATCTGCTCACCGAGGCGGCCGAGTCCATCGCCGAGTCGATGGCCCAGACGATCGCCACCGCCACGCGGTCGCGGCGCCCGGTGGGCCTGCGGCACATGGACCTGCGGTTCGCCGGTGCGATCGACGCCAACTCGGGGCCGCTCACCACCCCGGTCCCGGCCGCGATGCCGCTCACCCCGATGAAGCCCGTGGCGCCCGCCATGCCGCAGCCCGTCCGGGGCGTACGCGCGGCCGCCTGAGCCCGATTACCACAATTCTTCCGGGACGCCCGCCGCGGTCGCGGCGGGCGTCGCTGCGTGTCAGGGACCAGTGACTTTCGGTAGCCTGATCTCGGGGTCGCCCCGACGGCGGCCTCCGGAAGATCCCCGATATCGTCCACATGCGGTGGAAGCTGGGCCGATCCGGTGCCACGATGGGGCGAGGAGCACCGACGGCCTATTTCTGACGGCGAATACATACGGCGTTGTTGACGGCGGTGACAGACGGCACCCGGAGGTAGGCGGAAGAGATGGCCAATCCGTTCGTGAAGGCCTGGAAGTACATGATGGCGCTGTTCTCGTCGAAGGTCGACGAGTACGCCGACCCGAAGGTGCAGATCCAGCAGGCCATCGAAGATGCCCAGCGACAGCACCAGGCGCTGTCCCAGCAGGCGGCTGCGGTGATCGGTAACCAGCGCCAGCTGGAGATGAAGCTCAACCGGCAGCTCGGCGACATCGAGAAGGCGCAGGCCGCAGCGCGGCAGGCGCTGGTGCTGGCCGACCAGGCCCGCGCCGCAGGCGACGAGGTCAAGGCCGGGCAGTACGAGCAGTCCGCGCAGGCGTTCGCCACGCAGCTGGTCACGGCCGAGCAGTCGGTCGAGGACCTCAAGACGCTGCACGACCAGTCGATCCAGGCTGCTGGGCAGGCCAAGCAGGCCGTCGAGCGCAACTCGATGATGCTCCAGCAGAAGATCGCCGAGCGCACCAAGCTGCTCAGCCAGCTCGAGCAGGCCAAGATGCAGGAGCAGGCCGCCAAGTCGCTGCAGCAGATGAGCGAGCTCGCGGCGCCGGGCAACACCCCCTCGCTGGAGGAGGTGCGCGACAAGATCGAGCGGCGCTACGCCAACGCGATCGGTGCGTCCGAGCTGGCGTCCAACTCGGTGCAGGGTCGCATGCTGGAGGTCCAGGCCTCCACGGTCGACATGGCCGGTGCGGCGCGGCTCGAGCAGCTGCGAGCCTCGATCCGGGGCGGCTCGGTCGCGGGCGAGGTCACGGCGGGCGACGCCCCGGCCCCGGCCACGCCGCAGATCAACACCCAGAAGCAGCCCGGCACCGCCTGAGCTGCGCCTGAGCACGACCTCGACGCCGCCCGTTCCCCGTTGGGGGGACGGGCGGCGTCGTCGTTGGTAGCGGCCCCGCCACCAACGACACCGCCACCGCCCGCAAGGTCAGCAGGGTGGCCCTGCAGACGTCTGACGTCAGGAAGGCCACCTTGCTGACTGACGTGCGGGCTGACGGAGGGGCGGCGCCGCGTCGGGACGGCAGCCTCAGCCCGGCCCGGGCCCCGGCTGGCAGCGCGGGCACCAGTACGCCACCCGCGCGTAGACGGAGTCGCCCTGCGTCGCGCTCCGGATCCGGGTGCCGCAGCGCCGGCACGGTCGCCCCGCCCGCCCGTACACCCAGTGCTCGCGGCCGCGGGCGAGCTCGCCGGTGGTCGACTGCTGCGGCCGGTCGGCGTTGCGCAGCAGCAGCTCGCGGGCCAGCGCGAGGGTCGCCACCGGGTCGGGGACGTCGCGGGCGAGCGTCCACGGCGAGACGCCGATCAGGAAGCACACCTCGGTCTTGTAGAGGTTGCCGATCCCGGCCACCATCCGCTGCTCCAGCAGCACCGACCCCACCTCCGACGCGCCACGGGCGGTGAACCGGCGCAGCGCCTCGGCGGCGTGGTCCGGTCCCCAGGTGGGATCGAGGAGGTCGGGGCCCAGGTGCCCGACGAGCCGGTCCTCCTGGTCGGTGGGCAGCAGCTCCAGGTCGTGGAGCAGGAAACCGACGGCGACGCGCTCGGCCGTCTCCAGCACGGCCCTGGCCTCGTGGCCCGGTCGGTGCCACGCCATCCCCGGCCGGTAGAGGTGCCATGAGCCGTCCATCTTGAAGTGGCTGTGCAGGCTGCGGCCGTCGTCGAACCGGGTGAACAGGTGCTTGCCCACGGACGCGACGTCGGCCACGGTGAGCCCGGCCAGGTCGTGCTGCACCAGACGGGGATGTCGCAGCTCGCCGCGCACCAGCCGCTGTCCGGACAGCGCGGCCCGCAGCCGCTTCCCGGCCAGGTAGACCGTGTCGCCTTCGGGCACACCGGAACGGTAGCGGGCGCGGGCGCCGCCCACCGATCGGTGGAGGGCGCATCCCCCGCCGCGGTCGATCCGACGGGGCCCCCGCGCGGGCGATGATCGTCAGGTGATCAAGATCTGGGGCTCGCCATCCGGCGGCCACTACCTCACCGTCACCACGACCACCGGGCTGGCGATCGTCCTGCTCGCGGCCGTGAACCTGCTGATCGCGGGGTCGTTCACGTTCTACGGCACGTTCGTGTCCGACCTGAACGCGCGCCGCCGCAGCATGCTCCAGGAGCTGGCATCGGCCTACGCACATCTCTCGGAGACGATGGCGGAGAACACCGAGCTGCACGCGAAGCTGGTGGCGCGGTCCCGGGAGGCGGGTGTGCTCGACGTTCGTACCCGGATGGCAGGGAGAGCCTGACCGAGGCCCACCGGTCGGTTGGTGGAGGCGAGGCTGACGCTGTCCTACATGGACGACGTCGTCGTGCTCGACGTGCGCGACGACGGGATCGGCTTCGAGCGATCGAGGGACGTCGCGATGCCGGCCGGCACCGGATTCGGGCTGGCCGCGATGGAACGACGGGTGCGCCGCATATCGGGCACGTTCGCCGTGGAGAGCGCGCCGGGCGACGGCACCGCGCTGAGCGCCAGCGTGCCCGCGCGCCCGGCAGAACACCAGTACCGCGAAGGGAACGGACATGACAACGACCCGGATCGAGGTCGTGATCGTCGACGATCACCCGATCGTCCGCTGGCTGTGGTGGCCGCCCGCACGGGTGCGGCGAGCGGCGCGGTCGGCGTGGACGTGGTGCTGATGGGTCTGCGGATGCCCACGATGGGCGGGGTGCTCAAGGACTCCCCGCGCGACGAGCTGCTGCGGGCGATCCGCGCCGTGCACCGCGGGGAGGCCGTGCTGTCACCGGCCGTCGCGGACCGCCTGATGGGGCAGGTCCGCATCCCACTGGCCGGCGCGTTGAGCGCCCGTGAGCCGGAGGTGCTGACGATCGTCGCGGACGGCTGCACGAACCGCGACGTCGCCCGCAGGCTGTTCATCAGCGAGGCCACCGTCAAGACCCACCTACTGCACATCTTCACCAAGCTCGAGGTGCGCGACCGCGCGACGGCGGTGGCGGCGGGGTACCAGCGTGGACTGTTCGCCATCGGCGGCTGAGGAGACGGTCAGTCCGGGATCGGCACGCCCACCGCGTAGAGGACGTCCGTGCGGTCGAGCACGAAGCCCGAGCGGGTGGCGACCCCGGCGCTGGCCGTGTTGTCGGGTGAGGTCGTCCAGCAGGGGCGCTGCCCATCCGCGCGGACGTCGGCGATCACGGCGGCGGTGCACGCCGTCGACAGGCCCCGCCCGCGATGGCCCTCCTCGGTGACCACACCGATGTCGACGAACGTGGTGCCGACGAAGAACGGTGTCGCCACCGCGACGAGCCGCTCGCCGTCGAACGCGCCGCGGGCCACGCCCGCCGCGGCCGGCCCGGCCGGGCCGCCCCAGCTCTCGGAGATCCAGTCGAGGGAACGGTCCAGCGCGGCGATCGCGGCCGTGTCGGCCCTGCCGAGCAGCCGGACGCCGTCAGAGGAGGGCGGGGTCGGCACCGCGTCGGGCAGGACGTGGACGATGCGGTTCCACACGCCGAGCTGCGGGTCGATCGCCCGCAGGGCCGGCAGCCACGCGGGCGAGGCCTCGACGAGGCCCCTGATGCCGGAGCCGGCCGGCAGGTGGGCGGGGTCGCCGCGCAGCGCGTAGTTGCCGGCGATCTCCGCGATCACGACCCGTGGGTACTGGCGCCGGTCGGTGCGGCAGCTCCCGAGCCCCGAGGCCACGACCTGCTCGAAGATCATCGGTCCTGGTCGCTCCGGAGCGAACCGGTGGCGCAGTGCCGGGAGTTCCGCCGGTTCCACGATGTGCACCCCACGACGATGACGGTCGGCCGGGATCGGGGCCAGCGGGTTTCCGGTACCCTGCGGGGTATGGATCGGGTCCGGATGCTCGCGGCACGCCTGCCGTTCGCGTCCCGCCGTTCCGGATGGGTGTTCGCACCGGTCGCCGCGCTGCTCCTGCTGGGCTCGCTGCTCGTGGGTGTCTCGGCCGCGGCCGCGGAGCCCTCACTGCTGCTCGGTGTGCTGGGCGCGCTGCTGTGCGCCTGGGGCCTGGCCGCCCACGGCGTGGTGGTGCTGCCCACCACGGCCGTCTACGGGCCCGCCATCGCGGCCCGCGACCATCACCGCGCGCTCGCCCGCCGGGCCGTCCCCCGCCAGCGTGATCCCGATGCTGCCGGCCACACCCGCTCACGCGCGCCGTCGGGGCTGTTCCCGGCGGTGTAGCACGCCCGTGCTCCCCGCCGCCGGATACGCGTCCTGTCCCGGCTGCTCTCGGAGTTCCGCCTTGCCTTCTCACCTCTCGTTCGAGCGTGTCTCGTGCTAGACCCCATCTACTACGCCGTGTCCGGTGTCATGTGGTTCTGGCACCAGGTGTTCGGCTTCCTGCTCGGCCCGTCCAGCGGCGCCACGTGGGCGCTGTCGGTGATGTTCCTCGTGCTGACGCTGCGCGCGCTGATGATCCGCCCGTTCCTCAAGGGGGTGCGGGCCGGCCGCAAGATGCGGGTGCTGGCCCCGCACATCGCCGAGCTGCGCAAGGACCACAAGGACGATCCCGCCCGGCTGATGCAGGAGACGCGCGCCCTGCAGAAGGCCAACGAGGTCAGCACGATGAGCACGCTGGTGCCGGCGCTGCTGCAGCTGCCGGCGTTCATCGGCCTGCTGCACGTGCTGCACTCGTTCAACCGGCCCGGGCTGTCGTTCGAGCAGAACGCCGCCATCGCGAACTACGCGTTCGGGCCCGACCAGGTGCGCTCGTTCCTGGAGGCGCGGCTGTTCGGCGCGCCGCTGTCGTCCTACGTCAGCATGCCGCAGAACCTGCTCGACTCGTTCGGTGCGAGCGTCGATCGCATCGACGTCCTGATCGTGGCGATCCCGCTCATGCTGGTCGCGGCCGTCGCCACCCACTTCTCGGCCCGCGTCACGATGTCGCAGCAGCCGGCCGACGGGCCGATGGCGTCGATCACGAAGTGGACGCCGTGGATCTTCCCGCTGGGCGTGCTCGTGGGTGGGCTGTTCTTCCAGCTCCCGATCGCGATCCTGTTCTACTGGCTGACCAACAACGTCTGGACGCTCGTGCAGCAGTGGCTGGTGCACCGCAACGAGCCCGAGCCTGCCGCGGTGGTGCTGCCGGAACCGGTCGCCGTGGCGGCCCGGCCGGCGGGCAAGCGCCCGGGTGCGAAGCCGGTGGTGCGCTCGACCGTCGCCGTCGGAGCCCGCGGCGCCACGGCGTCGGCGAAGCCCCGCCGCAACTCCTCGGGCCAGCGACCCAGCAGGCGCCGCCGCTGACGCCCGGCCGTCGAGAACGTACCTCCGGTGATCAACAGGGCCTGTTGATCACGGCAACCACGTTCTCGACGGGGCCCGAGCGCCTACGCTGGACCGGGTGAAGGGGCTGCTGCTGCGGTTGTCGGCGCTCGATGTCGGCGCGGAGACCGCGGTGCGCGTCATCGCCTACTTCGACGGCCTGATCGAGCACCGCGCCACCGCTGCCGAGCTGGTGCGCTCAGCCGCGGCGCTCGCGGAGTGCCCGGCCGGGCTGGAGCGGCAGGGGGAGGCGCCGCTGCGCTTCGCCGCCAACGGGTCCGCGATCACCGGCACCCCGGCGCCGTCGGGTGGCATGGAGCTCGCGCCGGGCACGGGCCGCGTCTGGCTGTATCGCCCGGGTGGCCCCGGGCCGTTCGACGACCTCGTGCTGGAACGGTTCGCGCTCAGCGCCCGGCTGCTCGCCGGCCCCGCCCCGCACCTGGCCGACCCCGCTCTCGTCGAGCTCGTGTTGTCGGAGCGCGAGGGACCGGAGGACCGCGGCCGGGCACTGCGGTTGCTCGGGCTCGACCCCGCGGCTCCGGTGCGGGTGGTGGCCGTCGCCGCACCCGAGCCGCGAGCCGCAGCCCTCGCACTGCTGGGGCGCACGATCCCGGTGCGCGTCGCGGTGATCGACGGGCTGGCCGCGGTGCTCGTGGCGGGCGGCCCCGGCGAGCTGCATCCGGTGCCGACCGTCCGCGTCGGGATCGGCGGGGCCACCCCGGGCGCGGCCGCCCGCCGTTCCTGGGCGCAGGCGCGCCTCGCCGTGCGGTTCGCCGTCGCCGACGGCTCGGCCGACGCGGTGGCCGATCACGACGCGTTGGGCTCGATGGTGCTGCTCGCCGAGCTGCCACCTGAGCGGCTGCGTGCCCAACCCGATGTGGTAGCGCTCGCCGCGCTCGCCGCCACCGCCTCCGGTGCACCGGACGTCGCGACGCTGGAGGCGTTCTGCCGCACCGGATCGCTGCGCCAGGCCGCCGCACTGCTGCACCTGCACCACAGCTCCGTCGCGGCGCGGCTGGCCCACGTCGAGAGCGCGCTGGGCTGGCGCCTCGACGAACCGGACGGCCGCTTCCGCGCCCGGTTCGCGCTGCTCGCGCGGCGGCTGGCGCTGGACTGAGGCTGTCGCTAGATCCCGAAAGCGCGCCCCAGTACCGCGATCGACTCGGCGATCTCGCGCTGCGTCACCGCCGCCTGCTGCATGAGTGCCGACCCGTGGAACGTACCGGGGAACACGTGCAGCTCGGTGCGGATCCCGGCCGCCAGCAGCGCCTGGGCGTAGGCGATGTCCTCGTCTCGCAGCGGGTCGAACTGCATGGCCGTGACGTAGGCGGGCGGCAGCCCGGACAGGTCGGTGGCCCGTGCGGGTGCCGCGTGGATCGGGATGTCGGCCCCACCGCGGCGACCCGGCCCGCCGAGGTAGGCGTCCCAGCTGATCTCGGCGCGCGGCCGGTTCCACATCGGGGTGTCGAGGAAGGCCCGCATGCTGGGCGTGTCGAGCCGGTCGTCGATCTCGGGGACGCCGAGGAACTGGAACAGGATCGCCGGGCCGCCGCGGTCCCGGGCCAGCAGCGCCAGCGCCGCGGCGAGGCCGCCCCCGGCGCTGATGCCGTGCAGGGCGATGCGGTCGGCGTCGATGCCGAGCGTGTCGGCGTTCTTGGCGGTCCAGACGAGCCCGGCATGGCAGTCCTCGAGCCCAGCGGGATAGGGGTTCTCGGGGGCCAGCCGGTAGTCCACCGCCACCACCACCACGCCGAGCTCGCGGGCGAAGCGAAGGTTGGCCGCGTGGTCGTTCTCGATGCCGCCGATCACGAAGCCGCCGCCGTGGATGTCGTAGATCGCGGCCGCGACGGTGCGCCGGTGCGGCGTGTAGATGCGGACCGGGACGTCCGGTGCGCCGTCCGGGCCCGGCACGAGCTCGTCCCGGACGTCCACACCGGTGGTGTCCGGGGCCTCGAGCTGGCTGAACCGCTCGCTCATCGCGATCCGGGCCTGGGTGAAGTTCGCGAAGTCGAGGGTGGGGAGCAGGGCGATCCCGGCGGCGATCTCGGGATCGAAGGCGTAACTCATGGGTCCTCCATGGCTTCGGGGATCTACCGTCCATCCTTCGCCGGACGCGACCGGGGTGGCATCCGCCACGCGTCGGAAACCCGATGGCTGCGGCCCGACGAACGCGGCAGGCTGCCCCGATGCCCGTCGAACTCGTCCGCAGCAGCACCCTCACCGACGCCGTCCCGTACGCCTACGCGGCTGTCGTGCCCGCCGACGCGCGGCTCATCCACACCGCCGGTGCCTGCCCCATCGACGTCGACGACCAGGTGGTCGCGCTCGGTGACGTCGCCGGCCAGGCCCGGCAGGTTATGGACAACCTCGAGGTGGCGCTGCGCGCCGCGGGCGCCACGCTCACCGACGTCGTGCGCACCACCGTCTACGTCGCCAGCAGCACGCGCGCCGATCTCACCGCGGCGTGGGACGTGGTGCGGGAGCGCTTCGGTGACCACGACGCGCCGAGCACCCTGCTCGGCGTCACCGTGCTCGGCTACGAGGGCCAGCTCGTGGAGGTCGAGGCCGTCGCGGTCGCGGGTTAGGGCCGCCGCCCGCAGTCCTGCACCCGCTGCGCGGCGGCGCGCAGCCCCCGCCGGGGGCCCAGCTCCTCGACGGCGGCGAGCGCGTAGGCACTGCAGCTGGGGGTGGCCGGGCAGCGCGGGGTGAACCGGCTCAACCAGCGTTGGTAGCCGCGCAGCAGCGCCCGGACCAGTGCGCCACCGCCCCGCGCGGGCACCAGCACCGCGGCGAGTGCGAGCAGCGTGGAGACCCGCAGGAGGAGGTTGCAGTCGCAGCCACCGCAGTCGCAGCCGTCGAATCCGCTGCAGCCGTCGAAGCCGCCACAACCGTCGAACCCGTTGCAGAAGCTGCTGCCGGCGTCGGCGGCATCGATCACTCCGTCGGCGACGTCGGCGGCCGAATCCCGGACCGGGTCCTGCTCGTTGTCAGGCTGTGGCAGGTCGGCGGGTATCTCGTTGGGCACCGCGTGAGTGCTATCCGAGCGATTCGTCCGATGCAAGACCGTTTTCTATGAAGCTTCTGTGAAGCTCGCCCGAAGTGATCGAAATGATGTGAAAGTACCTGGTCAAGAGAACGTTTCGGGTCCAGTGATCGTAAGTAGGAACATGAAGGTTCGACGCCACCCGATGATCACGGCAGCTGTGCTGACCGCCGTGCTCCTCGGTCTGACGGGCACTGCGCACGCAATCGTCAACCGCCGGGCCGCCGCGGCAGGCCCCATCGTGGCCACTGCGGCCCCCGTGGCTGCGGCCACGTCCGCGCCCACCACCGCCAAGAGCGCGCCGGCAGCGAAGGCCGCCGCCACCGCGGCACCCCGGTCGGGGAGCGCGGCGGTGGTGGCCGCCGAGCAGTCCGTGAACGCGCTCGACGAGTCGAGCACCACCACCCAGATCGGTGCGGCGGTGCTCGACCGCTCCACCGGTCAGCTCGAGATGGGTGATGACGGCGGCACCCCGTTCTACTCGGCGTCGGTGGTGAAGCTCTACACCGTGGTCGCGATCCTGCACCGCGTCGAGACGGGCGACGTGACGTTGACCGACGACGTCACCGACGAGATCCAGCGGGCGCTGTCACGCAGCGACGACGAGGCGATGGACGCGCTGTGGTCGGGCTTCGGCGGCTCCGACACGGTGACCCAGGCGATCGCGCTGGCCAACCTCACCGACAGCAGCCCGCCCGACGACCCGTCGCAGTGGGGTGAGGCGCGGATCTCCGCCCGCGACGTGGTGCGCCTCTACAACTACATGCTGACGTCGATGTCCTCCGACAGCCGCACCATGATCATGAACGGGCTGCTGGACGCCCAGGACACCGGCGCCGACGGCTTCGACCAGGCATTCGGCCTGCTCAACCCGCCACGGCCGACCGGAGTGGCCGCCAAGCAGGGCTGGATGTGGTACGGATCCGACCTGTACCTGCACTCCACGGGGGCCTTGGGCCCCAACCAGCGGTTCGTGGTGGCGATCCTGACCAAGGGACCGGCCAACCAGGCCACGCAGTCGGCGCTGGTGACGAAGGCGGCACAGGGTGTCGAGGCGGCGCTCGCCAAGGCGTGACGCCGTTCAGGCGCGCAGCCGCAGCCCCTTGGGGGTGACGCGGAAGCCCGCCTCGGTGAGCACCTCGGCCAGTTCCGAACCCAGCGTGCCGACGCCATCGGCGCGCTCGACGGCCAGTGTGCCCAGCCAGCCCTCGTGCACGGCCCCGGCCAGCGCCTGGGCGCCGGCGGCGAGCTCGGTGTGCTCGGCGGTGAAGGACAGCAGCGACTTGCCGCCGCGCTCGACGTACAGCACGGGAGCGCCGTCGACGAGCACCACCAGCGCACCGGCCTTGCGACCCGGCCGGTGCTTGCTCTCGCCGGACGTGGCAGGCCAGGGCAGTGCCGCCCCGTAGGGCTGCGCCGGATCGGCAGCGGCCAGCACGACGCGCGCCGGACCGGCACTCTCCTCGCCGGGATCGGCACCATCGGGACGGGACAGGGAGCGCAGCCGGTCGATGGCGCCGGGCACGGCGAACTGCGCCGCGCCGAGCCCCTCGACGACGTAGCCGCGCCGGGCCCGGCCCGAATCCTCCATGGCGCGCAGGACGCGGTAGACCGCGGCGAAGCCGCCGCTGACCCGCTCGGTGCCCAGCGCGCCCCGGGTGAGCACGCCGTGGCGCTCGAGGAAGGCCTCGGCGCGGGCGTGGGCGCGGCGGGTGGCATCGGGCTCGCGGGGCACGGCGAGCGCCCAGCGTCCGCCTGCCGAAGGTGGTCCGCTGCGGCTGGGCATGGCGGGACGGCCGGCGCGCAACTGGGCGTAGCGCCCGCGCGGCGCTGCGCGGCGGGGCTTGTGGGCGCCGCGGCCACCCCCGAGTCGCCCGCGCAGCGGGGTGAGCGTGTCGTTGGTGAGCAGCCCGGCCCACACCAGATCCCAGATCGCGTCGACGACGGCGCCGTCGGCGGGCGTCGGATCTCCTGCGTCGACGAGCGTGCGTCCGGCCTGATCGGCGAGCTGCCGGAAGAACAGGGCACCGCCACCGACGGGTGGGGCGTCCGGATCCGGGAGACCCAGCGCCGCCAGCACGGCTCGGTGCAGCGGCGTGCCCGCAACCTCGGGATCGGGCTCGGGCAGCAGCAGATCGGCGACATCCGACGGTGCCACGGCCAGCCAGCCGTCGCTGCCGGCCAGCGGGCCGCAGCCGGTCCAGGTGACCTCGCCCGCCGCGGTGAGCTCGTCGAGCATCGCCGGGGTGTAACCGGGCAGCCGCGCGGGCAGGATCAGCGACTCCAGCGCGCTGGCCGGCAGCGGGGCACCCGCGAGCTGCTCGACGACGCTGAGCACGTCGTCGGGGCCCGGGGCGCGGCGCATCCGGCCGCGTCGATCACCCGACGTGCTCACGACCGCGGCCTGCACGCCCTGCCACGCGGGCAGGAACCGGCCGAGCGCGCGCTGCTCCACGGGCTCGACCTCGGCACGCAGCCGGGCGAGGGACCCGCGGCGCAGCCTGCGCAGCACCTCGGCGTCGCAGTACTCGATGCCCTCGCTCGCCGGCCGCAGCTCGCCGCGGACCAGCCGTCCGCTGCCCACGAGCCGGTCGAGCACGCCGGCGACGACCGCGACACCCAGCCCGAACCGGGCCGCGCAGTCGGCGGCGGGGAACGGGCCGTGCGTGCGGGCGTAGCGCAGCACGATGTCGCCGAGCGGATCGGCGACGGGCTCGGTGAACGTCTCGGGGACACCGACCGGCAGCGCGGCGCCGAGCGCATCACGCACCCGCCCGGCGTCCTCGATGGCCAGCCAGCGCTCCGCGCCCGCGATGCGCACCCGGATGGCCCGGCGGGTGGCTTCGAGCTCGGTGAACCACTCCGGGGCGATGCCCCGCGCGGCGCCCTCGGCCTCGGAGAGATCGCCCAGGAACCGCAGCAGATCGGCGGCGCCCTCGATGTCGCGGGCGTGGCGCTCCGGGGCCAGGCGCTGCAATGCGGCCTCGACCTCGGCCAGCACCTCCGGATCGAGCAGCTCCCGGATGGCCTCCGATCCCAGCAGCTCGGCCAGCAGCGTGGAATCCAGCGACAGCGCCGCGGCCCGGCGCTCGGCCAGCGGGGCGTCCATCTCGTAGAGGAACATGCCCACGTAGCCGAACAGCAGGCTGCGCGCGAACGGGGACGGCGCCGGGGTGGCGACCTCGACCACATGGACCTTGCGGGACTGGATGTCGCTCATCAGCGCGCGCAGCCCGGGCAGGTCGTAGACGTCCTGCACGCACTCGCGCATGGCCTCGAGCGTGATCGGGAACTGCTCGTAGCGCCCGGCCACGGCGAGCAGCTGCGACGCGCGCTGGCGCTGCTGCCACAGCGGGCTGCGCCGCTTCGGATCGCGCCGGGGCAGCAGCAGCGCCCGGGCCGCGCACTCGCGGAACCGCGAGGCGAACACCGACGAGCCGCCCAGCTCCGCGACCACGAGCTGCTCGATCTCGGCCGGGTCGAGCACGACGTCCTCGGCGGTGGGCACGATCTCGGCGCCGGCGTCGTCCATGCCAGAGGAATCAAACAGAGCGGGCAGGCGCAGCACGATGCCGTCGTCGGCGCCCGCGGCGTGGACCTCGACGCCGCGGCGCTCCCGGATGCGCGCGGCGATGGCGAGCGCCCACGGCCCGTTGACCTTGGCGCCGAACGGTGAGTGGACCACGAGCCGCCAATCCCCCAGCTCGTCGCGGAAGCGCTCCACCAGCACGGTGCGATCGCTCGGGACGTGCCGCGTGGCATCGCGTTGCTCGTGCAGGTAGGCGAGCAGGTTGTCGACGGCCCACGTGTCGAGCCCGGCAGCGGTGGCCCGCTCGCGGGCGGGCTCGTCGGCAAGCGCCGACATCTCGCGGACGAACGCGCCCACCGCCCGGCCCAGCTCCAGCGGCCGCCCGATCGACTCGCCCTTCCAGAACGGCATGCGCGCGGGCTGCCCCGGCGCCGGCGTGACGATCACGCGATCGTGCGTGATGTCCTCGATGCGCCAGCTCGACGTGCCGAGCAGGAACGTGTCGCCGACACGGGACTCGTAGACCATCTCCTCATCGAGCTCGCCGACGCGCGAGCCGGCGCCGTCGGCCCCGCCGGGTGTCATGACGAGGAACAGGCCGCGATCGGGGATGGTGCCACCGGAGGTGACGGCCAGCCGTTGCGCGCCGGGGCGGCCCTGCAGCTGATCGGTGACCCGATCCCAGGTGATGCGGGCCCGCAGCTCGCCGAACTCCTCCGACGGGTAGCGCCCGGCGAGCATGTCGAGCACCGAGTGCAGCGCGGAGTCGGGCAGTGCCGCGAACGGGGCGGCCCGGCGGATCACGCGCGTGAGATCGGCGAGCGACCACGGCTCGAGCGCGACCATGGCGACGATCTGCTGGGCGAGCACGTCGAGCGGGTTGCGCGGGTAGCGCATCGACTCGATGGCCCCGATCGTCATGCGCTCGGCCACCACGGCGCACGAGACGAGATCGCCCCGGAACTTCGGGAACACCACCCCGCGGGACACGGCCCCGACCTGGTGGCCGGCGCGACCGACGCGCTGCAGGCCGGACGCGACGCTGGGCGGCGCCTCCACCTGCACGACGAGATCGACCGCGCCCATGTCGATGCCCAGCTCCAGGCTGGACGTGGCCACGACGCACGGCAGCAGCCCGGCCTTGAGCTCCTCCTCGACCTGGGTGCGCTGCTCGCGCGACATGGACCCGTGGTGGGCCTTGGCGACGGTGGCCGGGGCGCCGTTGCCGATGCCGGACTGGCCGACTGCCTCGGCGGGGAACGGCGCATCCAGATCGACGACCGCCTCGCCGACCTCCTCGGCGGCGAGCTCGTTGAGCTTGGCCGTGAGCCGCTCGGCCAGGCGCCGCGAGTTGGAGAACACGATGGTGGACCGGTGGGCGCGCACCAGCTCCAGCAGCCGCCGCTCCACCGCGGGCCAGATGGACGGCCGCTGCGCCGTGCCCGCCGCCGACCCGATGACCTCCTCGTCGGAGCTGCCGGGTGCGGGCCGCTCGTCGAGCGCGGCGAGATCGGGCACCGGCACCTCGACGGTGACCTCGATCGTCTTGCTCGCCTTCGGCTGCACCACCTCCACCGGGCGGCTGCCCGCCAGGAACGTGGACACCTCGTCGAGCGGGCGGACCGTGGCGGAGAGCCCGATGCGTTGTGCGGGCTTCTCCAGCAGCTCGTCGAGCCGCTCCAGCGACAGCGCCAGGTGCGCGCCGCGCTTGGTGCCTGCCACGGCGTGCACCTCGTCGACGATGACCGTCTGCACGCCGCGCAGGGACTCGCGCGCGGCCGAGGTGAGGATGAGGAACAGCGACTCGGGCGTGGTGACGAGCACGTCGGGCGGGGTGCGCGCGAACAGCCGCCGCTCGTCGGCCGGGGTGTCGCCGGTGCGCATGCCGACCGTGATGTCGGGGACCGGCAGCTCGAGCCGCTGCGCCGCCTGGCGGATGCCGGCCAGCGGCGAGCGCAGGTTGCGCTGCACGTCGACGGCCAGCGCCTTGAGCGGGGACACGTAAAGGACCCGGCAGCGGTGCTTGACCTCGGCGGGGGCCGGCTCCGAGGCGAGCCGGTCGAGCGCCCAGAGGAACGCCGCGAGCGTCTTGCCCGAACCGGTGGGGGCGACGACCAGCGCGTTGCGCCCGGCCTGCGCGGCGGCCCACGCACCCTCCTGCGCGGCCGTGGGCGCGACGAAGGCGCCCGAGAACCACGCCTGGGTGGCGGGGGAGAAGCCCTGCAGCGCCGTTGTCACCCGTTCATGATGCGCCGGGGCACCGACAAGTTCCGTCAGCGCTGCAGTTTCGCGGTGAGGGCGGTGCACATCCAGTCCGTCGAACCGGCCCAGAGCACCGTGTAGAACTGGCCGTCGACGGCGCTCTCCTCGGCCCGGTAGCCCGCGCACGGCTGGATCGAGGGCTGCGCCGGGGCGCCCCGTGGCTGCGTGGGCGGGGCGTCGAATCCCAACAGGCTCTCGAGGTAGCACTGCAGCGCGTCGATGGCGGCGCCCGAGGTGCCCCGCACCACCGCGACCATGCCGACCGAGTACACCCACTTCGGCTGGTGGTAGATGCCGATGGCCAGCCGGTCGTTCTCGTAGCCGCACTTGACGACGTCGTTGATCGTGGCGAGGTTCCCGGCGATCCGCTCGATCCGGTCGACGTACGCGGGCATCTTCGCGCGCCAGTTCGGCGGCACGATCCCGAGTGCCTCGGCGGCGAGGCCGACGGGGTCGAAGCAGGGGTTGGCCTTGACCGCGATGTCGGTCCGCGCCGTCGCCCGGTCGAACGTGGGCAGCCGGGACCCGGCCCGGCCGGTGGCAGCGGAGCATCCCGGCGGCGTGACCTTCGCGACGGAGGTCGACACGGCCGGGGTGCCGCCGCCCCCGGACGTTGCGGCCACGCGTGGGTCGTCGCACCCCGCCAGCACGACCCCGACGATCACGACAAGTGCGGCAAGACGTCCCCGGACCCCCATGGCAGCAGCGTGCTGGCGAGGGCCGATCGGCACACGCGTAGTCGGCTACTCGCTCGTCGCGAGCTCGCCGACGAGCGCGGCCACCACCTGCTCGGCGCCGCTGCCGACCTTCCAGGTGCACGCGATGCCGATCGCGGCCACCGATCCGGCGGCCACCACACCCCGCACCGCCTCGGCGACCGTGCCGAGGCGGGGCCCGCCCGGCACCGGGAACAGCAGGCCTGGCAGGTCCTGCGGGTCGATCACGTCGCAGTCGAGGTGCAGGTAGAGCGGCCCGGCCGGCACCGGGATCGCGCCGACGGCGACGTGCTTGATCGCCGACGCCGCGAGGTAGTCGGCCTCCGGCGGGTCGAGGTCGCGCCCGTCGACGAGGACGATGTCCTCCTGCGCGACGGGCTGCAGCCCGATGCGCTCCGCCACGGTGCGGTCGGCGCCGCCGGCGAGCTGCCGGATCGGGAACCCGCCGAGGTAGCCCGACGCCGACGTCTCGGGGGACTGCACGTCGCCGTGGGCGTCGAACCAGACCAGCGACGGGGCGCTCCCGGCACGCTGCAGCCCGGCGACCACCCCGAGCGAGGTGGTGCAGTCACCCGACACCACGATCGGGACGCGCCCGGCCCCGGCCTCCTCCGCGACGGCGGCCGCGACCTGCTCGTAGAGCTCCGCCATGCGCTCCCACGGGGTGCCGGCCGGGAGATCGGGGGTGAGCGTCCGGTCGGCTGTGACCGGGAGCGCGAGGTCGGCGAGGTGCTCGTCGAGGTGGAAGGGCACGGCGATGACGGTCATCGGCGCATCCTGCCCCGGGGTGGCGGCGCAACGCAGCCCGGTTAAGCGTGCGCCCGCGCTGGCCCCGTTGCGGTTGATCACCGCGTTCGCCGCCGAGCGCGCACTGGCTCATGATCCAGCCGGAACCTGTGCGCGTTGATCACTCGCCCGGCGCGAGGCAGGCTCTCCGCATTGCAGGAGGGCCACCTTGCCGCAAGATTCTTGCGGCAAGGCCACTGCCACCTTCCTGCAACGGGGCCGGCGCGGGGCGCTGGGTGCGTTCCGGTTGGGTCTCCGCCAGCGGGAGGCCGTCGCGTGGGGAGGCTCAGGAAAGCCACTTTCCCGCAACGACATTGCAGGAAAGTGGCTTTCCTGCAACGCGAGTTCCCGGCGCGCCGGCCGGGCGCGTCAGGGGTTGCGGGTGCCGATGTTCACCAGCACGAAGGCCGCCATGACCGCGGCCAGCGCGATCATCAGCCCGTCCGGTCCGACCGCATCGATCGCGACGCTGCCGAGCAGCGGCCCGAGCAGGCTCCCGACGGCCCACACCACGCTCAGCCCCGCGTTGACCTCGAGGAGTTGCTGCCCGGCGTAGCGGTTCCCCGCGGCGACGAGCGCGAGCGTCTCGATGCTGCCTGCGGCGGCCCCGAGCAGCACGAGTGCGGGCCAACCCAGCGCCTGCGCCGCGATCAGAACCGGCAGGAGCGCGGCGATCAGCACCACCGTGACGCCGCAACCGGTGTGGACGCGGGACCGACCCCAGCGGTCGGCGAGCCAGCCGATCGGGACCTGCAGCGCGGCGTCGCCCGCGAGGATCGCGCTGATCATCAGCGTCGCCGCGGGCTCGGAGTGCCCGTGTGCCATGCCGTAGAGCGGGAACAGCGCCAGCACCGCTGAGTCGAAGAACGCGAACGCGACGACGGCCGCCACCACGGCAGGCGCCCGGCGCAGGTGCCGCACGAACCCCCAGCCGGTGGCCGGGCCGGTCAGGACCGGTCCACCGGGTGTGCGTCCGAGCAGGCCGATCCCGATCAGGTGGGCCGCGACGGCCATCGCGACCGGAGCGGGGCCCTCGGAGCCCAGCAGCGCGATCAGTCCCGGACCGGCGAGCTGGCAGCCGGTGAACGCGGTGGCGTAGGTGGCCACCATGCGCCCGCGCAACCGGTCGGGGGTGGCCTGGTTGATCCACGTCTCGCCGAGCACGAACAGCGCCGCGGTGCAGGCCCCGCTGATCAGGCGCAGCGCCGGCCACGCCCACAGCGCGGGCGCGCCGGCCAGCGGGACCGTCACGAGCGCCGACCCGGCCACGGCCAGCAGCAGCACCCGCCGCGGTGGGATCCGGCGCGCGAATGCACCGACGAACGGCGCACCGAGCAGGAGCCCGACGGCGGGCAGCGCCGCCATCAGCCCGATCACGGCCGTGTCGACGCCCGTGGCCGCCAGCTTGAGCGACACCAGCGGCACCGTGGCACCGGTGCCGAGCCCGGCGACGGCCACCGTGGCGATGGCACCCACGATCTCCCGCCGGACCTCGCGGCCGAGCCCGGCGGTCATGGCCGCTACCCGTGCCGCACGCTGAACGGCGGCACCGAACAGCCGGTGAGCGCCGCGGCGTCGATCGAGACCGGGCGGTAGCCGCAGGCGTCCAGCCGCGAGATCATCAGCGCCGTCGGGTCGGCCACGACGTCGGCGCGGCCGAACAGGTAGGCCCACTCGTGCTCGTCGCAGCCGTAGTAGGCCGTGGTGTCGAACGTCTCGGTGAACCGGCGCCACGACGTCCGCAGCGTGTCGTTGCGCCAGAGCGTCGGGCAGCCCGCCTGCGTGACCACGACACCGCCGGGCGTCAGAGCCGCGCGGCACATCCGCAGGAACTCGGTGCCGTAGAGCCGGTTGTGCTGGGCGTCGACGTCCGCGCGCTCGTCGGGCAGGTCGACGAGCACGATGTCGTACCGGTCCCGGGTCTCGGCGACGAACCGGTAGCCGTCGGCGTAGTGGACGCGGATCGGCCCGTCGCCCTGCTCCGCGCGGTCCAGCTCGGCGGGGGCGTAGCCGTAGGGGAGGTGCTCGGCGCACAGCCGCACGGCCTGCTCGTCGATGTCGACGTGGTCCACCCGCGACGCACCCGCGGCCACGGCCTGCTGGCAGACCACGCCCTCGCTGGACCCGACGACGAGCACCGCGTCGACCCGGTCGGCCAGCAGGAGCGCCGGCACCATCAGCGCCTCGTGGTAGACGAGCTGGCTGAGCTCGGTGCTCTGCCGGTCGTCGTCGCAGAACAGCGCGACGCCCTGCGCGGTGCGGGCGATCACGACGTGCTGGAACGCGGTGTCACCCTCCCAGAGCACCTCCTCGAGCTCCCAGACCCGGGTCAGGCCCGGCCCCATCGGCTCGTGGATGCGTGTCGTCGTCTGGGTCGTCGTTGTTGGGGTGCTGGTCATGAGAGCTCCTTGCCGCGGTGGACGGTGCGGGTGTGCACGTCGGGGGCGTGCAGCGCCGCCGCGAGCAGCCGGACGGCGAGCTCGGGCTCGGCGCGCTGCCCGCAGGTGAAGACGTCGACGAACGCCGAGCCGCATTCCGGATAGGTGTGCAGCGACGCGTGCGACTCCGACAGCAGCGCGATCACCGTGACGCCCTGCGGATCGAACTGACGCGAGCTGACCTCGAGCACGGTGGCGCCGGCCTGCTCCAGCGCGGCGACGAGCGTGTCGCGCAGGCGCGGTTCGTCGTCGAGGAGCGCGGGGTCGACGCCGGTGAGCTCGGCCAGGACGTGTTGTCCTGCGAAGGATCCGACCGGGAGCGGATCGGCGAGCGGGATGCAGTAGGTCTGCAGCGGCGGGAAGCCGTTGAACGCCACCGAGGCGTAGCTGGCCGTGTAGGCGCCCGCGCTGTGGATGTCGACGTGATCGCCGGCCCGCAGGTCCAGTGGCAGCCGGTAGTCGGTGTGCTGGTAGATCACGTCGTCGCCGTCGCAGGTGGGCCCGGCCAGGCACACCGGGCCGGTCGGGCCGTCGCGACCGGGCGTGGTGAGCCGGTAGGCGATGTACTCGTTCTCGGTCTCGGCGAGGCCGTTGTAGCGCCCGGCGTCGAGGTAGACCCACCTGTGCTCGTCGGTGTCGGACTTGCGCGCCACCAGCACCACCTCGCTGCGCAGCAGGCCCGCATCGGCGACGAGGAACCGTCCCGGTTCCATCAGCAGCCGGGGCCGGGGGAGCCCGGCGTCGTCGAAGTGCCGCAGCAGCGACGCGTCGATCACCGCGACGTAGTCGCTCAGGGGCGGGGCCTGCTGCCGGTAGCTGCCGGGCAACCCACCGCCGATGTCGAGCACCGGCAGCGCGACGCCGCCCGCCGCGAGCTTCGCGGTGATCCCGGCGGCGAACGCGATCCCGACCTCCCACGCCGCCGGGTCGAGCTGCTGCGAGCCGACGTGGAACGACACCCCGGCCGGGTGCAGTCCCAGCTCGGTGGCGCGGGTGAGCAGGTCGACGGCCATCTCGGGGGAGCAACCGAACTTGGTGCCGAACGGCGTCAGCGAACCGGTGTCGCGCAGGACGATCCGGCAGAGCACCGACGCTCCCGGCGCGTGCTGGGCCAGGTGCTCGACGTCGGCCAGGCTGTCGGTGGTGAACAGGCGCACACCGAGTGCGTGCGCCGCGGCGATGTCGGAGCGCTTCTTGATCGTGTTTCCGTAGGAGAGCCGGTCGGGACGCGCCCCCTCCTCGAGGCACAGCCGGATCTCGGCCACGCTCGCCACGTCGAAGCTCGCGCCGAGCCCCACCAGCAACCGCACGACCTCCCGTTCCGGGTTGGCCTTCACCGCGTAGCACAGCTGCGTGCCGGGAACGGCCGCCGTGAGCTGCGCGAAGCGTTCGCGAACGGTGTGCAGATCGATCACCAGGCACGGCGTCGGTGGAGCGTGCCGGTCGAGGTACGCGCGGAGGCGCGAGGTGCCCTCGGGTGTGCTCATGCGCCGCTCCTGGTCGTCCGGTTGCACCCATGGTCGTCACCGACCGCATCCACCTGTCCTCATCCGGAGCAGGAGGTGCGGCCCGGTGATACATACCGGGACGGATTCGGCTGGAGTCCGGCGGGCCGGGCGTGCAGGATCAGGAGGTGAAGAGCCCCACCGCACCACCCGACCTCGTCGCCGTCCAACGCCGGGTGGTCGCCGTGCTCGCCGGGGCGCAGATGCTCGGCGGGATCGGGGTCTCCACCGCCATCGCGGTGAGCACGCTGCTCGCGTCGCGGCTGTCGGGCTCGGAGACGATCGGCGGGATCTCCCAGACCGGGCTCGTGCTCGGGGCGGCGGTCGCAGCGTTCGTCATCGCCAGGATCGCGTCGCGGGCGGGGCGGCGACCCGCGCTGGTCTTCGGCTACGGCGCCGGGATGTTCGGGGCAGTCGGGGCCACAGTGGCGGTCGCGTCCGAGAGCGCGTCGTGGTTGATCGTCACGCTGGTGTTCGTCGGGTCGGCCACGGCGGCGGGTCTCGCGGGCCGCTACGCCGCCACCGACCTCGCCCGGCCGGAGCGACGGGCGCGGGCGCTGGCGCTCGTCGTCTGGGCCTCCACGGTGGGCGCGGTGGCCGGGCCGAACCTGGCGCAGCCCGTGCAGAACCTCGCGGGCCGGCTCGGACTGCCGCCCACCACCGGCCCGTTCCTGTTGTGCGCAACCGCCTTCGCGATCGCGACGGTGCTGGCGTGGGTCGGGCTGCGTCCCGACCCACTGGTGCTGGCCAGGGCGGAGGCCGACGTCGACCCGGGCGAGCCCGTGCGCGGCGCCGACGTGCGTGCGGCGCTGCGCGCGTCCCCGGCAGCGCTGCTGGGTCTGGGCGGAGTGGCGATCAGCCACCTGCTGATGGTGGGCCTGATGTCGATGACGCCGGTGCACATGGACCACGGCGGTGCCACGCTCGCCGTCGTCGGGCTCGTGATCAGCCTGCACGTCGCGGGCATGTACGCGCTCAGCCCGGTGTTCGGGTGGCTCGCCGACCGCGTCGGCCGCACCCGCGTGCTCGCGCTGAGCGGCGCGTTGCTGCTGAGCGCGGGTGTGGTGTGCTCGCTGGCAGGCCCGACGGACACGGCGCTGCTGAGCGTCGGGCTGATCCTGCTCGGGCTCGGCTGGTCGGCCGGGCTCGTCGCCGGTTCCGCGCTGCTGTCGGAGTCGGTGCCGCTGCGCGTGCGGGCCGGGGCACAGGGCCTGTCGGACGTGGCCATGAACGTCAGCGGCGCGCTCGGCAGCATCGCCGCCGGGGTGGTGGTGTCGGGCGCGTCCTACGCGGTGCTCGGCGTCGTCGCGGCGGCGATCGTGGTGCCCTACCTGCTCACGGCGGGCACCTTCGCGGTGAGACGGCCGGTCTCCACGGCCGTCTGACGTCAGACCCCGCACATCCAGTCGCCGGTGGCCGCAGCCGCGACGTCGCCGTCGAACGGCCTGCGGAACGTGAACGCGTACGGGGTGGGTCCGTGTTCGCGCAGGTGCGCGAGCCGGTCCTCGGCCTCGGCAACCGTAGGGAAGTGGCCCTCCGGCACCCACCACAGCACCTGGAAGGCCTCCCGCATCGGCACGAACCACTCGCGCCGCCGCACCATGATCGCGCGGTGCAAGCCGTTGTAGACGTAGTCGCCGAGCGCCTCGATCGACGTCCAGACGCTCATGTTGACCAGCAGCCGATCGTCGCCGAACGCGCGGACGGCGGTGGCGTCACCGTCCTCGGTCTGCAGCCGCCAGACGAAACCCGGTGCGGCGTCGGCCTCGGCGTTGACGGATTCCAGCCCGGCGACGAAGCCGGCGAGCTCGGGCTCGGTGACGGGGGCGATGGGCAGGCCGATGTTCAGCTGGGCGAGGTGCACCCTCCCGACGCTAACGGCGGCCGGCAGGCGCACAAGCAGATTTCCGGCCGCTCAGTGCTTGCGGTTGTGCCACCACCAGCGCAACAGCAACACCAGCGACGTCAGCAGCGCGGCCAGCACGACCAGCTGCCCCGTCAGCGACGAGAAGCCGGTGGGGTCCTGGGCGACGAGAACGGACATCACGCCCATGACGCTACGCGTGGCGGCGCTACCCATCCGCATTGCAGGACGTCCGTCATGGCCTGCGGCCGCCATGAGCGTCGGCGCCGGCGGGTGCGGTTGGGGAGGGTGCCCGGCATTACGGCGCCCTCGCCGGGCGGGCAGATCAGCAGGAGGGCACGACAGCCACCGGCGTGCGCGAGCCGCGCTGCAGGGCCCGGCGCGGGGCTGTGAGGTGCGGTTGGGGTGATCAACGCCTACTGGTTCGGTGTTGACCATGACCCAGTGGGCGTTGATCTTCCTGCAACCACGTTGCGCCAGCTGGTGGCTCACCACGAGCGGGGCGGTGGCGGGCTCGACCGCAGCATCTCAACCAGGTCCCTACCCGCTGCCGCCCCACTCCGCCACCGCCGCGCCGAACGCCGGAGCCGGTGCCGGCCAGCTCAACGCCCTGCCGTCGATCGTGCCCGGCGGTCGGACGAGTGTGAGGCGGCCGTCGGGCGCGTCGAGGTCCTGTAGGTAGGGCGCCGGATCGACCTCGTCGACGTCGACCGGTGCGACGCGGGGGAGTGACTGCATCCACCCGGCCGTCGCGATCAGGGCGAGCCGGTAGTGGTGCGTGCCGCCGTCGCGGCGCTGGCGGGCCAGCCCCAGCAGCGCGGCCGCGGCCGCGAGGTAGCCGGTGGCGTGGTCGAGCACCTGCGCGGGCAGCGCGCCCGGCGCGGCGGCCGAGCCCTCGGTGAGCGCGATGCCGCAGGCGGCCTGCACCAGGCTGTCGAACCCGCGCCGGGCACCCCAGCTCCCGCGGTGCCCCCATGCCGAAAGCGTGACCACCACCAGCCCGGGATGCCGTTCGGCAAGCATCTCGGGGGCGAGGCCGAACCGGTCGAGCGCTCCGGGCCGGTAGCCCGTGACGACCACGTCGGCCCCGGCCAGCAGCGCGTCCAGGGCGGCGGGGTCGGCAGCGACGTCGAGCAGCGCGCTGCGCTTGCCCGGCAGCGTGTCCCAGCCCTGCGCGGCCAGCTCCGGGCGCTGCGGTGCGTCGAGGCGCAGCACGTCGGCGCCGTGCGCGGCCAGGGTGCGGGTGGCGACCGGGCCGGCGATCACGCGCGTCAGGTCGAGCACCCGGGGCCGCCGGACGTCTCGCGCGGGCGCCTCGCCGACCACCCGGTGCTCGACGAGCGGTGGTGGGTCGCCCGCCGTCGCCCGCCACTGCTGCTCGGTGCGCACGGCAGCGGCCACCCCACCGGCCGCGTGCACCGCCGTCTCCAGTTCGACGGCGCCGCGCTCGGCGATGGCGGCAGGCGCGTCCTGTTCCCGGCTGCAGCCCAGCGCACTCAGCGCCGCGGCGCGGTGCCAGTCGTAGTTGGCGTGCAGCCGGATCCAGCCGTCGGCCGTGCGGTGGAACGCCGAGAGCGGCGCGAAGGCACTGCCGGGGGACCGGCCGTCCCGGCGCAGGTAGCGCTCGCTGCGCAGCGCCACGGCGGCCGCGCCGGTGTCGATGGCGACGGGAGCGTCGGTCGCGGCCAGCAGGCTCGCCCCGATGACGGCCGTCCCGACGTCGGTGACGGGGAACGCGGAGCGCAGCGTCGGGGAGGACCCGGTGACGGTGAGCCGGGACAGCGCTGCCGGGTCGCCGCCGAGGGCGTCCCACACGGCGCGAAGGAGGTCGGGCACACCTGCAGCGTGCCACTCACTACCCTGGATGGGGTGCGCATGACCTACTTCCGCGAGCTGATGGAGACGGAGTTCGGCGGCGTCCGGGCCGCCTCCATCGCGCGTGACCACGTCCTGTCCCAGCTCGGAGGGCGCACGGTGGAGCAGGCGCTGGCCGCCGGTTTCGACGCCAAGGACGTGTGGATCGCCGTCTGCGACGCCTACGATGTCCCGCCGGCCCGCCGCTGAGCAGCCGGCTCGAGCCGATCGGCCCGCGCGCTCATCAGGTAGAGCGGGGCGGCCGCCGCGGTCACCGCGGCCCCCACCGCGAACGCCACCACCATCCCGCTGGACTCGGCGAGCAACCCGGCCGTCGCGGACGCGACCAGCCCGCCGACGCGGAACACCAGCGAGTTGATCGAGAGGACGGTGGCGCGGTCGCCGTCGCGGACCTGGCGGTGCACCAGCACCGCGTGGGCCGGGTTCGCCGCACCGTGCACCAGGTAGAAGGCGAGGTAGGCCACGGCGACGCCCGGCACGCCGCCGCCGATCCCGATGCCGAGCACGGCGATCCCCTGCAGGACGCGCATCGCGGCGGCGGCTGCGGTGGTGCTGCACCCCGTCCACCGCAGCACAGCGGGCAGCAGCGCCGATCCCAGCGCGCCCGCCACCCAGCCCGCCGCCGACAGACCGCCGAAGACGGCCGTGTCCGTCGTCGATCCCAGCAGCTGCGCCGTGCGGGGCTGCCACAGCAGCTCGACGACCATCAACCCGACGCCCCAGAACAGCTCGACGGCCACGAGCAGGCGCAACGGCCGCCGCGTCCAGCCCAGCCGCACCGCGTCGCGCACCACCCGTGGGGTGTCACACACTGCCGAGACGGCAGCGCCGAGATCGACGCGCGGGCGTCCCTCGCGCATCAGCACGAGCACCGCGACGACGTTCACCGCCTCGAAACCGAGCGACACGGCGACCGCGGGCGTCAGCGGGTCGGCCACCGGCAGCAGCCCGGCCGCGCCGGTGAGCAGCGCCCCCGCCGCCACGGCCACGTAGACCACGGTGTTGGCCCGCGCCAGATCCCGCGCGAGGTCGCGGCCCGGGTCGCTCGCGAGTGCCGCGTCGACGTACCAGGCCTCCAGCGGGCCGGAGTCCAGCGCCCGGAACACGCCCTGCAGCATCATCGCCACCACGAAGCCGGCCAGCCCGTTGGCAAACAGCAGGACGGCCACGCTCACTGTGCTCACCGCGGCCGCGCCGGCCAGCACCGGACGCCTGCCGACGGCGTCGGCGAGCCCGCCCGCCGGCAGCTCCAGCACGATCACCACGGCCGCCTGCAGCGCCATGGCCAGTCCGATCTCGGCCAGCGTCAGCCCGCGGGAGCCGGCGAAGAGCACGAGTATCGGGATGAGCATGCCGGTCGGGAGCCAGCGCAGGGCGCTCAGCGCGTAGTACGCGCGGCGGGTCGCGGCGGCGGTGCCGTAGGCCGTCGCCGGGCTCATCACAGGGTCGGCTCGTGCTGGGGGAACGCGCGGAAGAAGACGGCCACGTGCTCGCCTTCGGGGTCCTCCTGCCCGATCCAGCGCTGCAGCACGCCCTCCATCTCCGCGTTGAGCTGCTCGAGCTGGTCGACGCGCAGCCGCAGCAGGACGTCGGACGAGGCCGCGGCGTCCTGCCAGCGGGGGGTCCACGACGCCCACTCGGCGTCCCACTGGTGCACGGCCCGCTGCTCGTAGTCGGCCTGGAAGCGGCGCAGGAACGCGGTGGCCGCCGCAGCGGCGGAGTCGTCCTCCCACGGTGCGTCGACCCACTCGGTGGTGCGGTGCGCCGCCCGCCACCAGCGCTCGCGGGTGGAGCCGCGCCCGGACTCCTCCTCGACGAAGCCGTGCCGCTCGAGCTGGCGCAGGTGGTAGCTGGTGGCGCCGCTGCTCTCACCGAGCCGGCGGCCCAGCGCGCTGGCGGTGGCGGGGCCGAGCGCGCGCAGCGTCGCGAGTATCCGGACGCGCAACGGGTGGGCGAGCGCCTTGAGGCTCTCGGCGTCGAGGCGCTTGGCGCCGGTGGGTGGGTGGTCGGCCATGTGCCGACGGTAGAGACGCAAAGGTTTCTTTGCAAGAGAATCTTTGCAAAGATGTGTTGGCACCCGTTCGGCGCGGGAGCCTAGCCGATGGGCGTGTCGATTCGAGGCTCGAACAGGTGTTCGCTACGCTGCTGTCCACAACGCGGGTCGGCCATCCACAGTTTCGAGAGCCGCCCGCAAACCGTCGGTGGTGACCCCTACCGTCGACGCCAGCACGTGAATCAACCCGAGCACTTGAGGTGGAGACGGCGATGGCTACCACACCCGACCGCGAGAAGGCGCTGGAACTCGCCCTCGCCCAGATCGAGAAGAACCACGGCAAGGGCTCGGTGATGCGCCTCGGCGATGACACCCGCCCCCCGATCGGGATCATCCCCACCGGCTCGATCGCGCTCGATGTCGCGCTCGGGGTGGGCGGCCTGCCCCGCGGCCGTGTCGTGGAGATCTACGGACCGGAGTCCAGCGGTAAGACCACGGTGGCGCTGCACGCGGTCGCCAACGCGCAGGCAGCGGGCGGCATCGCGGCGTTCATCGACGCGGAGCACGCGCTCGACCCCGAGTACGCCAAGGCGCTCGGTGTCGACACCGACAACCTGCTGGTGTCGCAGCCCGACACGGGTGAGCAGGCGCTCGAGATCGCCGACATGCTGATCCGCTCCGGCGCGCTCGACATCATCGTCATCGACTCGGTGGCGGCGCTCGTGCCCCGCGCCGAGATCGAGGGCGAGATGGGCGACAGCCACGTCGGCCTGCAGGCCCGGCTCATGAGCCAGGCGCTGCGCAAGATCACCGGTGCCCTCAGCAACTCCGGCACCACCATGATCTTCATCAACCAGCTGCGCGAGAAGATCGGCGTGATGTTCGGCTCGCCGGAGACCACCACGGGTGGCAAGGCACTCAAGTTCTACGCGTCGGTCCGGCTCGACATCCGGCGCATCGAGACGCTCAAGGACGGCACCGACATGGTCGGCAACCGCACCCGCGTCAAGGTCGTCAAGAACAAGGTCGCGCCGCCGTTCAAGCAGGCCGAGTTCGACATCCTCTACGGCCACGGCATCAGCCGGGAGGGCTCGCTGGTCGATGTGGGTGTCGAGCAGGGCATCGTCCGCAAGTCCGGTGCCTGGTACACCTACGAGGGCGATCAGCTGGGCCAGGGCAAGGAGAACGCCCGCAAGTTCCTGCGCGAGAACCCCGATGTCGCCGACGAGATCGAGAAGCGGATCAAGGAGAAGCTCGGTATCGGCGCCGTCCTCGACGCGCAGGCCGAGCCGCTGCCCGCTCCGGTCGACTTCTGAGCGTGGTTGCCCGGGGCGACGGGGGCGGTCCGGAGTCCGAACCGGAATCGGGGCCGGCCCCGGTCGCCCGCTACGAGAGCATCGGATCCGACGCGGCGGAGCAGGCACCCGTCGCCCGCTTCGACGCGATCGTCGACGACGAGGCCGCACCGGTCGCGGAGCTGGGCCACATCGGTACGGCGGCGGCTGAGCCGGCCGCACCGGTGGCCGGGCTGGTCGGTCTCGGCACCTCGCGCCCGGAGCTGCCGCGGGTGATGCGGCTCAGCGAGCTCACCGCACCGGGTCCCACCCGGCGCGGTCGCGGCGATCCGCCGCACCGCTCGTCGGCCGAGCGCCCACCTCCGGCTCCCGGCACCATCACCGCACCCCTCCCACCGCGCAAGCGACGGTCCCGACGCACAGCCGAGAGCGCGCCGGGGCCCGGGTTCGGGCCGGGTCCCGACGAGGTGCTGGGCGATCCCGAGGAGGCCGTCCCCGAGGAGGCCGTCCCTGCGAAGGACACAGGTACGGGCACTGGCAAGCGCCGCCGGGGCTGGGGCGAGCCGGTGGCGCTCGCACCCGGGGTCGATCCGGTGGCGGCGGCCAAGGAGATCTGCCTGCGGCTGCTCAGCGACCGGGCGCGCACCCGTCAGGAGCTGGGGCAGGCGCTGCGCCGCAAGGGCATCCCGGACGAGGCGGCAGCTACCGTCCTGGAGCGGTTCGACGAGGTCGGCCTCATCGACGACGCCGCGTTCGCGGGCCAGTGGGTGCGCTCCCGCCACAACTACAAGGGGCTGGCGCGCCGCGCCATCGCCATGGAGCTGCGCCGCAAGGGCGTCGACGACGAGGTGGCGGGGGAGGCGCTCGCCGAGGTCGACGCCGATTCCGAGGAGAAGCGCGCCGAGGAACTGGTGGCACGCAAGATCCGCTCGATGAACGTCTCCACGCCCGAGCAGAAGGCCAGCGCCCTCCGCAGGCTGGTCGGCATGCTCGCCCGCAAGGGCTACAGCGGCAGCACGTCCTATCGTGTGGTCAAGCAGGCGCTGGCCAACCACGGCGTCGAGCTCGACGAGTTCGGCGAGGCGGAGCCCGGCGACGACTGACCGGTCCCCTCCCCGCACCGCGATCACCCGGCCGGCATCCGGTCGGGAATCGCCTTGATCATCTCGCCGGGGCAGCGGGTGCCGGCGGCCGGCAGCGTCCCGTCGACCAGGTAGGCCAGCACGTGGCCGTTGAGGCAGGTGTTGCCGTGCAGCACGAAGGCGGCGTGACCGTCGCCGTGCCACAGCGCCCGCGCCCCGGGCAGCTGCCGTGCCACGCGGGCCGCTCCGGGGTTCGCCGTGTTGTTGTCCAGCTCGCCGATCCCCACGAGCACGGGTGGGAGGCCGGGTGCGGTGAGCGGGTGCGGCGGGTAGGCGGGCCGGCCGGGGATCCCGACGCACCTGCCGAGCTCGATCCGGCCCTCGATCCAGCCGAAGCGGGGTGCCACGGCCTTGAGGCGCGCCTCGATGCCCTGGAACTGCTGGTAGGTCGGTGTCTGCGGCATGAAGTCGTGGCACAGCGTCGTCCCGAGCATGTTGCCCTGCTCCTCGGGCTGCTGGCCGGGTGACATGGCAAGGAACATCCCCGCATCGCCGTCGCGCGCCTTCGCCATGGCCTCGGCCAGCCGCGGCCACAGGGGCGGCGACATCCCGAACCAGGCTCCGGCGAACAGCTCCTGCACACTCACGGTCCGACCCGCTCCGGCGCTCGGCGCGGGCAAGGGGTGCGCGCCGGCACGGGCCACCAGCTGATCCCAGACCTGCGCGGCGTCGGTGTCGTGCAGCCAGCAGCCGGCCCGTTCCCGGCACCAGTCGCGGAACCGGATCAGCTGCTGCTCCTGGGTCACGGCGTAGTTGCGCAGCCAGTCCTCCAGCCAGGGCTGGGTGTGATCGGCCACGCCGTCGAGGTACATCCGCTCGACCCGGTCCGGGAACAGCTCCGCGTAGGCCTGCCCGAACGTCGTGCCGTAGGAGTTGCCGATGTAGCGGAGCTTCCGCTCGCCCAGCGCCGCGCGCAGCGCGTCGAGATCGTGGGCGGCCTGCCACGACGTGAGGCCGTCGAAGAGCGCCCCGGCGGCCTGGCGGCAACCCGCGTCGTAGGCGGCGTTGGCCGCCGCGTGCGCCTGCCAGCCGGCCTCGTCGACGGCCTTGACCAGGCCGTCGACCGGCGGTTGCGGTCCGGTGCACGGCACCAGGGTGTTGTTGTCGGCGCGGCCGAGGCCACGCATGTCCATCACCACCACGTCGAAGGACGCGGCGAGGTCGTCGACGACCGGCATGCGCGGATGCAGGGTCGAGGTGCTGACGCCGCTGCCCCAATTGACCACGACGGTGCCCACCCGGTGGGCCGGATCCGTGGCCGTGACCCGGCCGAGATTCACCGTCGTGGTCGGTCCGGCCGGGCGCCGCCAGTCCACCGGCACGGTGAGGGTGGCGCACTGGGCACCGTCCCCGCAGTCCGACCAGGCGATCAACGGTGGGGCCTGCGGGGGAGCGTCGGGCACGGGCAGGGAACCGGAGACGGCGAGCACGGCGAGGCCCGCCACGGTGGCGGCGCGGATCGAGGTCAGCATGATCCCAGCGTCGAGTGCGGGCGCCTCCGGATCATCACGCCGGCGCACGCACCTGCGGCCGACGCGTCATCCCGCAGGGTGTCATCCCGGAGCATGACGCCGGCGCGCGCCGGAATCGCTACGGTCGTCCGGTGTCCGGTGCCCTGCCTCAGCCATGGCACATCCGGCTGCACACCCGCCACTGGATCGCGATCGACGTCGTCGTCGCGCTCGGGTCACTGGTGTTCGTCGGCGCCACGGCGCAGCCCGGACCGCCGGTACTGGCCGGGTATGCCCTGGTCGGCGCCGCGACGGTGCCGATCGCGGTGCGCCGGCGGTGGCCACTGCCGGCGTTCGGTGCCGTGCTGGCGGCCGACGCGGCCGGGGTGCTGACGGGCGTCACCGACGGGCCGTTGCCAACGGTGGCGGTCGTGGTCTACACCGTCGCGTCGCTGCAGCGGCGACCCGTCGCGATCGGCGCGCTCGTGGTCGCGGTGCTGGTCGACGCGGTGCTGGCCTTCCCGGTGCCCGGCCTGCCGGGCACCGGCGCGGCCGGTGGCGTGGCGGTGCCGTTCGCGGCGCTCACCGTCGCCGCGTGGTGCCTCGGGATCACCGCGCGCTCACAGCGGGAGTACACGCGGGCCCGACTGGCCGAGGCGGCCGACCGGGTGGCCGCCCAGGAACGCCTGCGCATCGCGCGCGAGCTGCACGACGTGGTCGCCAACGGGATGAGCCTGGTCGCGCTGCAGGCCGGCGTCGCGGGCTACGTCCTCGACAGCCGGCCGGAGGAGGCCCGCCGGGCGCTGACCTCGATCGAGGAGACCAGCCGCGCCAGCCTCGACGAGCTGCGACGGATGCTGCCGGTGCTGCGCGGCGCCCCCGGACCGGATGCCGTCGCCCCCGGACCGGATGCCGTCGCCATGGACACGGCACCCGGGCTGGCCGATCTGGCCGTGCTGGTGGAGCGCAGCGGGAGGGCCGGTCTCGCGGTGACGCTCGACGTGCGTGGCGTTGCGCAGCGGGTGCCGACGGGGTTGGGGCTCTCGGCCTACCGCATCGTGCAGGAGGCGCTGACGAACGTCGTCAGGCACGCCGGGGCCACCACGGTCACCGTCGAGGTGGAGCACGGCCGCAGCGCGCTCACCGTCTCGGTCACCGATGACGGGCGCGGCAGCGGCCGCGCCGACGCACCCGGCGGGCACGGGCTGCTCGGCATGCGGGAGCGCGTGGCGGTCTACGGCGGCACGCTGGTCGCCGGCCCGGTCGAGCCGCCGCGCCAGGGCTTCCGGGTCCGGGCCGTGCTCCCGCTGCAGCGGGGTGACGGGTGAGCGTGCGGGTGGTCGTCGCCGACGACCAGGCGCTCGTGCGCGGCAGCTTCCGCGTGCTGCTGCAGACCACGTCCGACCTGGTGGTGGTGGGCGAGGCGGCCGACGGCCGGGAGGCCGTGCGGCTCGCGACGCAACTGCGGCCCGACGTCGTGCTGATGGACGTCCAGATGCCGGGGATGAACGGCATCGACGCCACCGCGCGCATCACGGCTTCCCCCGAGCTCGCCGCAACGCGCGTGTTGATCCTGACCACCTACGACCTCGACGAGTACGTCTACGCCGGGCTGCGCGCCGGTGCCAGCGGCTTCCTGCTCAAGGACGCCCCGCCCGCCGACCTGATGGCGGGGATCCGGGTGGTGGCGGCCGGGGAGGCCCTGCTGGCGCCGAGCGTCACGCGGCGGCTGATCCGCGAGTTCACCGCGCGCCCGGCGCCGCCGCAGCCGCCCGTACTCCACGGCATCACGACCCGGGAGGCGGAGGTGCTCGTGCTCGTGGCGCGCGGGCTGTCCAACACCGAGATCGCCGAGGAGCTGACGATCTCGCTCAACACGGCCAAGACCCACGTCGGCAGGCTGCTCACCAAGCTGGACGCCCGCGACCGCGCCCAGCTGGTGATCGCCGCCTACGAGGCCGGAGTGGTCAGTCCGAGCAGCCGGTAGTCACTCAGCTGCTCACTCCGCTGCCCCGACCGCCACCTGCCGGCGGTCGGAGGTAGAACGGCGGGGGAGCCCCAGCGCGGTGCCGATCCCCACCAGCACCAGCACCGCGGTCACGCCCATCGCCGGGGCGAACCCGGCGGTGAACGCCTGTGGCGAGGTGTAGTTGCCGGTGGCCGCGAACACGGCCGCCACGGCCGCCACCCCGAAGGCCCCACCGAGCTGGCGCAGGGTGCTGAACGTGCCGGACGCCGCGGCGATGTCGGGCGGCTCCACGGAGCTGACGGCCGACCGGGTCAGTGCCGGCACGGCCAGCGCCATGCCGGTCCCGATGAGCACGAGCGGTGCCACCAGCGCGCCGTAGCCGAGCGACGGCGCGGCGATCAGTGCCACCCAGCCCAACCCGATCGCCATCAGCGCCGTCCCGCAGGCCGCGAGCGTCCTGGCCCCGATGCGGTTGATCATCGCTCCGGCGATCGGGGTGAGCAGGAACGGCGCGACGCCCCACGGCAGCAGCTGCAGCCCCGAGTCGAGCGGGCCCTGTCCGAGTGCGGTCTGCAGGAACTGCGCCATCAGGAAGATCGCGCCGGTGATGGCGGCATTGACCAGGAAGATGCCCGCGTTCCCGGCGGCGAACGCGGGGGACCGGAACAGCCGCATCGGCAGCATCGGGGCCGGGGCCCGCCGCTCCCAGGCGACGAACGCCACGCCCAGCGCCGCGCCGATGACCCAGGACGCCAGCGCCTCCGGGCTCCTCCAGCCTGCGGAGTTGCCCCGCATCAGTGCCCAGACCAGCCCGAACACGGCGCCGGTCACGAGCAGCACCCCGCGGACGTCGAGCGGGGTCCGGGGGCCGACGCTCTCCTCGGTCCGGGTCAGCACCAGCGGGATCGCGGCCGCGACGATCGGCACGTTCAGCCAGAAGATCCACTCCCAGCGCAGGCCCTGCGTGACCAGCCCGCCCACGACCGGGCCCAGCAGCGCGCCGAGCCCCGTGACCCCACCGAAGACGCCCACGGCCCAGCCGCGCTGCTGCGGGGCGAACGCGACGTTCAGCAGGGCGAGCGCGAGCGGCATGATCGCCGCCGCGCCCATGCCCTGGACGGTGCGAGCGGCGATGAGCCAGCCGACGTCCGGCGCGAGCGCGCAGGCGGCCGACGCCAGTGCGAACAGGCCCAGCCCGACCGCGTAGGACTTCCTGCGCCCGAACCGGTCACCCAGACCCGCGGCCGTCATCAGCAGCACCGCGAACGCCACGGTGTAGGCGTTGATCGTCCACTCGAGCTGCTCGATCGACGCGCCGAGGTCGGCGCGGATCGCCGTGAGGGCGGTGGACACGACGAGCAGGTCGAGCACGACGATGAAAGAGCCCACCGACGCCAGCGCGAGCACCCAGCGCTGCGCCGGCGTCACGGGCATCCGGTTGTCTGATGCGGTCATGGTCATTGAGACACCGGCTCCGCCCGGAACCGACCGATGAGTTTCCGCCGCCGGTGGTGTCCCCATCTCCGAGAGCCCGACCCGAGGAGACCCATGGCCGACCAGGAGTTGCTCGCCCGCGCCCAGGCGGGTGACGAGCGTGCGTTCCGCGAGCTCACCGAGCCCTACCGGCACGAGCTGCAGGTGCACTGCTACCGGATCGTCGGGTCGGTGCAGGACGCGGAGGACATCCTCCAGGAGACGTTGCTCGCGGCCTGGCGGGGCCTCGACCGGTTCGAAGGGCGGGCCTCCGTGCGCGCATGGCTCTACCGCATCGCGACCAACCGCAGCCTCAACGCCCTGCGCGACAGCGCGCGGCGGCCCAACCCGGCAGTGGGCGACCGGTCCCGGCCGAGCGACCCGATCTTCCTCGAGCCCTACCCCGACGACCTGCTCGGCGGGCTGCCGGAGCCGGCACCCGGACCGGAGGCCCGCTACGAGTCGAAGGAGTCCCTGTCGCTGGCGTTCGTGGCGGGACTGCAGCAGCTGCCGCCGCGACAGCGCGCCGCACTCGTCCTGCGTGACGTGCTGGGCTTCCGTGCCGCCGAGGCCGCCGGCATGCTCGACAGCACCGAGGCCTCCGTCAACAGCGCGCTGCAGCGGGCACGTTCGACGCTCGAGGCCGCGCTACCGGCCCGGGATCGGGAGCGGGCGCCGGCGCCGCGGTCGGCGCGGGAGCGGGAGGTGGTGGGCCGGTTCGCCGACGCGTTCGAGAGCGGTGACATCGAACGGGTCGTCGCACTGCTCACCGACGACGCGTGGCTCACGATGCCGCCGGAGCCCACCGCCTGCCAGGGGCCGCTGGCGATCGCGGGGTTCTTCCACGACCGCACCTGGTGGGGGCCCGATGCCGTGCGCCTGGTCGCGGTGCGGGCCAACGGGCAGCCCGCGTTCGGCTACTACCTGCGCGACCGGCAGGCGGGGATCGCCCGGGCCAACGGGCTCATCGTCCTGACGCTGGCGGGTGAGCACATCTCGGCGATCACCCGGTTCGGCGACAACGCCCTCCTGCCGGCCTTCGGGCTGCCCCGCACCCTGCCCGGCTGAGCGCAGCCGAGCGCCCACTGGTTGCGGTTCGATCATGAGCCAGTGGGCGCTCGGCCGGCCGCTCGGCGGGGGATCAGCCGCGGTCCTGCTTCTGGCGGCGGCTGCCGCCGTGCCAGTCCTCCTGCTTTCCGACCTCGTCGACACGGACGCCCAGGCCGCTGAGCTGCGGGCGCTCGCGCAGGCTGCGCTTGAGCTCGGCGAAGCCGGGGAAGCGGGCCAGTGCGATCACGTGGTCCCACAGCTGCACGGCCTCCGCCGGGCCGGGCAGCCTGCTGATCACCGGGCCGAAGAACGCGACGCCTGCGGGTGGTTCGAAGTGCAGGATCGGCGTACCCACGTCCTTGCCGGTGAGCGCGAGTGCCTCGTCGGTCTCGGCCTGGATCTCGGCGTCCCACTGCGGCTCGTCGAGCGCGGCCGCGAGCGCGCCGGGCAGGCCCGCCGCGGCCAGCACCGGCTCGACGAACGCGGGGGTGCCGCGCTGGGCCCCGTCGACGGGGGAGCGGTCGAAGATCGCGGTGCCCATCTCCCGGTAGAGCGCGGCCACCGCGTCGCGACCGTGCTCGGCACGGGTGCGGGCGGCCACCCGCAGCAGCCGCAGGCCCGCGGTGTGGCCGGCCTCGTACTCCGGCGGGAAGTGGGCGTCGTAGTCGATGTGGGCGTTGAGCAGGCGCAGCGAGATGAACCGCCAGTCGACGGTGTAGTCGCGCTGCTCCTGCACGGTGCGCACCCACTTGCTCGTCATCCAGGCGAACGGGCAGATGGGGTCGAAGTAGAAGTGGATGTCAGCCGCCATGCCCCGACGCTACGTCGCATCGGGCCGTCGCAGCACCTGGACGTCGCCAGGAAAGCCGCCGGCAGCCGAGAGATCGGCGAGGAAGCCGAGCAGCGTGTCGCGGAAGGCCCGCACGGCGTGTGACGGTGCGAGGTCGGCGCGGCGCGCCAGCCCGACGGTGCGGTACATCGGCGGGGTCAGGACGGTGCGGCGCAAGCGCGGGCGACCGGCGAACACGAGATCGGGCACCACCGCGACGCCGGTGCCGGCCTCCACCAGTCGCAGCACCGAGTCCATCTCGCCGCCCTCCACCGCGAACTTCGGCGTGACACCCGCTTCCGCGTAGGCGCGCAGCGTGACCTCCCGCAGGTCGTAGCCCTGCCGCGGCACCACGAGCGGGCGGCGGGCGAGCTCGCGCACCGTCATCGAGCCCCGCGTCGACGGTGCCCGGCTCGACGACGGCGACGCCACCGACAACCGCTCGCGCAGCAGCGGTGTGCTGTGCAGGGCCGGGTCGATCCCGGCGGCGGGCACGATCACCAGCGCCACGTCGATCTCGCCGCGCACGAGGTCGCGGACCAGCGGCTGCGAGCCGTTCTCCACGAGCTCGAGGCGGATGTCGGGGTGCTGCTCGTGGAAGACCCGCAGCACGTCGGCGAGCACCCCGATGCACAGCGACGGGGTGGCGCCGATCCGCACGCGCCCGCTGCGCAGCCCGACGATCTCGGCGACGGCCCCGCGGGCGCTGCTCATGTCGGCGAGCATCCGCCGCGCGAACGGCAGCACGGCCTCCCCGGCGGGGGTGAGCACCGGCCCGTCGCGCCCGCCACGGTCCACAAGCGACGCGCCCAGCTCGCCCTCCAACGCCTTGAGCTGCCGCGACAGCGTGGGCTGCGCCACTCCCAGCGACTCCGCCGCGCGAGTGAAGCTGCGCACGTCGGCCACAGCCACGAAGTACGCGAGCTGCTGAAGTGTCACCGGAATAGCGTACGTACATCGAGTGGGCCCCGTCGATGCATTGGACGCCACACCGGTGCGGTACGCACGCTGATGGCCATGGTGACTCTCGGAGAGCGCGCAGGTGGGCGTGCCCCGGCACGCAGACGGGTGCGGCTCCCGTCCGTGCAGCTCAAGTTCGTGATGGCGGCCAGCGGCGTGATCATGCTGCTGTTCCTCATCGGCCACATGGTGGGCAACCTCAAGATCTTCCTGGGTGCCGAGGCCATCGACACGTACGCGCACTGGCTGCGGACCGTCGGCGAGCCGGCCGTGCCGGAGCAGACGCTGCTGTGGATCATGCGGGTCGTCCTGACCGCGGCGTTGCTCGGTCACATCGGCTCGGCGATCGTGCTGACGCGCCGGGCGCACAAGGCGCGACCGGTCAAGTACGTGCACCACCGCAAGGTGCAGGGCAGCTACGCCGCCCGCACCATGCGCTGGGGCGGGGTGATCATCGCGCTGTTCCTGGTGTGGCACATCCTCGACCTGACCACCGGCACGGTGAACCCGAACGGCGTGTCCGGTGCCGTCTACGACAACGTCGCGGCCGACTTCGCACCCGACCGCTGGTACGTCACGCTCTTCTACAGCCTTGCCGTGGTGGCCGTCGGCATCCACGTGCGCCACGGCATGTGGAGCGCGCTGCAGAGCATCGGACGCTCCAGCGTCGCCACCCAGCGCACGCTCAAGGGCGTCGCGCTCGGCCTCGCGATCGTGCTGACCGCGGGCTTCCTGTCCGTCCCGTTCGCCGTGCTGACCGGATTGGTGGGCTGAGCCATGACCTTCGCGGATTTCACGATCGGTGAGCCCGTCGTCGACCGGGCCGTACCCGACGGCCCGATCGAGAACCGGTGGGGCACCCGCAAGTTCAGCGTGAAGCTGGTGAACCCGACCAACAAGCGCCACCTCAAGGTGATCGTGGTGGGCACCGGGCTGGCCGGCGGCTCGGCCGCGGCGACGCTCTCGGAGCTGGGGTACCAGGTCAGCTCGTTCTGCTACCAGGACAGCCCGCGCCGCGCCCACAGCATCGCGGCGCAGGGCGGTATCAACGCCGCCAAGAACTACCGCAACGACGGCGACAGCATCCACCGGCTGTTCTACGACACCGTCAAGGGCGGCGACTTCCGCGCCCGCGAGTCCAACGTGCACCGCCTCGCCGAGATCAGCCTGCAGATCATCGACCAGTGCGTGGCGCAGGGCGTGCCGTTCGCCCGCGAGTACGGCGGCCTGCTCGACAACCGCTCGTTCGGGGGCGTGCAGGTCTCCCGCACCTTCTACGCGCAGGGCCAGACCGGCCAACAGCTCCTGCTGGGGGCCTACCAGGCACTCGAGCGGCAGATCGACGCAGGCGGCGTCACCATGTACGCCCGTCACGAGATGCTGGACCTGATCGTCATCGACGGTCGGGCCCGCGGCATCGTCGCCCGCGACCTGGTGACGGGCGAGACCACCACCCACCTCGCCGATGCCGTCGTGCTCGCGAGCGGCGGGTACGGCAACGTCTTCTACCTCTCCACCAATGCCAAGGGTTGCAACGTCACCGCGAGCTGGCGCGCGCACCGCAAGGGCGCCCTGTTCGCCAACCCGTGCTTCACGCAGATCCACCCCACGTGCATCCCGGTGAGCGGTGAGCACCAGTCGAAGCTGACGCTGATGAGCGAGTCGCTGCGCAACGACGGCCGCGTCTGGGTGCCGCTCAAGGCGGGCGACAAGCGCGCGCCGGGCGAGATCCCCGAGGCCGATCGCGACTACTTCCTGGAGCGCCAGTACCCGGCGTTCGGCAACCTCGTGCCGCGCGACATCGCCAGCCGCGCCGCGAAGAACGTCTGCGACGCAGGGCGCGGGGTCGGCCCGACGGGACTGGGCGTCTACCTGGACTTCGCCGAGTCGATCGAGCGGCTGGGCCGCCCCGCCGTGGCCGCGAAGTACGGGAACCTGTTCCAGATGTACCAGCGCATCACCGGCGAGGACCCCTACTCGGTGCCGATGCGGATCTTCCCGGCCGTGCACTACACGATGGGCGGGCTCTGGGTGGACTACGACCTGCAGAGCACGATCCCGGGCCTGTTCGTGGTGGGGGAGGCCAACTTCTCCGACCATGGCGCCAACCGCCTCGGCGCGTCCGCGCTGATGCAGGGACTGGCCGACGGCTACTTCGTGCTGCCCAACACGATCGGCGACTACCTCGCCCGCGGCGTCGACCCGGTGTCGCTGGACGCGCCAGAGGTGAAGGCCGCCGAGGCCGACGTCGCGGGCCGGATCGAGACGCTGCTGTCCATCGACGGCAACCGCACCGTCGACTCGTTCCACCGCGAGCTGGGCCACCTGATGTGGGACAACTGCGGCATGGAGCGCACCGAGGAGGGCCTGCACAAGGCCCTGGAGCGCATCCCCGAGCTGCGTCGCGAGTTCTGGAGCACCGTGAAGGTGCCGGGCGTCGGTGCGCAGCTCAACCAGTCGCTGGAGAAGGCCGGACGCGTCGCCGACTTCCTCGAGCTCGGTGAGCTGATGTGCCTCGACGCGCTGCACCGGCGCGAGTCCTGCGGCGGTCACTTCCGCGCCGAGAGCCAGACCGAGGACCACGAGGCGAAGCGCGACGACGAGAACTTCTCCTACGCGGCGGCCTGGGAGTACACCGGCCAGGGCCGGGCACCGGTGCTGCACAAGGAAGAGCTGACCTTCGACTACGTCCACCCGACTCAGCGCTCTTACAAGTAGGGGAGCCAAAAGTGAGACTCAATCTCCGGATCTGGCGCCAGGCGGGGCCGGACACCAAGGGCAAGATCGTCGGCTATCGCGTCGACGACGCCAGCGAGGACATGTCGTTCCTCGAGCTGCTCGACGTGCTCAACGAGAAGCTGATCCTCGACGGCGACGAGCCGGTGGCGTTCGACCACGACTGCCGCGAGGGCATCTGCGGTGCGTGCAGCATGGTGATCAACGGCGAACCGCACGGCCCGCAGAAGGCCACCACCACCTGCCAGCTGCACCTGCGCCACTTCGCCGACGGCGAGACGATCACGATCGAGCCGTTCCGGGCCGCGGCGTTCCCCGTCGTCAAGGACCTGGTCGTGGACCGCAGCGCGTTCGACCGCATCATCGCCTCCGGCGGCTACATCTCCGCGCCGACGGGATCGGCTCCCGACGCGCACGCCGTGCCGGTGCCCAAGCCGCAGGCCGACCGGGCGTTCACCGCCGCGGCGTGCATCGGTTGCGGCGCCTGTGTCGCGGCCTGTCCGAACGGCTCGGGGTCGCTGTTCCTCGGCGCCAAGATCACCCACCTCGGGGAGATGCCGCAGGGCCAACCCGAGCGCTCCGACCGGGTCGTGCGCATGGTGGCGACGCACGACGAGGAGGGCTTCGGCGGCTGCACCAACACCGGCGAGTGCGCGGTGGCGTGCCCCAAGGAGATCCCACTCGACGTGATCGGCCAGCTCAACCGCGACTACCTGACGGCCGTCACCCACCGCCGCCCCGCGTAGCCCACCCCGTCGAGAACGACGTTGCCATGATCCAGAGGCCCTCTCGATCATGACAACGTCGTTCTCGACGGTGTCCGACTTGGGGGTAGGCGCCGGCGGTCATGATCACGCTAGTGTTCCTGGGCGATGGCTGTTCCGCGTCCGAGATCCGGGGGGATCACATGACCGACACACTGGTATCCGCACGCAGGCTGGCGTCGATCGCCTGCTGCTTCGCCGTGCTGGCGGCACCGGTCGCCGTTGCCGGGCTCGTGACGCCCGCACCGGCGGCGTCGGTGGCGGCGGGTCCGGACGGGCCGGACCCGGTGGGTCAGTGCTGGTGGACGCACGCCTGCGGTGGCGGCCACCCCTGGATCCAGTAACGCGCAGGCGGTCACGCCTTCCGGGGCACCACGATCCCGTGCTCGTAGGCCGTGATGACCGCATGGACGCGGTCGCGCAGCTCGAGCTTCATGAAGATCCGACCGACGTGGGTCTTCACGGTGACCTCGCCGACGAACAGGCTCTCCGCGATCTCGACGTTGGTGCGGCCCTGCGCGACGAGCACCAGCACCTCGCGTTCCCGCGGCGTCAACCGCGCGAGCAGGCCCGCGTCCGGTGCGCGGGGATCGGGGCGGGCCGCGAACTCGGCGAGCAGGTCGCGGGCGACCGCGGGCTGCAACCAGGCGTCCCCGGCGGCGACGGCGCGGGTGGCCGCCAGCAGGTCGGCGGGCGCGGTGTCCTTGAGCAGGAACCCGGACGCCCCGGCGCGCAACGCCTCGTGCACGGTGTGATCGACGTGGTAGGTGGTCAGCACCAGCACCTTCACCGGGGCGTCGGGGTTGCGCGAGAAGCCGTCGGCGGTGATGCGCCGGGTCGCCTCCACGCCGTCCATCACCGGCATCCGCACGTCCATCACGACGATGTCGGGTTGGAGCTGCTGCGCCCCGGTCACGGCTTCCTGGCCGTCAGCGGCCTCGCCGACGATCTCGACGTCGTCGGCGGCGTCGAGCAGCATGGCCAGCCCGCTGCGCACGAGCGGCTGGTCGTCGGCGACGATGACGCGGATCATCCGGCGGGCTGCCGGTCCAGCACGGGCAGGGTCGCCGCCACGCGGAACCCGCCGTCGGCCTGTGGTCCGGCATCGAACCGCGCACCGACCGCAGCAGCCCGCTCGCGCAGGCCGATCAGCCCGTAGCCGGGGCCGGAACCGTTCTGCGGACGCGGCGCGCGGGGTTCACCGCTGGTGATGACCACCTCGAGCGCGTGCTCGGTCCAGCGCAGCTCGACGGTGGTGGGCACGCCCGGACCCGCGTGCTTCGCCACGTTCGTCAGCGACTCCTGGATGATCCGGTAGGCCGACATGTCGGCGCCGGCGTCGAGTGCGCCGGGCGAGCCGGACACCACCACCCTGGCCGGCACCCCGGCGGCGAGGAACCCCTGCACCAGGGCATCGACCTCCCGCAGGCCGGGCGCCGGTGCGAGCTGCTCGTCGGATCGGTCCTCCTCGCCGTCCGCGGGCTCCGCGGTGCGCAGGACGTCGAGCATGCGGCGCAGCTCGATCATGGCCTGCCCGCCGGCACCTTCGATGTCGGCCAGCGCCCGCGCGGCGCGGTCGGTCTTGCCCGCGGCCAGCACGCGGCGGGCACCGGCGGCCTGCAACGTCATGACCCCGACGGAGTGCGACACCACGTCGTGCAGATCCCGGGCGATCCGGGTGCGCTCCTGGGCGACGGCCTCGCGCGCCGTGTGCAGGCGCTGCTGCTCGAGCAGCCCGAGCTGCGCCCGGCGGCTGCGGGCCCACCGGCCGCCCGCCCACGCCCCGGCGACGATCGCGACGAGGAACGTGGTGGACGCGGCCAGCGCGCTCGCCGCGAACTCCGGTGGCGCGCTCGCGACCTCGCCCGCGACCTGGAACCCCACCGGGACGAGCGCCACCGCGAGTGCCGCCGGACCGAATCGGGGCGGTGCGAGGTCGGCGACGGTGTAGAGCGCGACCACCAGCCCGATGACGGGGCCGTAGGACGGGATCGCGATCGACGCGATCGTGCTGTGCAGCCACAGGACGGCGTACACCGCCACCGGCGCCCGCCTGCGCCACAGCAGCGCGACGAAACCGGCGGCGGCGTAGGCCGCGACCCAGGTGGGGAACGCGTCCGGGCCGGCCAGTACCCGAGAGAACCCCAGCAGGTCGACGGCGCAGCCCCCGACGGCGATGCCGGCGTCCTGCGCGTAGCGGCGCCACCGGGGGCGGTCGGGGGGCTCCGTCATGATCACATCATGGCGGCCGGGCCCGGGAGCCGTCGTCCACCCATGGGAGGACGGCGAACGTCCGTCCCCGGCCGGACGCGCTCGGGCAGGCTGCCCGGCGACCCTGGTGGCGCATCGACGACCGATGCGCCGACAAGGGGGAATCATGAGGAAGCAACTGGCGGCCTTCGCGACGGCCGCCACCGTGGGCCTGATGTGCCTGACCGGAACCGGCGTCGCGCAGGCCAGCGAGCCGCCCGGAAGCCCCGGTGGCTACGCCTGTCGCGTGCTGCACTCGGCGAAGAAGATCAGCAGCACCGAGCTCGAGTTCTGGACGCGGGCCGAGGGCGACTGCAACTACGGCTACACGGTGCTGTCGGCGGGGGTGCAGAGCGGGAAGACCCAGGTGGGCCTGCTGCAGAAGTTCTGCAACCCCTCCACCGACGTCAACGCGGCCACCTGCATGCGCAAGGGCATCCGGATGCGCATCGCCAACCCGGCCGGCACCCAGACGTTCGTCGCCATCGGCTACTTCCAGTGGGCCGCCAGCCTGTCGGGGTCCCCGAAGGAGGGTGACTACACCAAGGAGAGCTTCCGTCTCTGACCCGCACCCGGGCGGCCTGGCGTGGGGTCCAGGCCGCCCACCAGCATGATTCGTGTCACAAACGGGAACTTGCCGTGACCACCCGGGGGGCGGTGCGCGGCAGCTGCGTCGTAGGCTCCGGCCAGATCCAGACCCCGGCGCTGCGGGCTTCCTGCGGATGGCGTCGGCACCGCAGAAGACGAGGATTTCCCTGACGTGTCATCCACCACAGATGCGTCCGCCGGGCGGGCGCAGATTGCCGCACGGACGCTCCGCACGGACCGGTGGTGGTTGCCACCGCTGCTCAACTTCGCCGGGCTCGCCGCGTGGGTCATCTACGCGACGATCCGGGCCTTCCTGCAGAAGGACTACTTCGTAGCGGAGTACAACTACCTGACTCCGTTCTACTCGCCGTGCGTCTCGCTCGGCTGCGTACCGGAGGCGGCGCACTTCGGACGGTTCCTGCCCGACGTGTGGTTCCTGCCCTACGCGAGCCTGACGCTGCCGTTCCTGCTGCTGTTCCGGCTCACCTGCTACTACTACCGCAAGGCCTACTACCGGGCCTTCTGGTTGTCGCCGCCGGCCTGCGCCGTTGCCGAGCCGCACAAGAAGTACACGGGTGAGACGCGGTTCCCGCTGCTCGGGCAGAACCTGCACCGCTACTTCTTCTACGCCGCCACGATCATCTCGATCATCAACACCTATGACGCGGTGAAGGCGTTCATCAAGGAGGACGGCAGCTTCGGCCTCGGCCTGGGCAACATCATCCTGGTGGCCAACGTGGTGCTGCTCTGGGCGTACACCGCCTCGTGCCACTCGTGCCGCAGCATCATCGGCGGGCGGCTCAACCACTTCTCGAAGCACCCGGTGCGCTACAAGCTGTGGGGCTACGTCTCCCGGCTCAACAGCAAGCACCAGCAGCTGGCGTGGACCACGCTGGTCTCGCTGGCCGTCACCGACTTCTACATCATGGCCGTCTCGGCCGGATGGTTCTCCGACCTGCGGATCGTGGGGTGACTGACATGACAGGAACGATCGAGACGCACGACTACGACGTGGTCGTCATCGGCGCCGGCGGCGCCGGTCTGCGGGCCGCGATCGAGGCGCGCAGCCAGGGCAAGCGCACCGCGATCATCTCCAAGTCGCTGTTCGGCAAGGCCCACACCGTCATGGCCGAGGGCGGCTGCGCGGCGGCCATGGGCAACGTCAACGCCGACGACAACTGGATGGTGCACTTCGGTGACACCATGCGCGGCGGCAAGTTCCTCAACAACTGGCGCATGGCCGAGCTGCACGCCAAGGAGGCCCCGGACCGCGTCTGGGAGCTGGAGACCTACGGCGCGCTGTTCGACCGCACGCCGGAGGGCAAGATCAGCCAGCGCAACTTCGGTGGCCACACCTACCCGCGTCTCGCGCACGTCGGTGACCGCACCGGCCTGGAACTGATCCGCACCCTGCAGCAGAAGATCGTGTCGCTGCAGCAGGAGGACTTCAAGGCCACCGGTGACTACGAGGCCAACATCCGGGTCTTCCACGAGACCACGATCACCGACCTGTTCAAGACCGACGGCAAGATCGCGGGCGCCTTCGCCTACTACCGCTCCACCGGTGAGTTCGTCCGGTTCAACGCCCCGGCGATCGTGCTGGCGACCGGTGGTGTCGGCAAGAGCTACCAGGTCACCTCGAACTCCTGGGAGTACACCGGCGACGGCCACGCGCTGGCGCTGCGCGCGGGCGCCACGCTGATCAACATGGAGTTCCTGCAGTTCCACCCGACGGGCATGGTCTGGCCGCTCTCGGTGAAGGGGCTGCTGGTCACGGAGTCGGTGCGCGGCGACGGCGGCGTGCTGCGCAACACCGACGGCGAACGGTTCATGTTCAACTACATCGCCGACGTCTTCAAGGACCTGTACGCGACCTCCGAGGAGGAGGCCGACCGCTGGTACACCGACCAGAAGAACAACCGCCGTCCTCCGGAGCTGCTCCCGCGTGACGAGGTCGCGCGCGCGATCAACTCCGAGGTCAAGGCCGGTCGCGGCACGCCGCACGGCGGTGTGTACCTCGACGTCTCCACCCGGCTCAAGCCGGAGGAGATCATCAAGCGGCTGCCGTCGATGCACCACCAGTTCCTGGAGCTCGCCGACGTCGACATCACCAAGGAGCCGATGGAGGTCGGCCCGACCTGTCACTACGTGATGGGCGGCGTCGAGGTCGACCCCGAGTCCGGCATGTCCAACGTCCCCGGCCTGTTCGCGGCAGGCGAGTGCTCGGGCGGCATGCACGGCTCCAACCGGTTGGGCGGCAACTCGCTGTCGGACCTGCTCGTCTTCGGCCGTCGCTGCGGTCTGGGCGCGTCGGTGTACGTCGACGGGCTCGGCGCGGATCGTCCGGCGCCGAGTGCCGAGGACGTCACGGCCGCCGAGCAGCGCGCGTTGCTGCCGTTCTCGACGACCGCGGCGGGCGGGGAGAACCCGTTCGTCGTGCACCTCGAGCTGCAGAAGACGATGCACGAGCTCGTCGGCATCATCCGCAAGGCCGACGAGATGGACATGGCCCTCAAGAAGCTCGAGGACATCGCCACCCGGACCCGCACGGTCAGCGTCACCGGTGACCGCGCGTTCAACCCGAACTGGCACCTGGCGCTGGACCTGCGCAACATGCTCCTGGTCTCGCTGTGCGTGGCCAAGGCGGCGGTGGAACGGCAGGAGAGCCGCGGCGGGCACACCCGCGACGACTTCCCGGTGATGGACTCCGACTGGCGCCACGTGCTGCTGCAGCTCTCGGCGCTGGGCGAGGACAACATCGAGCTGGTGCGCAAGGAGCAGATCCCGATGCGGCCCGAGCTGCTGGATCTCTTCGAGATGGACGAGCTGAAGAAGTACTTCACCGGCGAGGAGCTGGGCGGCCACCGATCGAACCGGGCCGCCGACGCGTCCGGCGCCGGCAAGGGGGAGCAGGCATGACGTACGACGCCCATTTCCGCGTCTGGCGGGGTGACTCCGAGAAGGGGGAGCTGGTCGACTACCCGGCGGAGGTGAACGAGGGCGAGGTCGTCCTCGACATCATCCACCGGCTGCAGCAGACCGAGGCCCCGGATCTCGCGGTGCGCTGGAACTGCAAGGCCGGCAAGTGCGGCTCGTGCAGCATGGAGATCAACGGTCGGCCGCGGCTGGCGTGCATGACCCGGATGAACACGTTCGAAGAGGACGAGGTCGTCACGGTCACGCCGCTGCGCACGTTCCCGGTGATCCGCGACCTCGTCACGGACGTGTCCTTCAACTACACGAAGGCCCGGGAGATCCCCAGCTTCGCGCCGCCGCCCGACGTCGCGCCGGGCGAGTACCGGATGCAGCAGGTCGACGTCGAGCGGAGCCAGGAGTTCCGCAAGTGCATCGAGTGCTACCTGTGTCAGAACACCTGCCACGTCGTGCGTGACCACGAGGAGAACAAGGAGAACTTCGCCGGCCCGCGCTACCTGATGCGGATCGCGGAGCTCGACATGCACCCCCTCGACGTCGCCGACCGGCAGAAGGCGGCGCAGGAGGAGCACGGCCTCGGGTTCTGCAACATCACCAAGTGCTGCACCGAGGTGTGCCCCGAGCACATCAAGATCACCGACAACGCGCTGATCCCGATGAAGGAGCGCGTGGTCGACCGCAAGTACGACCCGCTGGTGTGGCTGGGCAACAAGATCTTCAAGCGCGAAGGGGCCTGAGGCCCCGCTCGTCTCCGTTGCAGGAAGGCCACCTTGCCGCAAGGATCTTGCGGCAAGGTGGCCTTCCTGCAATCCGGGGGCTTGTCGCGCGTCGGGCGAGCGACCCAACGCGCACTGGTTCCGGTTGGATCATGAGCCAGTGCGCGCTCGGCGACGGGCGAACCGCACCGGACGCGCCGGCCGCACTCCAGCGCCTCGTCGAGGGGCGTGGCGTGTGGCTCGTCCGCTGGGGGCTGCGGGCCACGACGGACGTCCGGCAGCTGCCGCCGGGCTCAGAGCCCCATCGACTTGCGGATCTCCGCGAGCTTGTCGGCCGCCTTCTTGGCCCGCTCGGCTTCCTGCTCCTCGATCTTGCGCCCCTGCTCGGTCTCGCCGGCCAGCTCGGTGCTCCCGATCGACGTGGCGAAGCGGCCCTCGATCTTGTCGCGCACGTAGTCGAAGCTCGGCACACCCGCGTCGCTGTAGTCCGGCGTGAAGGCCGGGGGCGGGGAGAACTGCGGGGGTGACTGGTGCACCGGCAACGCCGTGGGTTCCGGGGTGGGATCGGGGACGATCTCGGCGTCGATCGGCTCGGACGAACTCGATGCGGAATCGGGTGAATCAGGCATCGGTGACCTTCCCTCCCTCGACATGACCGTGCGCCACCGACCGTACCCGGTAGTTCACTCGATCAGTCGCACTCTCGCACCTCAAGGCCCGTGACGGTGCCTCGGCGGCCTCGTTGGACAGCCGGGGGCAGCGCGTGACGGGTCCTCACCATGAGCTACGAGAGGACGACGATGACGGCTGCCGCACCGACGGTGGTTCCGGCCGGGCCCGGCGTCGTCTCGCGCATCGCGGCCTCCGGGGTTCCGGTCGAGCTCACGCTCCCGGCAGCGTTGGGGGAGCTGCGCTGGTACGGCAACGCCCGCTTCCTCGGCCCGCGCACGGCCCGCCAGTTCTTCCTCGCGCCGGCGGGGGAGCACCGCCTGATCCCGACGCACGTGCTGCCCGGCGCCCGCGAGAGCCGCGTGCCGATGCGGGGCTTCGACGCCGTCGTCTACGAGGCGCCCGACCGCTCCGACTCCGCGCTGGTCCTCGCCGGGCCCCACCACGAGGCCACCACCTGGTTCGGCGGCCCCGCACCCGACGCCGCCGGGCTCAACGCGCTCCTGACGTCCTTCCGGTTCACCGATGCGGCGCAGGGCGCCACGCTCGTGCCGATGAGTGACCTGCTGGTGCGACAGACCGATGTCTCGATCATCGGACGCAGCCCGCGGTCGGTGCTGGTGGCGCGGCGCGCCGTCGAGGCCCTCCCGACGCTCCCCGACTGGGCGGGCCTGCGGATGGCGGGCGGCGAGATGTGGCGGGCCGGGCGCGTGCTCGACCCGCGGAGCGCGGCGCTGGTCAAGGGCACCCCGCACGAGTGGCGCTACCTCGTCGCGGGCCCGACGGCGGCGATGGACGTGGTCTTCCTCGGCCCGGAGTCCGGACGGCCGCCGCTGGCCCTCGACGATGCCGCCGTCGTCGAGGCGCTCGGCGCGCTCGCCGGCCGCTGGGGGGCCTGAGGATGTCCATCGAGATCGCCGTGGCGCTGCTCGCCCTGCTCGTGGCCCTGTTCGCGTTGGTCGCGCTCGTCGCCGTCTACGCACGGGTGCGGGCGCTGGAGGCCGGGCGCGCGGCCGAGCTGTCGGGCTACGCGTCGGTGGTGGGTCGCCCAGCCCCGCTGCCGGTACAGCCCGAGGCCGGTCAGCGCGGGGCCGTCGTCGCGGTGCTGGACGCGAACTGCGCGCTCTGCCATGGCCTCTGGGACGCGCTGGGCGTCGCTGCCGAGCAGCACCCGGCGCACCGCTTCGCGGCGCTGGTCGACCGGCCCGACGAGTTCCGGCCCGCCGGTCGTGCCGAGCTGGTCGTCGATCCCGCCGCCCGGGCCGAGGTGTTCGAGGGCTACGCGCCGACGCTGCTCGACGTCGGCCCGACCGGAATCGTGCGCGGGCGCACGTTCGTCTACTCCGACACCGATCTGCCGGCACTGATGCGGGAACTGCTGGCGCATCCCACCGAAGCGACAGGGCTGGTGAACGGGGCATGACCCGGCTGGACGACATTCCCACCACGGCCGCGCCGCCGGCAGGCGCCCGGCCGAGCGACGTGGTGGCCCGACTGCGCGCGATCCGCCCCAGCAGGCGGGCCGTGCTGCGCGGCCTGCTGATCGGTGCCGCCGCCGCGGCGCTCGTGCCGCTGGACTGGTACCTGACCCGCCGCGACGCGGCCGCCGCGCCGTCGGAGACCGACAGCAAGTCGGAGTTCATGTCGTGCCAGCCCGCGAGCTACGACGAGAAGGCCAACAACTGGCCTGCCGCCGGCCCTGCGGTCTGCTACGGCGGCTGGCGCCGCGGTTCGTACCCCTGCTCGGACGGCTTCCACCGCGAGGGCGGCTACAGCAACGACAGCGGGGACGAGGAGTACCAGTCCACCCGGCTCGCCACCAACTGCGAGGGCCGCAACGCGTGGCGCTGGAACGGCTGGCGCTGCTCGGACGCCGTCACCGACATCACCTTCCCCGACGGGGAGGTCTACAACGGCATCACGATCGCCGCCTGCGAGATCACGGCCGACGACCGCGGAGCCAACACCGAACGCGTCCCCACCGCACCCGCCCCGACCGCCACCCCCGCCACCCCAGCTCCGACCGCCACCCCAGCTCCGACCGCCACCCCGGCACCCGAGCCCGATCGCCATCCGTCCCCGCCGCGTGGGCTGCTGCCCGCGTTGGGGTCGGGCTGACGCCTCCGTGACGTCCTCGGCGCGCTGGCTGCTGCATCCGCTCACGTTCGCCGCCGGCCTGCTGCTGGTGGGTGCCTTCGCCGCGATCACGGCCATCGGCACCACCCGGGACCTGGCCTCGGCGGGGGCGGTGCTGCTGCTGACGGCGGTGGCGGGTGCCGCTGCCGGGTTCGCCAACTCCGGCAGCACTTGAAGCCACAACTCGGCGTTCCTGCTGAGCGCGTCGGTCTGGCGCGACACCCCCGTCATCCGGTTCTTCGGCAGCGGTCTGCTGCTCGGGGCCGTGCTGGTGGCGTTCGCCGCAGCCGTGCTCGGGGCACTGCCGCAGGCGCTCATCCCCGCTCCGGTCCGCTGGGTGCTGTTCGGGGTGCTGGCGCTGGCCGTGGTGGCGCGCGAGGCCGGTGTGGTGGCGTTCCGGGTGCCGCAGAACGCCCGGCTCGTGGCCGAGGACGTGCAGCACCTGCGGCAGTGGGGCGCGCTGCAGTTCGGTTTCGAGATGGGCACCGGGATGCGGACGTTCTCACCGTCGGCGCTGCCGCACCTGGTGCTGGTCGCGGTGGTGCTCGTCGTGCCGTTCCCCGCTGCGTTCGCGGTGGCGGCGGGGTTCGCGGCCGGCCGGCTGGCGATGCCGCTGCTGTCCAACGCCTGGAGCGACGACGGGGCCTGGACGGTCGTATGGAGCCGCACGGAACGTGTGGTGCGTCCGGTGCTGGCCCTGACCGCGACGGGAGCGCTCGCGGTTGCGATGCTGACGGCATGACCCGTCGAGAACGACGTTGTGATGATCAAAAGGCCCTGTTGATCTTCGTAACGTCGTTCTCGACGGTCTGGGGGTGGCGTGCGCACGCGTGAGGTCGTCGTCATCTACGACGTGTCGTGCCCGAAATGCTCCGCGATCGCCCGGGAGCTGCCCGACCTGCTGCGGGTTCCCGTGAAGGTCAGGTCGTGTCGCGATCCACAGCTCGCTTCGGTTTACCCGACGCTGCGGGCGCCGGTGCGCGCCTGCGCCACGCCGGCACTGGGTCTGATCAGGGGCGACGGGTCGGTGCGATGGTGGCCGGGGGTCACCGGAGCGCTCGCCGTGGTGCCGGTGGTGCGCCTGCGATCGCTGCGTGAGGCCGTCGGGTTGCTGTGGACGGCGTTGCGCAGCCGCTAACGTGGCACCACGTGACCACCACGCCGTACGGGTCCTGGCCCACCCCCATCACGTCCGCGCTGCTGCTGTCCGCGGCGGTCCGGCTCGGGGAGCTGCACGCCGACGGCGCCGACGTGGTCTGGAGCGAGGGCCGCCCGAGCGAAGGTGGCCGCACCCAGCTCGTGCGCCGCACCCCCGACGGGGCCACCGCCGACCTGCTCCCGGACGGGATGAACGCCCGCTCGGCCGTGCACGAGTACGGCGGCGCCGCGTGGTGGGTGCGCGACGGCGTCACGTGGTTCGTGAACTGGGATGACCAGCGCCTCTACCGGCTCGAGCCCGGCGGCGCGCCCCAGGCACTCACCCCCGTGCCCGCGACGCCGCGGGCCGACCGGTTCGCCGACGGTGACGTCGCGCCCGACGGCGCCACGATCGTCTGCGTCCGCGAGCGCCACGACGGCGACGGGGTGCACAACGAGATCGTCCGCTTGGCAGCCGACGTCGCGTCCGGTCGCCCGTCGGCGGCGCCGGAGGTGCTGGTCACCGGCCCGGACTTCGTCGCGGCCCCGCGGCTCAACCACGACGGCTCGATTCTGGCGTGGCTGCGCTGGAACCACCCGGACATGCCGTGGGACGCCACCGAGCTCGTGGTGCGCCACCTGGAGTCCGGCGAGGAGACGGTGGTGGCCGGCGGGCCATGGGAGTCGGTGTCCGAGCCCCGCTGGCAGCCCGACGGGTCGCTGTGGTTCCTCTCGGATCGCAGCGAGTGGTGGAACCTCTACCGCTGGCTGCCCGACGCCGACATCTCCCCGGTGGTGCGGATCGACGCCGAGATCGGCGTTCCGGCGTGGCAGTTCGGGTCGGCGCGCTACGCCGTCGCGGTCGACGGCTCCGTGGTGTTCGCGCGGCGCAAGGACGGCCGGGACGCGCTCGCCGTGCGCAGCACCGACGGCACGATCCGCGAGCTGGACGTGCCGTTCACCGCGATCGCGGCCGTCCGGCCGGCCGCGGAGGGGGGTGCGCTGGTGGTGGCGGGCGGGCCCCGCACCGAGCCCGGTGTCTACCGCGTCGCGCTCTCCGGTGCGGTCGAGGCCCTGCGTGCACCGCGCGACCTCGGTATCGATCCCGGCTACCTCGCGGTCGCCGAGCACGTCACGTTCCCGTCCGTCGACGGCGCGGGCGCGGCCCGGTCGGCGCACGCGCTGTTCTACCCGCCCACCAACCCGGAGCACGACGGCCCCGACGGCGTGCTCCCGCCACTGATCGTGGTGCTGCACGGCGGCCCGACCGCGGCCGCCACCCCGTCGCTGGTGATGGAGGTCCAGTACTGGACCAGCCGCGGGTTCGCCGTCGTCGACGTCAACTACGGCGGCTCCACGGGCTACGGTCGCGCGTTCCGCGAGGAGCTCAAGGGCGCGTGGGGCGTCATCGACGTCGCCGACTGCATGGCCGCCGCTCGCTGGCTCGCCGCGAAGGGTCGTGTGGACGGGCACCGGATGGCGATCCGCGGCGGCTCGGCGGGCGGCTACACCACGCTCGCGGCGCTGGCCCGCGCCGACACCCCGTTCGCGGCGGGTGCGAGCCACTTCGGCATCGCCGACCTGGAGGCGCTGGCGGCCGACACGCACAAGTTCGAGAGCCGCTACACCGACCGCCTCATCGGGCCGTACCCGCAGGACCGTGACGTCTACGTCGAGCGCTCCCCGATCCACCACGTCGAGGAGTTCACCCGTCCCCTGATCGTGCTGCAGGGCAGCGAGGACGTGGTGGTGCCGCCGAACCAGAGCGAGAAGATCGTGGACGCGCTGCGCGAGCGCGGCGTCCCGGTGGCCTACCTGCTCTTCGAGGGTGAGCAGCACGGGTTCCGGAAGGCGGAGAACATCCGCCGGGCACTGGACGCGGAGCTGAGCTTCTACGGTCAGGTGCTCGGCTTCACGCTGCCGGCGGCCGAGGGCATCGAGCCCGTGGTGGTGGAGAACCTGTAGCGCCACGCTGCCGGCGTCGCGATCGCTCGCGACGCCGGCAACGAGGGTGCAGCTCGCCGGATCAGACCTTCGCGAGCTGGTCGTCTGCCGCGCCGGGCTGGCCGGGCAACGCGACGGCCGTGGCGCCAGGAGGCGTCCGCCGCGAGCGCGACAGCCGCCGCTGCAGCGCCGAGGCCAGCGACGTGAGCGCGAAGTTCATGATGATGAACAGGATCGCGAGCACGATGAGGGTCGGGATGTTGTTGGCGAAGTTGCCGGTGATGCCGCCGGAGGCGCGGATCAGCTCCGTGTAGCCGACGGTGAGCTGGCCACCGAGCGCGGTGTCCTTGAGGACCACCACGAGCTGGCTGACGATGGCCGGCAGCATCAACGTCACGGCCTGGGGCAGCAGCACCAGGCGCATGGTCTGGCCCTTGCTGAAGCCGAGAGCGTCCGACGCCTCGCCCTGCCCCCTCGGCAGCGACAGGATCCCGGAGCGCACGATCTCCGCCAGCACCGAGCCGTTGTAGAGCACCAGGCCGGTGACCACGGCGAACAGCGGCCGGATCTCGCTGTCGATGTCGGTGTAGCTGGAGTAGAGCTCGGCGGCGAACACCATCAGCAGCAGCACCGGGATGGCCCGGAAGAACTCGACGATCACGCCGCACGGGCGGCTGATCCACGCATGCTGAGACAGCCGTCCGATGCCGAGCAAGGCGCCGATCGGTAGCGCGATGACCACCGAGATCAGCGCCGCTTCGATCGTGGCGACGAGGCCGGGCAGCAGGAACGCGGTCCACGTCGAGCCGGCGAGGAAGGGCGCCCACAGCGCGCCCGCCCACTGGCCCTTGGCGTCGAAGCCGGCGTAGATGAAGTACGCGATCACGAGCAGGACCAGTACGAACGCGACCGTGATGATCCGGTTGCGGACCAATGCGCGGGGCCCCGGCTGATCGAACAGCACCGACGCGCTCATCGCTTCACCTCCAGCCGGCGGGCCAGCCGTCCGAACAGCAGCCCGGTCGGCAGCGTCAGCACCACGAACCCCAGCGCGAAGATCGCGAAGACCAGCAGCAGGACATCGGACTCGTTCTCCACCATCTCCGACATGAGCAGCGCCGCCTCGCCCACCCCGATGATGGACGCGACGGTGGTGTTCTTCGTCAAGGCGATCAGCACGCTCGCCAGCGGCGAGATGATCGCGCGGAAGGCCTGCGGCAACACGATCGTGCCGATCACGCGGGTGAAGCCCATCCCGAGCGCCCTGGCGGCCTCGGCCTGCCCGACCGGAACGGTGTTGATGCCCGACCGGATCGCCTCGCACACGAACGTCGCGGTGTACACCGTGAACGCGAGCACGGACAGGCGGAAGGAACTGTCCGCGATCGACGTGGTGGAGGTGCTCGACGCCAGCGTGATGCCGAGCGTCGAGGACAGGCCGAGCGAGGCGAACAGCACCAGGATCGTGAGCGGGGTGTTCCGGAAGATGTTCACGTAGGCCGTGGCGAAGCCCCGCATGACCGGAACCGGGCCGACGCGCATGGCGGCGAGGACGGTGCCCCAGATCAGCGCCCCGATGGCGGAGTAGACGGTCAGTTGGATCGTGACCCAGAAGGCCCCGAGGATGTCGTACTTGCTGAAGAGGTCCATGAACTCCGTCCGGTCTTGCAGGGAACGACGGCACGGGAGCGGGGAGCCACCCGAGGGTGGCTCCCCGCATGTGGAACGTCAGGCGGTGCGAACCGTCAGGCGGTGGCGGGCGTCGGCGGGGTCGGGATGGTGTATCCCGACGGGCCGACGTTGTCCTGCAGCGCCTTCTTCCAGCTGCCGTCGGCGATCATCTTGTTGATCGCGTCGGTGATCGCCTTGGTGCCGGCCGCGTCGTCCTTCTTGAGGCCGATGCCGTACTTCTCGTCGGTGAAGCCCTTGCCGACCAGCTTCAGCTTGCCGGGGCTCTGCGCGGCGTAGCCGGCGAGGATGACGTCATCGGTGGTGACGGCGTCGACGCTGCCGTTGAGCAGCGCGGTGACGCAGTCGGAGTACTTGCCGTACTCCTGGAGCTGAACTTCCTTCGCGTACTTGTCCTTGACGTTCTGCGCCGGGGTCGAGCCCTTGACCGAGCACAGCTTCTTGTTCGCGGTCAGCGACTCGGGGCCGGTGATGTCGGTGTTGGTCGCCGACACCAGCAGGTCCTGGTGGGCCACGAAGTACGGACCCGCGAAGTTGACCTTCTGCTTGCGGGTGTCGGTGATCGAGTAGGTGGCGACGATGTAGTCGACCTCGCCCTTCGAGATCAGGTTCTCCCGCTCGGCCGACTGGGCCTCCTTGAAGGTGATCGCCGAGGCGTCGACGCCCAGCTCCTTCGCCACGTACTTCGCGACGTCCACGTCGAAGCCCGCGTACGTGCCGTCCGGCTTCTTCAGGCCCAGGCCGGGCTGGTCGAACTTGATGCCGATCGTGAGCTTCTTGTCGGCCTTGGCCTTGTCGACCAGACCCGCGGCCGCGGTCGAGCCACCGCCTGCGGGGGCAGCGCCGCCGCCACCACCACAGGCGGTCATGGCGACGGCGAGGGCGGCGACGACCGCTCCTGCCTTCAGCGTTCGGGAGAGACGCATAGCTGTGGTACCTCCGGATGTGGTGCCCGCGACGGTTGCGCGGTGGGGAAACATCAGTGGGTGAGGATCTTGCCGAGGAAGTCCTTGGCCCGATCGGACGTGGGGTTGGAGAAGAAGGTGTCCGGGCTGGCGTCCTCGACGATCTCGCCGTCGGCCATGAAGATGACGCGGTTGGCAGCGCGGCGGGCGAAGCCCATCTCGTGGGTGACCACGAGCATGGTCATGCCCTCCTTGGCCAGCGAGGTCATCACGTCCAGTACCTCGTTGACCATCTCGGGGTCGAGCGCGGAGGTGGGCTCGTCGAAGAGCATCACCTTCGGGTTCATGGCCAGCGCGCGGGCGATCGCCACCCGCTGCTGCTGCCCGCCAGAGAGCTGGGCGGGGTACTTGTCCTTCTGGTTGGCGATACCGACACGTTCCAGCAGGGCCATGCCCTGCTTGTCCGCCTCTTCCTTCTTCGCCCTGCGCACCTTCAGCGGCGCGAGGGTGACGTTCTCGAGGATCGTCTTGTGGGCGAAGAGGTTGAAGCTCTGGAACACCATGCCGACATCGGCGCGGAGACCGGCGAGTGCCTTGCCCTCCTCGGGCAGCACCTTGCCGTCGATCTCGATCTCGCCGCTGTCGATCGGTTCCAGCCGGTTGATCGTGCGACAGAGCGTGGACTTGCCCGAGCCCGATGGCCCGAGCACGACGACGACCTGACCGGCAGCGATCTCCAGGTTGATGTTGCGCAGGACGTGCAGCTCGCCGAAGTGCTTGTCGACTGCCGCCATCCGGATCATAGGCTGAGAAGAACTGGTCATCGGGCCTCCGGGCATGGCGGGACGTTAGGGCGAATCGGACACATCAGTCCAGCACCTTGAGGAACCCATAGGGTTGCGCTCGTATAACGCTCTCGGGCGTCGCACGGGCCGGGGTTGGGGAACGAGCCTCGCAGCCGGTGCGCGCGATCGGCATCACCGGGTGGTTCCATCGATGATCCGGATACGGACGACACTGTGGCCCGGCGGCGAGCGCGGCACGGCCGCGCGCGTGCTAGTGGCGGGCATCGCGGACGGCATCTGGCAGGGTGAGGGCCGTGCACATCCTGCTCGTCGAGGACGACGACCGCATCGCGGCAGCGCTGCGCCCGGCTCTGCACCGGCACGGGATCACCACCACCAGGCTGTCGCGGGGCAAGGGCGCTGTCGATCACCTGACCGACGTCGACGTGGTGCTGCTCGATCTCGGGCTGCCCGACATCGACGGTGTCGACGTCTGCCGGGCCATCCGGGCGGTCAGCGAGGTGCCGATCATCGTCGTCTCGGCTCGTGGCGAGGTGGACGACCGGATACTCGGGCTGCACTCCGGCGCCGACGACTACCTGGTGAAGCCCTACGACATCGGCGAGCTGGTGGCGCGGGTGCACGCGGTGTACCGGCGTCGGCGGGTCGGCACCCCGACGGCGGGCGGCGGAGCGGCCGACGTCGTCGAGATCGACGAGGTCGTGATCGACCTGCACCGCCACAGCGTCACCGTCGGCGGTCACGAGGTGGCGTTGACCCGCAAGGAGTTCCACGTGCTGGCGCTGCTCGCGAGCTCGGGTGGCGCGGTGTGCACGCGCAACCGGATCGTCGCGGAGGTCTGGGGCCGCACCTGGGCAGGTGCCAACCGCACGCTCGACGTCCACGTCGCCACGCTGCGCACCAAGCTCGGGCGGGCCGACCTGGTGCAGACGGTGCGCGGTGTCGGCTACCGGCTGGGGCTGCCGGAGACGGCCAGGGCCGATGTCGAGGCGCCCGGTGCCGCGGCGGAGCCCGTCGACAGCAGCTCGGACTAGTCCGGTGCGCGCCCGCCTGCTGGTGATCGTGCTGTTCCTCGTCGGCGTCCTCGCCGCGGGACTCGGGGTGCCGCTGGCGCTGTCCAACGCGGCCGAGGCCCAGCTGCGGCTGTTCACCGACCAGCTCACCGACACCGTCCGGTTCGCCTCCAACGCGCAGCGCCCGCTCACCGAGGAGCCCAACCTCAAGGGCCTCGAGGCCGACCTGGTGAGCTACGACAACGTCTTCCAGGTGGCCGTGATGGTGCTGGACCGCACCGGCACGGTCGTGCTCGCCACCTCCCGCAACCCGCCGCCCACGCTCGACGGCGAGGGGCAGGACCGGGTGAAGCGGGCGCTGGCCGCTCGCCCGTCGGAGGCCTATCCGCTGCTCATGCCGTGGGACGACCGGCCGATGGTGCTGGCCGAACCGGTGCTCGTGGACACCGAGGCGCGCGGGGTCGTCGTCACGATCACCCCCACCGACGACCTGCATGCGGGCGAGGCGCTGGACTGGTCGGTGATCGCCGCGGTCGGGGTGTTGGCGCTGGGACTCTCGGTGCTGGTCGCGCTGCCGATCGTGCGCTGGATCCTGCGCCCGGTCCGGCGGCTCGACGAGGGCACGGGCCGCGTCGCGGCGGCCGTGCTCGCCGGTGCCGAGCCCGAGCCCGTCGCGGACGGGTCGGGGCCACCGGAGCTGCGCAGGCTCACCGCGTCGTTCGATCAGATGGCCGAGACGGTGACGCAGGCCTACTCGGCCCAGCGCGCGTTCGTCGCCGACGCGAGCCACCAGCTGCGCAACCCGCTCACCGCGCTGCGCCTGCGCCTGTCCAACCTCGACGGTCAGGTGCGGCCGGGCGGCATCGAGGACCAGCACGCGGCGCTGGAGGAGGCGGAGCGGCTCTCCACGCTGCTCGACGGCCTGCTCGCGCTGGCCCGCGCCGAGCGCACGGCCCCGCTGACCACCGTGGACGTCGACTACGGGGTGACCGACCGGCTCGACGCGTGGCGCCCGCTCGCCGAGCACACCGGGCTGACGCTGGCCCGCACCGGTGACCTCGGGCTGCATGCGGTGGCGCCGGCGGGTGCGGTGGAGACCGTGCTCGACGCGGTGCTCGACAACGCCGTCAAGTTCACCCCGTCCGGCGGCACGATCACCGTGCACACCGCGCTCACCGAGGCGTTCGTGGAGATCGCGGTGAGCGACACCGGCCCGGGCATGGCACCTGACGAGCTGGAGCGCGCCACCGACCGGTTCTGGCGCAGTCCCGGGCAGATCAACGTGGAGGGCTCGGGGCTGGGCCTGGCCATCGCCGCCCGCACGTCCGAGCTAGCGGGCGGCCGGCTGCGCCTGGACGTACCCGCCGCGGGCGGCCTGCGCGTCACGGCGCTGCTGCCGCGCCCCACCGATGCGTCGAGAACGACGTTGCCATGATCAGAAAGCCCTGTCGATCATGACAACGTCGTTCTCGACGGGGTGGGCGGGGCGGGGGCGCAGGCACCCGCAACTGGCCGAGCATCCAGGCCAGCGTCGCGCCGTAGAGGGTGAACGACACGGTGAACTTGATCGGCTTGAGCCACAGCGGGGCGTCGAGCAACGTGCGCTGGTCGAACAGCGCAACCACCGCCAGCACGACGGTGGCGGCGGCCATCACGACGGCGAACCCGAAGAGCCCGGCGTGTCCGCGGCGGGCGGTGGCGATGACGGTGCGCATCCTCGAGTCTCCTGACTGACGGTGTTAGTCTTTGCGAGCGGCGTCAGTATCAACACGACTGCCTAACACTGTCAAGGAGAGCTGTCGGTGTCAGTTCAGGGTTCGGTCCGGGAGCGGCGGCGCGCCGAGACGATCCAGGAGATCAAGACGGCTGCGCTCGAGCAGCTCGTCGCGTCCGGCACCGGCGGGCTGTCGCTGCGCGGCGTGGCCCGCACCGTCGGGATGACCGTGCAGTCGCTCTACCACTACTTCGACAACCGGGACGCCCTGATCACGGCCCTGATGGAGGACGGGCACGAGGCGCTCGCCGACGCCGTCGCCACGGCCGCGGAAGCGAGCGCAGGACGCTCGTCGCTGGAGCGCAGGCTGGCCGTCTCGGAGGCGTTCCGCGCGTGGGCGGTGGCCAACGGGTCGATGTTCCTGCTGCTGTTCGGCACCCCCGTTCCCGGGTTCGAGCCGCTACCGGGCAACCAGATGGGTCCGGCGACGGCCCGGCTGGCTGGCGCGTTCTTCGAGACGGTCTTCGAGGGCTGGACCGGCGAGCAGTTGGCCGCGATCCCGCTGCCGATCCCCGACGGCGAGATCGCCGGTGTGCAGCATCCGGAGATCCCGGTGCCGCCGGGCGCGCTGTCGCTGTTCATCGAGCTGCGGGCCCGCATCCACGGGCTCGTGATGCTGGAGCTGGCAGGCGAGCTGCACCCCTACAACGAGCACGGTGCGGCATTGTTCCGCAGCGCCGTCCACCGCTGGTCGGCCGAGATGGACGCGCTGCAGCAGGGGTGAGCCCCAGTGCCGACTGTCAGGGGTGGGCGTTCTTCGCGGCCCGGAAGTACTTCTCCGCCCCGGGGTGCAGGGGCACGGGCTGCGTGCTGATCGCCGAGCGCAGGTCGATCGTGAGCGCCGACGGGCTGGCCGCCACCAGCTGCTGCTGCTCGTCGAAGAGCGCCTTCACCAGCGCGTACGCGAGATCGTCTGCCATGCCAGCGCCGACGAGCAGGAAGTTGCGCACCAGCACCGTGGTGATCGCCTCCGCGTTGCGGTACATCTGCGCCGGGACCGTGCCGGAGGCGTACTCCGGATAGGCCGCGCGCATGTCGGTGATCACCTCGGTGAGGTTGAGCAGCCGGATGGGCATGCTCGCGGCGAGCTCCTCGATCCGGGGCGTCGGCAGGCCGCCGGTCCAGAAGAAGGCGTCGATCGTGCCCGCCTTCAGCGCCGCGGCGGAATCGGGGAGACCGAGGTTCTTCGTGTCGATGTCGGCGGTGTCCGACAGCTCGGCCGCGCGCAGGATCCGCTTGGCCACCACGATGACGCCCGAGTCGACGGCGCCGATCGACACCCGCTTGCCGCGCAGCTGGGCGACCGTCTGCACCGGCGAGTCGCGGGGAACCACGAGGTGGACGTACTCGTCGTAGACCCTGGCGAGTGCGCGCGGCACGTGCGGATCCTTCGCCGACGTGTGGTTGAGCTGCTCGGCGGCGGCGTCCACCTGGGAGAACGCGACGTCGGCCGCCCCCGAGATGAGCAGCTGCAGGTTCTGGCCCGACCCGGCCGTCTGCTGCACCGCGGGGGCGTCGGCAAGGCCGAGGTCCTTCTGCCACACCTGCGCCAGGGCGGTGCCGAGCGCGAAGTAGACGCCCTGGTTGTAGCCCGTGGCGATGCTCAGCCTCGTGGTGGCGAAGGACGACGTGCACGCCGACAGCGCCGTGAGCAGGCCCAGCACGCCGAACCCGCGCAGCACGGTGCGCCGGTCCACGTCCCACGGCCCACCTGCCACCGCCTCATCCTGCCGTGCGGATCCGGTGCGGTCGACCCGGCGTGGAAGGCCTACCCTCGGTGCGTGATGCGCAGCTACACCATCCGCACCTACGGGTGCCAGATGAACGTGCACGACTCCGAGCGGATGGCCGGCCTGCTCGAGTCGGCCGGCTACACCAGATCCGAGTCGGACGACGCCGACGTCGTCGTGTTCAACACCTGCGCCGTCCGCGAGAACGCCGACAACAAGCTCTACGGCAACCTGAGCCACCTGGCTCCGGTCAAGAAGGAGCGGCCCGGCATGCAGATCGCCGTCGGCGGCTGCCTCGCGCAGAAGGACCGCGCCGAGATCGTGCGCCGCGCGCCGTGGGTCGACGTCGTGTTCGGCACCCACAACGTGCACGCGCTGCCCGTCCTGCTGGAGCGCGCGCGGCACAACGAGGCCGCGCAGGTGGAGATCGCCGAGTCGCTCGAGGTCTTCCCGTCCACGCTGCCGGCCCGGCGCGAGTCGGCCTACGCCGGCTGGGTGTCGATCTCCGTGGGCTGCAACAACACCTGCACGTTCTGCATCGTGCCCTCGCTGCGCGGCACCGAGAAGGACCGCCGCCCCGGCGACGTGCTCGCCGAGGTGCAGGCGCTCGCGGCCGACGGCGTGCTCGAGGTGACGCTGCTGGGCCAGAACGTCAACTCCTACGGCGTCGAGTTCGGCGACCGTGGCGCGTTCGCCAAGCTGCTGCGCGCCTGCGGCGACGTCGACGGGCTGGAGCGGGTGCGCTTCACCTCGCCGCACCCGCGCGACTTCACCTCCGACGTGATCGCCGCGATGGCCGAGACACCCACCGTCTGCCCGCAGCTGCACATGCCGCTGCAGTCCGGCTCCGACGACGTGCTGCGCCGGATGCGCCGCTCCTACCGCTCCACGCGCTACCTCGCGATCCTCGACGAGGTGCGCGCCTCGCTCCCGGACGCCGCGATCACCACCGACATCATCGTCGGTTTCCCCGGCGAGACGGAGGCCGACTTCCAGGCCACCCTCGACGTCGTCGCGGCGGCCCGGTTCGCCAGCGCGTTCACGTTCCAGTACTCGCAGCGGCCCGGCACTCCCGCGGCCACGCTGCCCGACCAGCTGCCCAAGGCGGTCGTCCAGGAGCGCTACATGCGCCTCATCGAGCTGCAGGAGCGCATCTCCTGGGAGCAGAACCGGGCGCTCGAAGGCCGCGTCGTCGAGGTGCTGGTGGCCGCCGGGGAGGGGCGCAAGGACGGCGCTACCCGCCGCATGTCGGGCCGGGCCCGTGACGGCCGGCTGGTGCACTTCGCGCCGGGCGAGGCGGAGATCCGGCCGGGCGACGTCGTCGAGGTCGCGGTCGGCTACGGCGCGCCGCACCACCTCACGTCGGACGGGCCGGTGCTCAGCCACCGGCGCACCCGGGCGGGCGATGCGCACGGCCGCCCACCCGCCCCCGTCGCCACCGGGCTGGGCCTGCCCGGTTTCGGTGCCCCCACTCCGGTGCCCGTCGCCGCGTCCGGATGCGGCGTGAACCCATGACCGAGATCCCCGAGGAGCTGAGGGCGCTGAACAGCGAACTGACCGGTGTCGAGCGCCGCGTCGAGCGGCGGATCGATCCCGGCGCCACCGCCATGACCATCAGCATCGCCATGCTGGTGCTGGTGATCGCGATGGCGCTGCTGCCGTGGACGGGTCCCGCGCAGGGCTGGCAGATCCTCACCGGCGAGCAGTGGTTCGGCCTGCTGCCGCGCGTGTTCACCTTCACGTCGCTCGGTTTCGGGCTCGTCGTCTCGGCGCTGGCGCTCGCCACGCGGTGGTGGGCACTGGCCTGGCTCTGCGCCGTGGGCTGCGGCATCTCCGTGATCAACGGGGTCTGGGCGATCTGGTCGCGCCAGACCGGGGTGTTCGACGGGGGCAGCGGCCCCGCCATCGGCATGATCCTCGCGCTGCTCGCCATCCTGGTGCTGGCGGGGAGCTGGGCCCGCATCGCCTTCCGCCGCGGCTAGCTACAGCCGGTAACTCCCCGGCCCGTCGAGAACGACGTTGTGATGATCAAAAAGCCTTTTCGATCATTGTAACGTCGTTCTCGACGGAGGGGGGTTGCGCTGGGTGACCGGGTCAGCGCTGGTGAACGGCCTGCTCGGCGGTCTCCAGCCACTCGCGCCACTGGTTGGCCTGCGCCGCGGCCTGCTCGGCGCGCCGCTTGTCGCCGGCGGCCTGCGCCTTGGCGGCCTGCGCCTCGAACTGGGCGACCCGATCACGGAACTGCGCCACTCGCGCCTCCGCCTCGGGATCGGTGCGCTGCCACTGGCGATCGGCGGACTCGCGCACCTTCTCCTCGACGGCCCGCAGCCGCGCCTCCAGCGCCCGGACGTCGTCGCGCGGGACCTTGCCGATCTCCTCCCAGCGCTCCTGGATGCTGCGCAGGGCCGCGCGGGCACCGTTGGGGTCGCTCAGGTCGATCCGCTCCGCCTCGACGAGAAGTGCCTTCTTGGCCTCGCCGTTGGCCTCGAACTCCGCGTCGCGCTCGGCGAACGTGCCCGCCCGCCGCGCGAAGAAGGCGTCCTGCGCGGAGCGGAAGCGCTGCCACAGCCCGTCGTCGGCGTCCTTGTGGGCCCGCCCGGCGGCCTTCCACTCGGCCATGAGGTCGCGGAAACGGGCCGCGGTGGGCCCCCAGTCGTCGGAGCCGGTGAGCGACTCCGCCTCCGTGACCAGCTCCTCCTTGCGGGTCTTCGCCGTGGCGCGCTGGCGGTCGAGATCGGCGAAGTGCGACCCGCGACGCCGGTTGAACGCCTCGCGGGCCTTCGAGAAGCGCTTCCACAGCAGCTCGTCGGTCTTGCGGTCGATGCCGCGGATGGCGCGCCACTCGTCAAGGATCGTCTTGAACCGGTCGCCCGCCTGCTTCCACTGCGTGGCCTCGGCGGCCAGCGACTCGGCCTCGGCCGCCAGCTCCTCCTTGCGCGCGACCGACGCCGCACGTTCGGTGTTGCGGGCGGCGCGTGCCGCCTCGACGCCGGCCTCGGACTGCCCGATCAGGTCGTCGAGCCGGGCGGCCAGCCCGGGGAGATCGCCCAGCACCGTGGCCTCGGCGAGCCCGTCACGCAGCGTCTTCGCCGCGGTGAGGGTCTGCTTCGGGTCGCCGCCGCCCGCGGCCAGCCGGGCCGCGATCAGTTCCGCTTCGGCTCGCATGTCGTCGAAGCGGCGGGCGAAGTGGGCGAGGCCCTCTGCCGGCTCACCGGCCTGCCACGAACCGATCTGACGCTCGCCGTCGGCCGTCCGGACGTAGATGGCGCCCTCGTCGTCGATCCGACCCCACCGGCCCGGTTCGGTGCTCGCCGCCGGCACCGGGGACGGCAGCGGGGCGGGAACAGCCGCAGCGGCTGCCGGTGCCGCGGGTGCCGCGGCCGGGGGAACGGGCCTCGCCCCGCGGGGCGGACCGGGCCGCGGCGGGACCGGGCGCGGCGGACCGGGCCGGGGCGGTGCCGGAGCGGGCGCCGGGGGAGCGGGAACCAGCGGTGCCGTGGCCCCCTCGGCGACACCGGCGGCGAGCGGGCCAGGACCGAGGTCGACCGGTGCCGGCTCGTCGACAGGTCCCGGCGCGGCGATCGGCTCGGTAGCAGCCGACTCAGCTGGGGCCGAACGAGCGCCCAGCACCGCGGGGGTGGGGCCGGCCGGCGCGGCGGGTGCGTCCGGGGCTGCGCTGTCCGGGGTTGCGGCTTCCGGGGACGTGGGGGAGGACTCCTGTCCAGCGACATCGGCGGCGGCGCCGGTGGGCTGCTCGGCGGGTGCTGCGGGTGAGGGTTGCTGCGCCGCACTCGATTCGGGTTGGTCGATGCGGGGCTGCGGCACGGCGGCCGCCTCTCCGCTGGTTCCCGAGTCCGATCGCTGCTGCTCCGTCGTCTGCTCCGACACCGTGTCCTCCTTGCGGTCCGGTCCATCGCGAGCGATGGACGCCCCGCCCGAAGGCGGGGCCGTGCACAGCGGCCTCCGATCATCGGAGATCAGGCCGCCCGGCGATTCAAACAGCTCAGCGGCCGGATCGGAACGCCCCTGAAGGGCACTCCTTCGCCAGCGGCACCTCCGGGGCGACGAGTCGCGCCTGTGCGGGGGCGGAATCGTCGCGCGGATAACCTCGTGACCGTGCTGTCGCGTGTTGTCGTCGTCCCCGAGCCGCCGCTGCTCGTTCCCCAGCTGGCCACGGGTGCGACGGCCGAGACCGCCGACCTGCGTGCCGCCTGTATCGATGCGGTGTCGCGGCTGCGCGCCGCGACATCGGAGTGGATCGTGGTCGGGGCCGACGCCGGTGGGCGCGCCACGATCGGACCAGGCACTCGGGGCAGCTTCATCGGCTTCGGCGCCGACCTCGTGGTCGGGCTCGGGACGGCGGCGGACGGGCCGGTCGACCGCGACCTGCCGCTGCCGCTGCTGATCGCCGGCTGGCTGGCCGCGCAGGTGGCGCCCGGCGCCCGGCTGCGGGGCGAGCTGGTCGCGCCCGACGCGGCTGCCGCCGACTGCGCCGCGCTCGGTGCCGCGCTGGCCGCCGAGTGCGCCGCCCGTCCGGAGCCGGTCGGGCTGCTCGTCGTCGGCGACGGCGCCGCCACGCACACCGCGAAGGCGCCCGGCTACCTCGACGAGCGCGCCGGACCGTTCGACGTCGCGGTGGCCGCGGCACTGCGCGACGCCGACCCGGCGGGGCTCGCCGCACTGGACCCGGAGCTGGCGTCGGCACTGCTCGCCTCCGGACGGGCGCCGTGGCAGGTGCTCGCCTCCGCTGCCACGTGCGGTGTCGACGGGGGAGCCTGGCAGGGCGAGCTGCTGCACTCGTCGCTGCCGTTCGGCGTGGCCTACCACGTGGCGGAGTGGACGCCGTGCCCGAACCGCTGATCGTCGTCTGCGGGCCGACGGCCACCGGCAAGTCCGATCTCGGGCTCGCGCTGGCCGCGGAGCGGGACGGCGAGGTGATCAACGCCGACGCGATGCAGCTCTACCGCGGGCTCGACGTGGGTACCGCCAAGCTGGGGGTCTCGGAGCGGCGCGGCGTGCCCCACCACCTGCTCGACGTGCTCGACGTCACCGAGACGGCGTCGGTGGCGCACTACCAGTCCGCGGCCCGGGCCGCGATCGAGGCGGTGCGGGCGGCCGGGCGCACCCCGGTGCTGGTCGGCGGCTCGGGGCTGTACGTGCAGTCCGTCGTGGACGAGCTGGAGTTCCCCGGCACCGACCCCGCGCTGCGGGCCGAGCTGGAGGCCGAGCTCGCGGCCGCCGGCTCCGGGGCCCTGCACGCGCGGCTCGCCGCCGTCGACCCCGCCGCCGCGCAGGTGATGCTGCCCAGCAACGGGCGGCGGATCGTCCGCGCGCTGGAGGTGATCGCGCTGACCGGGCGGCCCTACCCGGCCCGCCTCCCGGAGGCCGTCGCGCCGCGCTACGACGCCGTGCTGATCGGCGTCGAGCGGCCCAACGCCGACCTGGACGTGCGCATCGCCCGTCGCGTGGCCCGCATGTTCGCGGCCGGGCTCGTCGACGAGACCCGCGGGCTGCTGGAGCGCGGGCTGCGCACCGGGGTCACCGCGGCGCGGGCACTGGGCTACCAGCAGGTCGTGGCGGCACTCGACGGTGACGGCGACCTGGACCGGACCGCGGTCGACACGGTGCTGGCCACCCGGCGGTTCGTGCGCCGGCAGCGGTCCTGGCACCGCCGCGACAAGCGCATCCACTGGCTCGACGCTTCCGAGCCCGACCTGCTCGGCCGCGCCCGGGCCGTGATCGACCACCACGTACGCTCGTGACGTGCAGTTCAGCAAGGGCCATGGCACCGAGAACGACTTCGTCGTGCTCCCCGACCCCGACGGCGTGCTCGACCTGACGCCCTCCCGGGTCGCCGCGCTGTGCGATCGGCGCCGTGGTCTCGGCGCCGACGGCGTGCTGCGCGTGGTGCGCTGGGCTGCGCTGGGCGCCGGGCCCGCTCCGGAGCCGGGCATCGAGTGGTTCATGGACTACCGCAACGCCGACGGCAGCATCGCCGAGATGTGCGGCAACGGCGTGCGCGTCTTCGGCCGCTACCTCGCCCACGCCGGGCTGCACGCGGGCGGCGAGCTCGCGATCGGCACGCGCGCCGGGGTCAAGGGCATCCGGTTCGCCGGTGGCGACGCCGCCGGTGGCGAGGTGTCGGTGGACATGGGCCCCGCGCGCGTCGGCGAGAGCAGCACCGCGAGCATCGACGGCAGCGCGTTCCCCGGCATCGCCGTCGACGTCGGCAACCCGCACCTGGCGTGCGTCACCGACGTCGCGATCAGCGGGTTGGACCTGACGCGCCCGCCCGGCCACGACCCGGCGCTGTTCCCGCACGGGGTCAACGTCGAGTTCATCGCCCCGCTCGGCGACGGCACCGAGACCACGATGCGCGTGCACGAGCGGGGCGTCGGCGAGACGCGGTCGTGCGGCACCGGCACCGTGGCCGCGGTGGTGGCGGCGCTGCGCCAGGCCGGTCGCGCCACCGGCACCGTCGGGGTGCAGGTGCCGGGCGGCCGGTTGCGCGTGACGGTCGACGAGACCACCACCTGGCTGCACGGCCCCGCCGTCCTCGTGGCGCACGGGGAGCTCTCCCGAGCCTGGTGGGACGCGGCCTAGGAACACGGCGGCGCGCCCTCCTGACCGACAGGCGGGGAAACAAACCGGACAGCTCAGCGTTGACGTGGGAGCATGAACACCACGATGACTGAACCTTTCCCGTCCACCTCCGGCCCCGACCCGCGCCGCGCTGCCGCCGACGCCGCGCCCACGCGCGGTGACTTCGAGCTCGAGGAGCGCTCGTCGCTGCGGCGCATCGTCGGCCTCTCCACCGAGCTCACCGACATCACCGAGGTCGAGTACCGGCAGTTGCGCCTCGAGCGCGTCGTACTCGTCGGGGTGTGGACCGAGGGCACCGCCGAGCAGGCGAAGGCCTCGATGACCGAGCTCGCCCGCCTCGCCGAAACGGCCGGCTCCGAGGTTCTCGACGGCCTGATGCAGCGCCGTCCGCGCCCCGACCCCGCCACCTTCATCGGCTCCGGCAAGGTCGACGAGCTGCGCGACGTCGTGCAGTCCACCGGCGCCGACACCGTGATCTGCGACGGCGAGCTCTCACCCGGCCAGCTGCGCCAGCTCGAGGAGAAGCTCAAGGTCAAGGTCATCGACCGCACCGCGCTGATCCTCGACATCTTCGCCCAGCACGCGCAGTCGCGCGACGGCAAGGCCCAGGTCGAGCTGGCGCAGCTGTCCTACCTCCTCCCGCGCCTGCGCGGCTGGGGTGAGGCGCTCTCGCGCCAGGTCGGCGGCCGCGCCGCGGGCGGCGTCGGCATCGGTGGCCGTGGCCCCGGTGAGACGAAGATCGAGCTGGACCGCCGCCGCATCCGCACCCGCATGTCCAAGCTGCGTCGCGAGATCACCGCGATGAAGCAGGTGCGGGAGACGCAGCGCGGTTCGCGTCGCCGCAACGAGGTGCCGTCGGTCGCCATCGTCGGCTACACCAACGCCGGCAAGTCGAGCCTGCTCAACGCGCTCACCGGAGCGGGAGTGCTCGTCGAGGACGCGCTGTTCGCCACCCTCGACCCCACCACGCGCAAGACCACCACCGCCGACGGCCGCACCTACACGCTCACCGACACCGTCGGGTTCGTGCGCCACCTGCCCCACCAGCTCGTGGAGGCGTTCCGCTCCACGCTGGAGGAGACGGCCGACGCCGACCTGCTGGTGCACGTCGTCGACGCCTCCGACTCCCTGCCGGAGGATCAGATCAAGGCGGTGCGCACGGTGCTGGTCGAGATCGGCGAGGAGCGCCACGGCAAGATGCCGCGCGAGCTGCTCGTCGTCAACAAGACCGACGCGGCGGGCGACCTGGCACTGGCCAGGCTGCGCCACCTGCTGCCCGATGCCGTGTTCATCTCCGCCCAGCGCGGCGATGGTGTCGAGCGGTTGCGCACGCGGATCGCCGAGCTGCTCCCGCAGCTCGACGTCGACGTCGAGCTGCTCGTGCCCTACGCCGACGGCTCGCTGGTGGCGCGCATCCACTCCGAGGGTGACGTCCTCGCCGAGGAGCACACCCCCGACGGCACCCGGCTGCACGCTCGCGTCGGCCCGGAGCTGGCCACCGCCGTGCTGCCCTACGCGCTGGCCGGCACGAACGGCACGTCCCACTGATCCAGGGGGCCTTCGGCCAGGGGGCAGTGATCCCCGTGCTCGTGGCGGGCGTGCTCGCGCTGGCGGTGACCGCCGGGCTGACGCCAGCGCCGACTCCCGATCCACCGGCGCCCGTTCCGCCGGCGCGCTGCACCGTCGACGATCCCCGGCTCGAGGAGCTCTCGGGCCTGGTCGTCGACGGCGACGCGATCTGGGCGATGGCCGACGGCGGCAGCCGGGTCACGGTGTACCGGCTCGATGTCTCCGGACCGGAGTGCTCGATCGTCCAGACGCGGACGGCGCCGCTGGACCCCTACGACCCGGAGGACCTCGCCATCGGGCCGGACGGGGCGCTGTGGGTGTCGGACACCGGCGACAACGACCGCAAGCGTGACACCGTCGCCGTGGTCGTGATGCCCGCGACCGGGGCCGCGCAGCTGCACCGCCTGAGCTACCCGGACGGTCCTCACGACGCCGAGGCGCTGCTCGTCGACCGCCAGGGCAGGCCGGTGGTGATCGTCAAGGACTTCGGCGTGTCGATCGGGATCTACCGTACCGCGGCTCCACCGGAAGGGTCCGGTCCGACACCGCTGGTGCGCGTCGGCGCGCTGGCACCGCCCTCGTCGCAGACGGTGGGTGGACCGGTGGGCGGGTTCGGCTCGCGCCTGGTCACGGGCGCCGCGTCGACGGCGGACGGCTCGGTGGTGGCGGTGCGCACCTACACCGACGCGTGGCTCTTCCCCGCTCCAGATGGCGATCCGGTGGCCGCGCTGACCGGCGAGCCCGTGCAGGTGCCACTGCCCGACGAGCCGCAGGGCGAGGCGATCGCCTTCACGTCCGACGGCACGCTGCTCTCCGGTTCGGAGACCCGTGGCGGGGTGTCCGGTCAGATCCGTGCGGTGACCGGTGCGTCCGGGCTCGTGCCGGCGGCCCGCCGGCACGCGGCACCCGCCGCAACGGGATCCCCGAGCGCTCCGGAGGCCGCCACCACGCCCGAGTGGGTTCCGGGTGTGGTCGGCGGCGCCGCTCTCGTCGTCGTGCTCATGGCCACCGGCGTGGCCATGAGCGTGCGCAGGCGGCGCTGAGCGCTCACCGCCCGGTCAGAGGCGCCGCAGCACCGCCACCACGCGACCCAGGACCGTGGCGTCATCACCGGGGATGGGCTCGTAGGCGGGGTTGGCGGGCATCAGCCAGTTGTGCCCGTCGCGGCGCTTGAACGTCTTGACGGTGGCCTCGCCATCGATCATCGCGGCGACGATCTCGCCGTTCTCCGCCACCGGCTGCTGGCGCACCACGACCCAGTCGCCATCGGTGATGGCAGCCTCGATCATCGAATCGCCCCGCACGTTGAGCAGGAACAGCGTGCCCTCGCCGACGATCTCGCGGGGGAGCGGGAAGATGCTCTCCACCGCCTGCTCGGCAAGGATCGGGCCACCGGCGGCGATGTTGCCCAGCAGGGGCACGTACGCGGGAGCCGGGCGCGCCTCTGCCGAGCCGGTGGCATCGGTGTCGTCGGACCCCGCCAGTTCGTCGGGACCCCGCACGTCGACAGCGCGGGTGCGGTTGGGGTCGCGGCGCAGGTACCCCTTCTTCTCCAGGGTGCGGAGCTGGTGGTGCACCGACGATGTGGACGTGAGACCGACCGCATCGCCGATCTCTCGGACGCTCGGCGGGTAGCCGAAGCGCTCGACCCAGTCGCGGATGACCTCCAGCACCTTGCGCTGGCGAGGGGTCAGCCGCTCAGGCTCGGTGGGGGGATCGGGAAACGTGCTGACCTTCACCGCCGTCACCGCGCCCGCAGCGTCGGCCCCGGTGCCGGGCTCGTCCCGTGCCATGTCGTCGTTCCTCCTCGGGGTACTGCTCGGTGCGATCGGCCCGATCCGGTCGAGCAGGCGTCGCCGCTGCCGTTGCCGGCACGCGATGCAGGGGCTCCTCGATCGGGCGGGCCACCGCCGTCGCGACGAACGGTAGCCCCGATCCGGTCGTTCGCCAAACACATGTTCGAACGACACGCGTCCATTTCTCGATTCTGTCGGTGCTCGATGGTAGACATCGCACAGACGTTCGTTCGAACGCCTGTTTGAGTCGAACAGGCGGACCTCGGAGAATCGGAGCGGCGGGATGCGCGAGCAGATGAAGGCGAGCGGTGTGGCGGAAGGGCAACTCTGCACCCCGGATTTCGGCGTGGTGCGCGCGCGTGTCGGCGCCCGCCGCTCCGCCGGACCGGCGGGTGGTCCCGGAGGTGCGGGCGGCCGCGGCCTCGAGCGTGCGGGTGCGCGCCGGTCCAGCCGTCCCCGCCCGGTCCGTCCGGAGGCGGTCGCGGTCGCGGTTCGCCCCCCGCAGCTGGAGCGCCCGCTCCGCGTTGTCCAGCCGGCGTGCGCCGCTCCGGCCCGCCCGCTGCGTCAGCGCGTGCTCGCACGCGCCGCCACCGCACCATCGCGCGCGGTGGTGCGGGTGCGCCGCATCGTCGCGGGCGTCGCGGTCGGCCTGGTCACGGCGGCCGTTGTCGTGGGGCTCGGGCTCCTCGCCGGCGCCACCGCGCAGGTACGCGGCGGGGTCGACACCGCGCCGGCGGCATTCTCGGTCGTCGACGCACCGGCCGCGGCCGCCGGGGAGTCGCTGCGGGTCACGGTCCGCACCCCGGGCACGGTGTGGGATCTCGCCGTCCGGGTCGCTCCGGGTGCGCAGGGCCCGGCGCTCGCAGCCGTCGCCGAGCACATCGTCACCGCCAACTCGCTCGGGTCGGTCGAACTGCACCCCGGCCAGGTGCTCGAGGTGCCGGCGGCTGACGCTGTGCGTGCGCCGCGCCCGATCGGGTACAGCGACGCGCCGATCGGGCCACGTGGTTCCTCGGCCCCTACATGTTGTGGCTACACTGGTGTTGTTCGTCAACAGGTGGGGTCGTGCTCGAGGTGGGCACTGCGCACCTGCCCTCGCCCGCTTCCGGAGGGGATCCGAGCCGATGCGCTGCCCGTTCTGCCGCCACTCGGACTGCCGTGTCATCGACTCGCGCGAGGTCGACGACGGCCAGGCCACCCGCCGCAGGCGCTCCTGCGTCGCCTGTGGGCGACGGTTCACCACGGTCGAGGAGGCCGTGCTCGCAGTCGTCAAGCGCAGCGGCGTCACCGAGCCGTTCAGCCGCGACAAGGTCGTCAAGGGTGTTCGTCGCGCCTGCCAGGGCCGCCCCGTCGACGAGGACGCGCTGGCATTGCTGGCCGCCCGCGTCGAGGAGGCCGTCCGCGCCGGCGGCACGGCCGAGATCCCGAGCCATGAGGTCGGTCTCGCGATCCTCGGCCCGCTGCGTGAGCTCGACGAGGTCGCGTACCTGCGCTTCGCGAGCGTCTATCGCTCGTTCTCCTCGATAGAGGACTTCGAGAAGGAGATCGCCGACCTGCGAGGTCCCGCCGAAGCCGGTACTCCCGCCGACTGAATCCGCCGACCGAACCCGCTGCCGACCGCTCGCCGGTACCGGAGGAGAGGAACAGCATGGCCGACACCGCCGAAACCACATCGGGGCGCGGGAAGAAGCCGGCTGCCAAGCCGGCACGTGTCCCCGGCCTCACCGTCGAGCGGATCCACACCACCGCCGGTGTGCACCCCTACGACGAGGTCACGTGGGAGCGCCGCGACGTCATCATGACCAACTGGCGTGACGGCACGGTCAACTTCGAGCAGCGCGGCGTCGAGTTCCCCGACTTCTGGTCGATCAACGCCACCAACATCGTCACGAGCAAGTACTTCCGCGGCGCCGTCGGGTCTGCCACGCGCGAGTCGAGCCTGCGTGCGCTGATCGACCGGGTGGTCACCGTCTACCACCGCGCGGGGGTCGAGCACGGCTACTTCGCCACCGACGCCGACGCCGAGGTGTTCGCCCACGAGCTCACCTGGATGCTGCTGCACCAGGTCTTCAGCTTCAACTCCCCGGTGTGGTTCAACGTCGGAACCCAGTCCCCGCAGCAGGTCAGCGCCTGCCTTCCCTATGAGTCGCTGGTCAGCACTCCGGCCGGGTTGCGGCCCATCGGCGAGTTGGTCGACACCGACGCCGTCGGCACCAAGGTGTTCGATGCGCACGGGCTCACGAGCGTCGTCGCGACAAAGGCCAATGGCGTTCGCGAGGTGCTCAGGCTGCACACGAAATCGGGGCACACGCTCGACGTCACGCCCGACCACGTCGTCTGGAAGAGCACGGGCAGCGGCTCGGGCCGGTGGGTCGAGGCCGGCACGTTGCAGCCCGGTGACTCCGTCGAATGGCACCGAACGCATTCGTTCGGAGAATCCGTGATCGAGGTCGCGCAGCTCGCGGAGGCCGGGCTCGCGGGATGGCTCCAATCCGACGGATTCGTCGGCAAGTACGACACCGGGACGAACCGATCGCTCACGATCGAGGCGATGACCGTCACGCCCGCGGAGCTCGACTGGGTCACGGTCACGCTGGACGCGGTTTTCCCGGACGTGCATCGGCATCAGCGTTGCGTCGTCACACAGGACGAGAGCCTCGACTGTCGGCGAACTCGCCTGTACGGCGCCGCACTGTCGGATTTCGTCGAGCGCTGGGGCCTGCTCGCTCGCGGCACCGAGATGGTCGTGCCCCCGCACTTGTTCACCGCACCCCTGCCGGTCGTTGCCTGCTACCTGCGGAGCCTCTTCCAGGCGGAGGGCTACGTATCCCGCCGGGAACGCTCCACTCTCGTCGGCATGGACATGATCGGCGAGCAGCTGATCCGTGGCGTGCAGGCGCTGCTGGGACGATTCGGGATCTTCGCCCGCGTCGGTCACAAGGTGGACCCGCGCCCCGATCGGCACGACATCTGGGGCATCCGCATCCAGGACGCCGGGGATCGGCGGATGTTCGCCGACGAGATCGGTTTCATCGACCCGGCCAAGGCGGCCCAGCTGGAGGCATCGTTCGACCTGGCCGGTCGGCCGGCTCGCGCCGTCAAGAGCCTTCAGATCGACCGTATCGAGCGGCTCGGCGAGCGTGCGGTCTACGACATCCAGACCGAGTCGGGTGAGTTCCTTGCCGGCGGTCTACGTGTGCACAACTGCTTCATCCTGGCCGTCGACGACACGATGGAGTCGATCCTCAACTGGTACCGCGAGGAGGGCCTGATCTTCAAGGGCGGCTCCGGCGCCGGTTTGAACCTGAGCCGCATCCGCTCGTCCAAGGAGCTGCTCTCCTCCGGCGGCACCGCCTCGGGGCCGGTGTCGTTCATGCGCGGCGCCGACGCCAGCGCGGGCACCATCAAGTCCGGCGGTGCCACCCGCCGCGCGGCGAAGATGGTGGTGCTCGACGTCGACCACCCCGACATCGAGGAGTTCGTCGAGACCAAGGCCCGGGAAGAGGCCAAGATCCGGGTGCTGCGCGATGCCGGGTTCGACATGGACCTCGGCGGTTCCGACATCACGTCGGTGCAGTACCAGAACGCCAACAACTCGGTGCGCGTCACCGACGAGTTCATGCAAGCCGTCGAGGCCGACACCGATTTCGGGCTGCGCGCCCGGATGACCGGTGAGGTCATCGAGAAGGTCGGTGCGAAGAAGCTGTTCCGCACCATCGCCCAGGCTGCCTGGGCGTGTGCCGACCCGGGGATCCAGTACGACGGCACGATCAACGACTGGCACACCTGCCCGGAGTCCGGACGCATCAGCGCATCCAATCCGTGCAGTGAATACATGCATTTGGATAATTCGAGCTGCAATCTCGCGTCGCTGAACCTGCTCACCTTCCTGGACGATTCCGGGCAGTTCGACGCGGCCCGTTTTCAACGTTCTGTGGAGCTCGTCATCACAGCGATGGACATCTCCATCAGCTTCGCCGACTTCCCCACGGAGCCGATCGGGGACACCACCCGCAAGTTCCGCCAGCTGGGCATCGGCTACGCCAACCTCGGCGCGCTGCTGATGGCCACCGGGCACGCCTACGACTCCGAAGGGGGCCGCGCGGTCGCGGCGTCCATCACCTCGTTGATGACGGGCGCGTCCTACAAGCGCTCGGCCGAGTTGGCCGGTGTCGTGGGGCCCTACGAGGGCTACGCGCGCAACGCGGAGTCGCACCAGCGGGTGATGCGCAAGCACGCCGCAGCGAATGACGACGTCCGCACATTGCCGGCGAGCACGGCCATCCACAAACTGGCCACCGCGGCCTGGCGTGACAACCTCGCCATCGGCGCGAAGAACGGGTGGCGCAATTCGCAGGCTTCGGTGCTCGCGCCCACCGGTTGCCTCACCGGCGACACTCTGGTCGCCACCGACCGGGGGCTGGCCCGGTTGGGTGAGATCGGCGACGCCTACGGCGACCGCTGGCAGCAGCTCGACATGGCGGTGTCGACGGATGAGGGTCCGAAGCAGGCCACGCAGTTCTTTGTGAACGGCGAGGAACCGACCCGGCGGATCGTGACGGAAGGCGGCTACACGATCCAGGGCACGTTCACGCACCGCGTCAAGGTCGTGGACGCATTCACTGGGGAGTGGGTGTGGCGGCGGCTGGCCGACGTCGCTCCCGGCGATGTCGTACCCCTGCAGATGGGTTCGTTCGTCGGCGGGCTGCGCACCGTGCCGCTCCCGGTGCTCGACCAGGCCTACTACACGTCCGACACCCGGTTGGTCGTCCCTGACGCGGTCGATGCCGACCTGGCCGAGCTCGTCGGCTACTTCATGGGCGACGGCAGTCTGCACGCCAAGGGCCTGCGGTTCTGCGTGACCGACGATGACCTCGATGTCACCGAACGTCTCCGCATCCTCGGCAAGCAGCTGTTCGGCCTCGAAGCCACGGTCACGCAGGCCGAGGGCTACCAGGAGGTCGCACTCCACTCGGTCCGGCTGGGCAGGTGGTGGGAGGCCGCGGGATTCGCGAGGCGGCGCCCCAACCCGGAACCCGAGGGCAACGGGTGGACACCGCACGTGCCCGCCGCGGTACTCGAAACCAACGACGCCGAGGTCTACGCCGCGTTCCTGCGGGGGCTCTTCGAGGCAGCCGGCACCGTTCTCGAGGGGGTGCCCTCGGTGTCGACCGCTTCCGCATCGTTCGCCGCCGAGATCCGCACCCTCCTGCTGGCCCTGCGGCTGCCCACCACCACCAGGGAGACGGTCAGCGGGTTCGGCGGACCGATCTTCCAGGTCCGCCTCCGCAACCTCGACCACTCGCTCGGCTTCGATGAGTTCGTCGGATTCATCGGCAGCCGCAAGAATGGGCTCATACCGGAACTCGAGCCCGCACAGGGCGGCAATCGCGATCGAATCCATCTTCCCCGGCAGGTCTGGGACGAGCTGATTCCGATCGGTCACGATCGTCGCAATGTCGTGGTGAACTCCCTGCGAAAGAATGGCGGGGTGTCGCGTACGACGGCACTGCGAATTTTCGAGGAGACCCTCGACCGCCGGCTCAGGTTTGCGCTCGGCTATGCGTTCGAAAGGGTTGCCGAGAACGTGTTCGGCGGCGTTCAGCCCACGTTCGACCTCTCGGTCCCGGACAACGTCACGTACGTCGCCGCCGGATTCATCAGCCACAACACCATCGGGCTGATGATGGACTGCGACACCACCGGAATCGAACCGGATCTCGCACTCGTCAAGTTCAAGAAGCTCGTCGGCGGCGGTTCGATGCAGATCGTCAACCAGACGGTTCCGCGGGCACTCACCCGGCTCGGCTATTCGCAGGAGCAGGTCGAGGCGATCGTCGAGCACGTGGCCGAGCACGGTCACGTCGTCGACGCCCCCGGCATGCGTCCGGAGCACTACGAGGTGTTCGACTGCGCCATGGGCGAGCGGGTGATCGCCGCCATGGGCCACGTGCGCATGATGGCGGCGGTGCAACCGTTCCTGTCCGGGGCCATCTCCAAGACGGTCAACATGCCGGAGACGGCCACCGTCGAGGACGTCGAGAAGATCTACCTCGAGGGCTGGCGGCTCGGGCTCAAGGCATTGGCCATCTACCGCGACAACTGCAAGGTCGGCCAGCCGCTGTCGGCGGGCAAGTCGGCGAAGTCGTCCGGTGGTGGTGAGCAGCAGGTCACGGTCGTCGAGGCCCGCCCGGTGCGCAGGCGGCTGCCCAAGAAGCGGCCGAGCGAGACGATCTCGTTCACCGTCGGCGGCGCCGAGGGCTACCTCACCGCCGGTTCCTACCCCGACGACGGCCTCGGCGAGATCTTCGTGAAGCTGGGCAAGCAGGGCTCCACGCTGTCGGGTGTCATGGACGCGTTCTCGATGTCGATCTCCGTTGGCCTGCAGTACGGCATCCCGCTGGAGTTCTACGTCTCGAAGTTCTCCAACCTGCGCTTCGAGCCGGCCGGCATGACCGACGACCCCGACGTCCGCATCGCCACGAGCGTGCTCGACTACCTGTTCCGCCGCCTCGCCCTCGACCACCTGCCCGCGGAGAAGCGCGCGCAGCTGGGCATCTTCTCGGCCGACGAGCGCACCGCGCAGGTCGAGCAGAACTACGGCGGCGACCCGGTGGTCGACGTGGCGGGGCTCAGCTCGGGTGTCGAGGCCGCGCCGGTGCACCCGGCCGGGGTGAGCCGAGCGCCCGCCGAGGTCGGCAGCTCCACCGAACTGCTGGAGCTGCGCATGGGCAAGGCCGCCGATGCGCCGCTGTGCATGACGTGCGGCACGAAGATGCGTCCCGCGGGCAGCTGCTACCTGTGCGAGGGCTGCGGCTCCACCAGCGGCTGCAGCTGACACCCACCTCCGGGGCACCGCACACACCACAGAAGGTGTGTGCGGTGCTCCTAAGGTGTGTGCGGTGACGACCGTCGCCGATTTCGAGCCGCAGCGGCCACGGCTGTTCGGGCTCGCCTATCGCATGCTCGGGTCCGCCCACGACGCCGAGGACGTGCTGCAGGACGCCTGGTTGCGCTGGTCGGGCGCCGACCGCGCCGTGATCGAGTCGGTACCGGCGTGGCTCGCCACCGTCGTCACCCGGCTGTGCCTGACGCGGCTGACGTCGGCCCGGGCACGTCGTGAGTCCTATCCCGGGCCGTGGCTGCCCGAGCCGGTCCCCACCGACGCCCAGGAGCTGGGGCCGCTCGACACGGCGGAGCAACGGGAGTCGGTGTCGCTCGCGCTCCTGGTCACGCTGGAGCGGCTCACCCCGGCCGAGCGTGCTGTGTACGTGCTGCGCGAGGCGTTCGGGTACGGCCACCGCGACATCGCCGGCGTGCTCGACCTCGACGAGGCGCACTGCCGCCAGCTCTACCGCCGCGCCCGGCAGCACATCGACGGGCACACCACCGCGCAGCCACCGCCGGACCGCGCGACGTGGCTGCAGCTCGTCGAGCGGTTCCTCACGGCCGCCAACGACGGTGACCTCCCGGCGCTGGAGTCGATGCTCGCCGCCGACGTCACGGCGTGGAGCGACGGGGGCGGCAAGGTCAGCGCCGCGCGCCGCCCGGTGCACGGCCGGGAGGAGGTCGCGCGCTTCGTCGCCGGTGTCCTGCGCCTGCGCCGCACCGAGGGTCTCGTCGTCACCGTCGCCGACGTCAACGGGGCGCCTGCGGTGCTCGCCTGGATCGGGGCACAGCTCATCGCAGTCACGAGCATCGAGGTCGTCGATGAGCGGGTGGCGACGGTCCGGTTCGTCGTCAACCCCGAGAAGCTCGGTTACCTCGCGGCGCGCACCACCCCTCCGGGTGGGGTGCGAGCGACGTCACACTCCTAGCTGTCACGCTCGCGGCGGCTGCGCGGTCCTCCCTGGTGACGGCCCGCTGCGGGCCGTGGAGGAGGACGACATGGACACACTGGTGACCGGCGGGACCGGCACCCTCGGCAGGGTGCTGGTGGAGCGGCTGGCCGCGGCCGGTACGCCCGTGCGGGTGCTGAGTCGCCGGGAAGGGCCCGGCCGGGTCGTGGGTGACCTCGACACCGGCGCGGGGCTCGACGCCGCGGTCCGCGACGCTGGCGTGATCGTGCACGCGGCCACCCGGGCCGGCCACGATGTGGCCGCCACGCAACGGCTGGTCGACGCCGCGGTCCGGGCGGGCACGCGGCCGCACCTCGTCTACGTCTCGATCGTCGGGATCGACCAGGTCCCGATGGGCTACTACAAGGAGAAGCTGGCCGCCGAGGAGATCGCGGCCGGCTCGGGGCTGCCGTGGACGATCCAGCGCGCCACGCAGTTCCACGACCTGCTCGACACGGTCTTCCGGTACGGCGCGAAGCTCCCGGTGCTGCCGGTGCTGTCGGGCGCGAGCTTCCAGCCCGTCGACGTGCAGGACGTCGCCGCCCGGCTCGTCGAGCTGGCCACAGCGGCGCCCGCAGGCCACGCACCCGATCTGGGCGGGCCCGCGGTCCGTCCGATGCGCGACCTCGCCAGCGTCTGGCTCGCTGCCCGGGGCAAGCGCCGCCCGCTGCTGCCGGTGCGGGTGCCCGGCGGGATCGGCCGCGGGCTACGCGCGGGCGGCAACCTCACGCCCGCCCACGCCGAGGGTCGGATCACCTTCGAGGACTTCCTCGCCACGACGAGACAGCACGCATGAGGACCACGATCCGGGTCCTGCTGGGCCTGCTCGGCGCTATCGAGTCGCTGGTCGGGGTGTGGGCGCTGTTCTGGCCGCGCGGGTTCTACGACGCCTTCCCGCTGCCCGGCCACCCCTTCGTCTCGCTGCTGCCGCCCTTCAACGAGCACCTGGTCGGCGACGTCGGCGGGCTGAGCCTCGGGCTGGCGATCCTGCTCGTCGCGGGCGCGGTGCGCGCCGACCGCTGGACCGTCCGCGTGGCGGGACTGGCCGGGCTGGTCGTGCTGCTACCGCACACGATCTTCCACGCGGGGCACCTCGAGCACTTCCCGCCGGTCGACGCCGTCATCCAGACGGTCAGCACGGTCGCGCAGATCGTGGCGCTGGTGGTGGTGCTCGCGCTCAGCGGTCGGCTACCGCAGTTGCGGCCGGCCACCGTCGCAGCGTGAGGGCTCAGGGCTGAGCGAGTCCGACCCGGAACGCATAGCGGACGGCGTCGGCGCGGTTCTCGACGCCGATCTTGGCGAAGGCGTTGTTGATGTGCGTCTTGACCGTGGTCTGCTCGACGAACAACGCGGTGGCGATCTCGGCGTTGGACAGGCCGCGGGCGATGAGCGTGATCACCTCGCGCTCCCGGCCGGTGAGCCCGGCCGCCTCGGGATCGGATGCGGGGGAGCCGCCCCCACCGTCGACGAGTGCCGCGACCAGCCGCCGGGACACGTCGGCGTCGAACGTCGAATGGCCGGCCGCTGCCGAACGGATCGCTGCGGCGATCTCGCTGCGCCCCGCGTTCTTCGTGAGGTAGCCGCGGGCGCCGGCGGCGAGCGCGGTGGTGATCGACGCGTCGTCGGCGTAGGTGGTGAGCACGAGCACCGCCACGTCCGGATGGTCCCGGGTGATGCGCGTGGTGGCGCCCACTCCGTCGAGCCCCGGCATCCGCAGGTCCATCAGCACGACGTCGCACGGGGTGTCGCCGAGCAGGTCCACGGCCTGCTGGCCGTCGGCAGCGGACCCGACCACGTCGATCCCGTCGGTCATCTCCAGCAGCGCGACGAGCCCGTCGCGGACTATCAGCTGGTCGTCGACGACGAGCACCCGCACGCCGCTCACGACGGTACTTCCGCAACGACGGTCCAGCCGTCACCGTCCTGCCCGGCGCGCAGCTGCCCACCCACGAGCGCGAGCCGTTCCCGCATGCCGGTGAGCCCGTTGCCGGGTGGTCCCGACCGCTCCTGCGGTGGCCGGAGAGGGGAGTCGTTGTGCACCGTCAGCCGGACGGCGCCGGGCGCGAACTCCAGCACCACCTGGACGGGGGCGCCGGGGGCATGGCGGGCGGCGTTGGTCAGTGCCTCGCGAGCGGTGCCGGTCAGCGAGACGCCGACCGCGGCGGGTACCGGCCGCGTGGGGCCTTGCACGGCGATGTCCGGGACAGGGCCGAGGTGGTCGCGGCGGTGGCGCTCGGCCAGCTCGGCGAGGGCGGCGGGCAGCGGAAGGGCGTCGGAGCGCAGCGCCGTGACCGCCGCATGGGCCTCGTCGAGGCCCTCTGCGGCGAGCCGGCGCGAGCGTTGCACCCGGGCGAGCGCGCCGGTGGCGTCGCCCTGTTCGAGGAGCGCCTCGGCCACCTCCAGCTGGACGCCGAGCGCGCCGAGCGAGTGGGCCAGTACGTCGTGGAGCTCGCGAGCGATGCGCGTGCGCTCGTCGAGCGCGGCGGCCCTGGCCTGCTCGGCCTGCGCCCGACGGGTCTGTTCCAGCAACGCGGCGGTCTCCATGACGCTCAGGTGGTACTGGCGGCGGTACAGCGCCGACATCGTGACGAAGGCGGCGACGCCGATCAGGATGAGCAGCGACGCGAAGGGCTTGCCCGCGTGCAGCCACTGCCAGGACAGCAGCCCCATGATGGCGACGGCGAGCCCGCCCGACACCAGCGGTGGAGTGCGGGTGTGCGCGACGAACATCGCCAGCACGACGAAGAGGATCACGGTGCCGGTGGTGTCGCCCGCCACCACCGTCGATGCGGCCGAGAGGGCCGCGACGGCCAGCGCCACCAGCGGTGCCACACGCCACCGGCGGTCGGTGGCCAGGAAGAACAGCCAGCACGCCACGGCCAGCGCGTAGGCGAACCAGATCCAGGCGGCCGGGACCTCCGCGGCGATGAGCATGCCCGCGATCACGGCGGTGCCCACCAGACGGCCGAGCCATCCGGACTCGGGCCCGCCCGCGCGCAGGGCCGCCCCCACCCGGGTCAGCACGCCGTCGGTCATGGCTCCAGTCTTGCAGGTTCGATCACCGGCGGGGCCTGCGCAGGATCGTCGCCAGCACCACCACCAGCAGCAACAGTCCGAGGAACACCGCGCCGATGACGATCAGGCGGCCGAACAGCAGCTCCTGGAGGATGTCGGCTCCGTCCATGGCGAGGACCATGATCAGCGCTCCCCGTCGAGGTAGCGCGACGCGGTCCGCCCGACCGTGCCCCACATGCCGCCCCGGTCACCGAGGGTGCGGGCCAGCGGCCCCGCCATCCGCTTGGCGTCGTCCAGCCGTCCGGCGCGCCGGGCGAGCAGGATCACCACGGTGGCGAGGATGGCGACGCCGGCGACCACGGCGGCGATGATCAGCACCCGGTACATCAGGAACAACATCAGTGTCTGCATGCCGTCGACGCTAGGAACGGGACGGGGTGGAGGAGGACCTCCCGCGGGTGGAGGTGGGGGTGGAGATCGGGTGCCGGCGTTGCCCGGCCTCTCGCTGTGCGAAGCGGATGCTGCTGTCGGCTTCGCGCGACGATCCGGCGCCCGGACCGGCGGGGAGGTCGCGACCGTGAGGATCTGTGGAGCTCTACTGCCGGCTCTCGGGGCAGCCACATGGTTCCCTGTGGCGCATGACGGCGGGCTGGGGACAGCCACAAGGTTCCATGAGGCGCTCCGGCGGCGGCCAGGACCCAGCCCCGTCGGCCAGCCACCAGCCGCAACCCCCCATGACCCTCCAACCAGAAGCCCAGCCCTCCACCACCCGCCATCCAGGAGCGGGCACACTTGTTGCATGAGCAACGTCGCGACGGATGTCCCGGTCGAGTTCTGCAGCGGCGACGCGTCGGCGGGTCCGGTCCGCCAGCTGTTGCCGGCCCGCGCCGTCTCGCTGGGACCGGGCACCGAGGTCCGACGGCTGCTGCCCAGCCTGGGGCGGCGGATGGTGGGTGCGTGGTGCTTCGTCGATCACTACGGTCCCGACGAGATCGCAGCACGCCCCGGGATGCAGGTGCCGCCGCATCCGCACATCGGCTTGCAGACGGTGAGCTGGCTGCTGGACGGGGAGGTGCACCACCGCGACAGCCTCGGCAGTGACGTGGTGATCCGCCCCGGCGAGTTGGGCCTGATGACGGCGGGGGCCGGGATCGCGCACGCCGAGCAGTCGCCGAATCCGCACGGGGCGCTCCTGCACGGTGCCCAGCTCTGGGTCGCCCTGCCCGACGCCGAACGCGCGATCGCGCCGCGGTTCGAGCACCACTCCGGGTTGCCGGTGATCACCGAGCCGGGCCTGCGGGCCACGGTGCTGCTGGGGGAGGTGGCGGGCGCGCGCTCGCCCGGCCGCGTGCACACGCCGCTCATGGGGGTGGATGTCGAGCTCGCACCGGGCGCCGACGTGCTGCTGCCGCTGGAACCGGACTTCGAGCACGCGGTGCTCACCGTGTCGGGCGCCCCGGACATCGACGGCGGCGAGCTCGCGGCCGGTGCGCTCTGCTACCTCGGGTGCGGCCGGTCCCAGCTGCGGCTGCGGGCGCCCGCGGGTGGCCGGTTCCTGCTGCTGGGCGGCATCCCGTTCGACGAGGAGATCGTGATGTGGTGGAACTTCGTCGCCCGCGCCGGGGCCGAGGTGGCAGCGGCTCGGGCGCACTGGCAGGCGGGGCCGCCGACGCACGGCAGCGACCCGCTCTTCGGCGCCGTTCCCGGCTACGACGGGCCGGCGCTCGGCGCGCCCGACCTGCCGCCCACCCCGCTCAAGCCCCGCGGTCGGGCCCGCTGAGCCTCAGCCTGCCTGGTAACGCGATCCGGTGATCAGCGCCTCCACCGCGTGGCTCTGCACGCGGAACGTGCGGCCGAACCGCACCGCCGGCAGCTCGCCGCTGTGCACGAGCCGGTACACGGTCATCTTCGACACGCGCATCCTGGCGGCTACCTCGCCGACGGTCAGGAACGGCGCCTCGATCACGTCCGGTCTGCCGTGCTGCTCTGCGGCCATCGCGACTGCCTCCCCACCATCCCGATCGGGTCCACCGATCGCATCGCGGCGAACAGTAGCCGACACTCCGTCACCCTCCGGGGTAGTGCGATGACCGCTGATGGGTGAACCGCGGGCGCCCGGAGGGGTGCAACGCACACAGCCGGCGCATGCGCGAGTCCGGCGTAGGGTGACGGGGCGGCGCGAGGGAGCGAACCCGTGCCCGGACGGGGGAGCACTGGTGGATCCGGCCTACACGCAGCCCGGCACGTTCGTGGATTCCGACGCGCCCGAGGTGCTCACGTTCGCCCGGAAGGCCGTCGGATCGGCCACGGATCCGGTCGAGCGGGCCGTGCGGCTCTTCGACGCCGTGCGCGACAGGATCTGGTACGACCCGTTCGGCATCACGCCCGATCCCGCCGCCTACCGGGCGAGCGCGGTGGCCACGTCGCAGGCGAACTGGTGCGTGCCGAAGGCGGTGCTGCTCACGGCGGCGGCCCGCGCCGTCGGGATCCCGGCCCGGTTGGGTTTCGCCGACGTCCGCAACCACTTCCAGACGCCGCGCCTGCGCGCCCGGATGGGCGGCTCGGACGTCTTCGTCTACCACGGCTACAGCGACCTGTACCTCGACGGCCGGTGGGTCAAGGCGACGCCGGCGTTCAACGCGGAGCTGTGCGCGCGGTTCGGCGTGCCGCCTATCGCGTTCGACGGCCGCCAGGACGCGCTGCTGCACGCGTTCGCCGCCGACGGTTCGGCCTACATGGAGTACGAGCGCGACCGCGGCGTGCACGCCGATCTGCCGCTCGACGAGGTGCTGGACGCGCTCACCTCCACCTATGGCCAGGAGATGCTCGTCCCATCCACGGGACGTGCCACCGACGCCTTCAGTGCCCCGACGTAAGGTCCGGGAGTGATCGAGGACGACGACCCGGACGGTGACTGGACGGCTCCCGGTGTGTTCCGGTGCGCCCCCGGCGTCTACCGCATCCCGCTGCCACTGCCCAACGACGGGCTGCGGGCGGTCAACGTCTACGCCGTCGAGGACGGCGATGGCGTCACGCTCGTCGACTCCGGATGGGCGTTGTCGCAGGCCAAGGAGCTGCTGGGCAAGGCGCTGGCGGCGCTGGGCTTCGGGTTCCCCGACGTGCGGCAGTTCCTCGTGACGCATTCGCACCGCGATCACTACACGCAGGCCATCGTGCTGCGCCGCGAGTTCGGGATGCGGGTGGCACTGGGCCGCGGCGAGCAGCCCGGGCTCGAGCGGATCAACGATCCGGACCGCGAGGAGCGCGGGCACACCCGCAGACTGCGCCGCGCCGGGGCGTTCGAGCTCATGCGCACGCTGGCGACGATGCCGAGGGAGGAGCAGGACCTCTCGCTGTGGGAGCCGCCCGACCAGTGGATCGAGGACGGCGCGCAGATCGAGATCGGTGCCGGCGTCACCGGCCGCCGGCTCCAGGCGGTGGCCACCCCCGGCCACACCAGCGGCCACGTCGTGTTCGCCGACGAGGCGTCGGACCTGCTGTTCGCCGGGGATCACGTGCTCCCGCGGATCACGCCGTCGATCGGTCTCGAACCGATCCCGCCGAAGAGTCCGCTCGCTGACTTCCTCACCTCGCTGCAACTGGTGCGCAACCGTCCGGACGCCGCGTTGCTGGCCGCACACGGACCGGTGGGCATGCGTGTCCACGAGCGGGTCGACGCGCTGCTGGCCCACCACGGCGCGCGCCTCGACGCCACGCTCGCCGCGGTGCGGTCGGGTCGCCATACCGCCGAGGAGGTGGCGGGGGTGCTGACGTGGACGCGGCGCGAGACCCGGCTCGCCGACCTGGATCCGTTCAACGCGATGCTCGCGACGCTGGAGACGCTGGCACATCTGGACGTGCTCGTGGAGCGGGGCCTCCTGACCACGGAGACCGACGACGGCGTCGCCCGCTACCGGGTGTAGTCCCGATTCATCCTTCGTAGAGCCGCCTGCCACGTCTGGGCTGTTCGGACGTACGCTGCTGGACCATGTGGGGGCGGGGCTCGGTCGCCGGGCGGCTGGCGTTGACCGTCGCCGCGGTGGCGATCGCCGCCACCGGTGTCGTGGTCGCCGCCGACGGGTCGGCGTCGGCCGGCGGGACGCCGCGGGTCGCGGTCGCGCCTGCCGCGCTGAGCGGCTGTGCCGCCACCGGCCCGTACGCGGTGCCGGAGCTGACGAGCGCCGGGGTGCCGGCCGGGCTGACCCTGTGTCGCAGCGGTCCGATCACGATCACCGAGCCCGGCGCGGTCGTCGACGGCTGGGAGATCGGCGGCGGCATCGTGGTCGACGCGCGGGACGTGGTGGTGCGACGCAGCCGCATCATTGGTGACGGATCGGTGCCCTACGGGATCCGGACGACGCGTGCGGGTTCGGTGCGGATCGAGGACACCACGCTGACCGGCGACTTCCCGGAGGCCGCCGTCGGTGACGACCGCTGGACGGGTACGCGGATCGAGATCACCCGCGTCACGCACGACGGGGCCCGCCTCGGCGTCCGGGCCCGGCTGCGCAACAGCGCGGTGCACGACTTCGCACCCGGCCCCGAGACGCTGGCCCACGGTGTCGTCCTGCACGGAACGGGCAGCGACGTGCTGGTGGAGGACTGCCGCGTCGAGCCCGGCCCCGCGGCAGCGAGCGCGGTGTGGGTGGCGGCGACCGCCTCGCCCCGTGTCGCGGACGGGCCCGGCGTGATCCGCGGCAACGTGCTGGGCGGCGGGCGCTCCACCGTGCGGGAGGAGCCCGTCTCGGGCATCCCCACCGACCTGCTGATCGCCGGCAACCGGTTCCAGCGCGCGGTGGGTGTCGTGCCGCTGCAGGTGTCCCCGCATGCCGTGCTCATCGACAACCGGTACGTCGACGGCGGGATGCTGCCCGCGCGCTGAGTCGGCCGGCTACACGCCGTGATCGAGGTGTCACTCCTGTGACAGATGTGACCTCTGTGGTGGAAGTGACCAGTCCATTCGCGACACGCCCGGCATGTCGCGAGTTGGCGAGCCGCGCCGGCAACGGGCAGACTGATCACCACAACCGATCCCGGGATGAGTTCCGGGCAGAGCAGATCATCGCGACGCGAGGGCGTAGGGGAAGACGATCCTCGTCGACGTTGGAGGTCTGCAGTGAATGCACGCGGCGTGGTCTTCGTCCACTCGTCGCCGACTGCGGTCTGTCCGCATGTCGAGTGGGCGATCTCCGGCGTGCTCGGAACAAAGGTGTCCTTGCAGTGGACACCGCAGCCCGCGGTACCCGGTCAGCTTCGTGCCGAATGCACGTGGATGGGTCCCGTGGGTAGCGGCGGCGCGCTCGCAGGAGCACTGCGGGCGTGGTCGATGCTGCGGTTCGAGGTCACCGAGGAGCCGAGCCCCGGGGTCGATGGCGAGCGGTTCTGCCAGGTCCCGACTCTGGGTATGTGGAACGGGCGCACGAGCGCCAACGGCGACATCGTCGTCGGGGAGGACCAGCTGCGGGCGTTGATCGCCCAGGTGCCCGCCGCGCAGATCCCGGCGCGGATGAACGACCTGCTCGGCTCCGCATGGGACGACGCGCTGGAGGAGTTCCGCTTCGCGGGCGACGGCGCGCCGGTGACCTGGTTGCACCAGGTGGGCTGAGCAGCATAGGCCAGACTGCATCCCGTGCGGGGAAATGCGGCGGTGTCGCGACGCGAGCGGCTCGTCGTCGTCGCGCTCGGAGCGTTCGTGGTGGTGCTGGCGGTCACGGCCGCGGTCACGGCCGGGGTGCGGCTGCGGGGCCTGCCGCCCTCGATCCCCGCGAGCGGTGCCGGATCGGGCGTGGTGGAGCTGAGTCCCGACGCCGCCCGGCATCCACAGGGCGGCGCCGTGCGCGATCAGCTGCAGCGCCACTTCGACAGCATCAACCAGCGCGACTACGCGGGCTGGACGACCACCGTGGTGGACAAGCGGGCGGCGCGCAGCCCGGAGCCGAAGTGGCGGTCGGACTACCGCAGCACCCAGGACGGCACCATCCGCATCGACCGGATCGACGACGCGCAAACGGGTGCGCTGCTCGTGCGGATCCGGTTCGTCAGCACGCAGGACGTGGCCGACGCCCCGGACGCCACACCCGCGCCGCGGTTGTGCTGGTTGAGCACGTTGCCGATGGAGGGAACGCCGCCCCGGATCGGTCTGACCCAGGGCGACGGTTCCGTCTCCACCGCCTGCTGACCGGCGTGGGTCAGACCTTCGTGAACGCCACGGCGGCGTTGTGCCCGCCGAAGCCGAAGGAATCGCACACCGCTGCCTGCAGGTCCATCTTCCGCGGCTCCCCGGCCACGACGTCGAGCTCGACGCCGGGATCGAGGTTCTCCAGGTTCAGCGTGGCCGGGATGATGCCTTCCTTGATCGAGAGCAGCGTGATGATGCTCTCGACGGCTCCGGCCGCCCCGACCATGTGACCCAGCGCCGACTTCGGTGCCGTGAGCACCGGGTGGTCACCGAGTGCCTTGCGCACGGCCTTGGTCTCGCCGACGTCGCCCGCCACCGTGGAGGTGGCGTGGCAGTTGACGTGCCCGACGTCCGACGGGTCCAGACCCGCCATCTGCACGGCCTTGGCGATGGCGCGCGACTGCCCGCGACCCTCCGGTTCCGGCCCGGTGATGTGGTAGGCGTCGGCACTGAGACCGGCACCGGCCAGCTTGCCGTGCACCGTGGCACCGCGGGCGGCCGCGAAGTCGGCCCGCTCCAGCACCATGATGCCCGCGCCCTCGCCGAGCACGAAGCCGTCGCGAGCGGTGTCGAACGGTCGCGACGCGCGCTCGGGCTCGTCGTTGCGCAGTGACAGCGTGCGGGCCTGCACGAACCCGGCCACCGTGATGCCCGTGATGCAGGCCTCCGCGCCACCGGCGATGACGACGTCGACCTCACCGGCCCGCAGCAGGCGCAGCGCCCACGCCAGCGCCTCGGCGCCGGACGCGCAGGCCGAGACCGGCGCGTGCACACCCGCCTGGGCGCCCATCTCGATCCCGACCACCGCGGCCGGGCCGTTGGGCATGAGCATCGGGACGGTGAGCGGCGAGACCTTGCGCAGGCCGCCCGTCTCGAGCAGGTCGTCCTGGCCCAGCAGCGTGACGGCGCCACCGATGCCGGTGCCGATCACCACGGCCAGACGTTCCGGGTCGACAGCGAGGCTGCCCGGCTCGCCGAGTCCCGAGTGCGCGACCGCCTCGCGGGCGGCGATGACGGCCACCTGCTCGCAGCGGTCGAGCCGGCGGGCCTGTACGCGGGCGAGCACGTCGGTGGGCTCCACGGCCAGCGGGGCCGCGATCTTCACCGGCAGCTCGTGGCGGTCGACCCACTCGTGGTCGCCGTCGATCCGGCGCACGCCCGAACGGCCGGCGAGCATGGCCTCCCAGGTGGAGGCGACGTCACCGCCCAGCGGAGTGGTGGCCCCGAGGCCGGTGACGACTACCTCGATAGGAGAGGTCGTCACTGGTTCTTCGCGATGTAGTCCACCGCGTCACCGACCGTCTTGAGCTCGGCCAGCTGGTCGTCGGGGATCTTCACACCGAACTTGTCCTCGGCCTGCACGGCGATCTCGACCATGGAGAGCGAGTCGATGTCGAGGTCGTCGACGAAGGACTTGTCGGCGCTCACGTCGGCGGTGTCGATGCCGGCGACCTCCTCGACGATCTCGGCGAGGCCGGCGAGGATCTCGGCGTTGTCAGCCACGGTGGTTCTCCTTCTGGGTGGGAAACTCGTGATGCGGGTCAGGTGGAAAGCCTTAGGGAAAGATGACGACCTGGCCCGCGTAGGACAGGCCCGCTCCGAAGCCTACGAGGAGCACCGTGTCGCCCGAGCGCACCCGTCCGTCGGCGCGCATGTGATCCAGCGCGAGCGGGATCGACGCGGAGGACGTGTTGCCGGAGTGCACGATGTCGTCGGCCACCCGCAGGTCCTCGCGGGCGCCCTCCTTGCGCAGCTTCTTGGCGACGGCCTCGATGATGCGCAGGTTGGCCTGGTGGGGCACGAGGACGTCGATGTCGGCGGGGGTGAGCCCGGCCAGCTCGATGGCGCGCAGCGCGACAGGGGCGATCTTGGTGGTGGCCCAGCGGAACACCGCCTGGCCCTCCTGGAAGAGCTTGGCGTTGTCGTCCTTGATGTGGATGACCGGTGCCAGGTCGCCGGCGCTGCCCCAGGCGACGGGTCCGATACCGACCGAGGCCTCGTCGGCCGCCGGGCCGACCACGGCGGCGCCCGCGCCGTCGGCGAAGATGATGGCGGTGGAGCGGTCGGTCCAGTCCACCCAGTCCGAAAGCTTCTCCGCTCCGATCACCAGCACGTTCTTCGACGAGCCTGCGCGCACCAGGTCGGCGGCCGTGCCCACGCCGTAACAGAACCCGGCGCAGGCGGCGTTGAGGTCGAACGCGGCGGGGGCGCGGATGCCGATGCGGTCGGCCACCTGCGCGGCGCCGTTCGGGATGGGCGTGGGCATGGTGCAGGTGGCGAGGATGACCGTGTCCACGTCGGACGGCTCGAGGCCCGCGTCCTTCAGCGCGCGGGTGCCCGCCTCCACGGCCATGTCGACGAGCAGCGTCTTCTCGTCGGCGACGCGGCGCTCCTGGATGCCGACCCGCTCGCGGATCCACTGGTCGTTGGTGTCCATGGTGGCGGCGAGGTCGTCGTTGGTGACGATCTTGTCGGGCTGGGCGGAGCCCAGGCCCAGCAGACGGGCGCCGGGGACGGTGGGGGTCAGCTTCATGCCTGCGCTCCTGAGGCGTGCTCGGCGATCAGTGCTGCGGCCTTCTCGAGGTCGTCCGGGGTCTTCAACGCCACCGTGGCCGTGCCCTTCAGCTCGCGTTTCACCAGGCCGACGAGCGTGCCCGCGGGCGGGAGCTCGATCACGGCGGTGACGCCCAACCCGCGCAGCGTCGCCATGCAGGCGTCCCACCGGACCGGGCGGGTGACCTGCGCGATGAGCCTGCGCAGCGCCTCGGAGCCGGACGGGACCACCGTGCCGTCGGCATTGGACAGTAGCGGCCAGGTCGGGTCGGCGGGAGTGATCTCCGCCGCGTGGTCGGCGAGCGCGGACTCGGCGGGCGCCATGAAGCGGGTGTGGAACGCACCGGCCACCGGCAGTGCGATGACCCGGGCGCGCTCCGGCGGGTTCTCGGCGAGCGCGGCCAGCGCCTCGACGGTGCCGGCGGCGACGATCTGGCCGGCGCCGTTCTGGTTGGCCGGGTCGAGCCCGAGTCCCGCGAGCGTCTTGAGCACGAGCTCGGGGTCACCGCCCAGCACGGCGCTCATGCCGGTGGGCTCCAGCGCGCAGGCGGCGGCCATCTCGCGGCCGCGTACCGCGGCCAGAGCCACGGCGGCGTCGGGGGACAGGACACCGGCGATCGCCGCCGCAGCCAGCTCGCCCACGGAGTGACCGGCGACCGGGCTGCCCGCCGGCAGCTCCAGGCGGGCGGCTGCCAGCAGGGCCGACGCGACCACCAGCGGCTGCGTGACCGCGGTGTCCTTGATCTCGTCGTCGTCGGCGGTGGTGCCGAGGCGCTGCAGGTCCAGCCCGATGGTGTCGGACCAGCGCGCGATCGTCTCCTGCGCGGCCGGGTCGTCGAGCCACGGGCTGAGCATGCCGGACTTCTGGGAGCCCTGGCCGGGCGCGAGGAGTGCGATCACACCGCACAGCGAACACCGTCCGGGATCGGGGCGGGATACCGGGAGGCACGAACTCGACGTCCCGGTTTTGGAGGAAACCTCCAAAGAGGGCGGTGTACTTGACCGAGTCGTGCGGGTGGCGGCGGTCTCAGCTTGTAGGAAGCCCGCAGGTCAGGCCTTGTCGCTGGGCAGCGCGTCGCCGCCGATCCGGCCGAGGACGAGCGCCACCCGCAGCACGAGCGCGTCGCGCGGATCGGTGGGTGCCCGCCCGGTGAGTTCACTCACCCGGCGCAGGCGGTAGCGCACGGTGTTCGGGTGCACGAACAGCGCGCGGGCGCACGCCTCCAGCGCGGCACCCCCCTCGAGGTAGGTCGCGAGCGTGCGCAGTAGCTCACCGCCGCCCGCGAGCAGTGGCGTGATCACCGCGTCGATCAGGTGCTGGCGAGCAGTGGCGTCCCCGGACAGGGCCCGCTCGGGGAGCAGGTCGTCGGCGGCGACGGGCCGCGGGGCGTCGGGCCAGCCGGGTGCGGCGCGCAACCCGGCCAGTGCGGCCCTGGCGCTGGTGTGGGCAGCGGCGAGGTCGGGTGCCACCGGGCCGACGACGACGGGCCCCGGGCCGAACCCGCGCGCGAGGCGGGTGAGCAGCGCGGCGTCGGGGCAGCTGGGTTCCTGTGCGACGAGCACGATCAACCGGCTGCCCTGCACGCCCACCAGCACCGATCTCCCGGCCTGCCCGGCCTCGAGCCGCACCTCGCCGGGGCCTTCGCGGCCGTCGACGGCGGGGGTGCCGGCCATCACCAGCAGCGCGGCGGCCGGATCCCAGCCGAGTGTCGAGGCCCGCGAGACGAGCTCGTCGTCGGCCTCCCCGCGTACGACGCCGTCGACGACGAGCGCCTCCTGCCGGGCGTCCCACGCCCCGCGGGTCTCCGCGGCGCCCGCGTAGACGGTGGCGGCGGCGAAGGCGATCTCGCGGCCGAACCGCAGCGTGCTCTCCACGAGCGCGCGACGCTCGGTCTCGTCGGCCGCGAGCGGGGGCAGGTGGCGCTCGAAGACATCGGTGGCGATGCGGACCAGGTCCACGGTCTGGCGCAGGCTCAACCGGCGGGCCAGGTCGCGCGGCGCGATGCGGAAGGCCTCCGCGGTGAGGCGGATCGTCTCCCCGCGCTCGCCGAGCCATGCCACGAAGTTGGCCACGCCGGTCTGCGTCACGATCGCCACTCCGGCCCGTTGCTCGGCGGACAGGCGCGCGAACCAGGGCTGGTGCTCCTCCATGGCGACGAGGCAGGCGGCCGCGAGGTCGCCCGCGGCGAGCTCGATGCGCCGCCGGGTGCCTGCGGACACGACGCCCGGCTGGTGGCCACCTTTCGACATGTGTCGCAGCATGGCAGGTACCGGGAATGCCCCATGATTGGATCTTGTTGCAGAAGCAACTACCTTGAACGGAGGAACGTCATGGCTCGCACCGCGCTCACCCCGGCGATCGACGTCCGGCGGGCAGGCGACCGGTTCCACACGCGGATCAGCTGGCTGGACTCGCACCACAGCTTCTCGTTCGGCCCGCACTACGACCCGGACAACACCCACTTCGGGGTGCTGATGGTGAGCAACGACGACATCGTCCGGGCGGGCAGCGGCTTCGACACGCACCCGCACCGCGACATGGAGATCGTCACCTGGGTGCTCGAGGGCTCACTGGTGCACCAGGACTCCACCGGGCACTCCGGCCTGATCTATCCCGGATTGGCGCAACGGATGAGCGCCGGCACGGGCATCCTGCACTCCGAGAAGAACGACTCGTGGCGCATCGACGCCACGCAGGGCCGGCACGACGAGGACGTCCACTTCGTGCAGATGTGGGTGGTGCCCGACAGCGACGGCATCACGCCGGGCTACGAGCAGCTCGACATCGGCACCGAGCTGGCATCGGGCCAGCTCGTGGTGGTGGCCTCGGGCATGCCCAAGCACAAGGGGGACCGGGCCATCTCGATCCGGCAGGAGCACGCGGCTCTGTACGCCGCGCGGCTGCTGCCGGGCGCCGGCACGGCACTGCCCACGGCCCCGCTGGTGCACCTCAACGTCGCCCGTGGTTCGGTGGAACTGGAAGGCGCAGGTGTGCTCGGCACGGGGGACACGGCACGTGTCACGGCCGGAGAGGGCCAGCGGATCGTTGCGGGCTCTGATGGCGCCGAGGTGCTCGTGTGGGAGATGCACGCGACGCTGGGTCAGAACTGACGCAGACCAGCTGATTTCCGGAGCCGACTCGCGCCGGGCGGTGCCACCGCCCGGCGCGATGTCGTACGTCGACTCCCCGCACGGGTGCGGGAGAGCTCAGGTCACGGACGCCCCAGTACGGGCCTGCGGCGTCGGGGACCGGGATCAGCCCAGCGGGGTGACCTTGGTGGCCTGCGGGCCCTTCTGGCCCTGCTCGATGTCGAACGACACACGCTGCCCCTCGTCGAGGCTCTTGTAGCCGTTCGTCTGGATCGCCGAGTAGTGCACGAACACGTCCGCGCCACCACCGTCAGGAGCGAGGAAGCCGTAGCCCTTTTCGCTGTTGAACCACTTGACGGTGCCCTCTGCCATTCTTGCTCTCCTCGTACCCGTGCGCCGGGGCTCTGGCCCCCGGCATCGCGCCGCCGGACGCTATGAGTCCTCGCCCGGATGGGACGCCTTTCTCGATCACGCTGAGGTCGGCGTCCGGCGGAGCGTATCGTGTTGCGGCCGCTCTGCCGAGACCCAAGAACATGTGTATTTCCGACGGCGCCGCAGGTGAGCGGCTCGCGTTCGGCCCAACGGGCCCCCGCCGTGGCGGCGCTCCGGTGAGGAACGCCGCCACGGAGATCCACATCGTCAGGCGTTGCCGGAGTCACTCGTCTGGGGACCGGCCGCCTGCGGGTCGTCGATCCGGTACTTCGCGGCCGCGTCGGCCACCGTGGCCCGATCGAACTCGCCGCGGGCCGCGAGCGACTCGAGTGCCGCCACCGTGATCGACTCCGCGTCGACGTTGAAGTGGCGGCGCACGGCGGGCCGGGTGTCGGACAGGCCGAACCCGTCGGTGCCCAGCGTGGTGAACGGCGCCGGCACCCACTGGCGGATCAGGTCCGGAACGGCGCGCATCCAGTCCGAGACGGCCACGACCGGCGCGCCGCCGTCGCCGAGGGTGCTGGTGACGAACGGGACGCGCTTGTCCTCGCCCGGGTTGAGCAGGTTGTGCTGCTCGCACTCGACGCCGTCGCGGCGCAGCTCACCCCACGACGTGACCGACCAGACCTCAGCGCCCACACCCCACTGCTCGGCGAGCATGTCGCGGGCCTGCAGCGCCCACGGCAGCCCCACCCCCGAGGCCAGCAGCCGCACCTGCGGACCGTCCTCGCGAGGGCTCTCCGCATAGCGGTAGATGCCCTTGAGCAGGCCGTTGACGTCCAGGTCGGCCGGTTCGGCCGGCTGCACGTACGGGTCGTTGTAGACCGTCAGGTAGTAGATGACGTTCTCGCCGCCGAGCACGTCGGGATCGTCGTCGCGGCCCTTGCCGTACATGCGCAGCAGGCCGTCCCTGACGATGTGCGCCACCTCGAACGAGAACGCCGGGTCGTAGGCCACGACGGCCGGGTTGGTGGCCGCCAGCAGCAGCGAGTGGCCGTCGTTGTGCTGCAGGCCCTCCCCGGTGAGCGTGGTGCGTCCCGCGGTGGCCCCGATGAGGAACCCGCGCGCCATCTGGTCGGCAGCCGCCCAGATCGAGTCGCCGGTGCGCTGGAAGCCGAACATCGAGTAGAAGACGTAGACCGGGATCATCGCCTGGCCGTGCGTGGCGTAGGACGTGCCCGCCGCGGTGAACGAACCCACCGAACCGGCCTCGTTGATGCCCTCGTGCAGCAGCTGGCCCTGCTCGGACTCGCGGTAGGCGAGCATGAGCGTGGCGTCGACGGACGTGTACTGCTGCCCGTTGGGGTTGTAGATCTTCTGCGTCGGGAACATCGAGTCCATGCCGAACGTGCGGGCCTCGTCCGGGATGATCGGCACGAACCGGCTGCCGATCTCGGGGTCCTTCACCAGCTCGCGCAGCAGCCGCACGAACGCCATCGTCGTGGCGACCTCCTGCTTGCCGGAGCCCTTGCGGATGAAGTCGTAGACCTTGTCGCCGGGCAGCACGAGCGGCTTCGCCGCGACCCGGCGCGAGGGCACCGCGCCGCCGAGCGCCTTGCGCCGCTCGGTCATGTACTCGATCTCCGGAGCGCCCTGGCCGGGGTGGTAGTACGGCGGCAGGTACGGGTTCTCCTCGAGCGCCTTGTCGGTGATCGGGATGCGCTGCTCGTCGCGGAACTGCTTGAGGTCGGGCAGCGTGAGCTTCTTCATCTGGTGCGTGGCGTTGCGGCCGGCGAAGTGGGCGCCCAGCCCGTAGCCCTTGATCGTCTTCGCGAGGATGACGGTCGGCTGGCCGTGGTGCTCGGTGGCCGCCGCGTAGGCCGCGTAGACCTTGCGGTAGTCGTGCCCGCCGCGCTTGAGGTTCCAGATCTCGGCGTCGGACATGGGCTCGACCAGCGCCTTCGTCCGCGGGTCGCGACCGAAGAAGTGGTCGCGGACGTAGCCGCCGTCGTTGGCCTTGTAGGTCTGGTAGTCACCGTCGGGGGTGTCGTTCATGAGGTTGATCAGGGCGCCGTCGCGGTCGGCGTGCAGCAGGGCGTCCCACTCCCGGCCCCAGATCACCTTGATGACGTTCCAGCCCGCGCCGCGGAAGAACGACTCCAGCTCCTGGATGATCTTGCCGTTGCCGCGGACCGGCCCGTCGAGGCGCTGCAGGTTGCAGTTGACGACGAACGTCAGGTTGTCGAGGCCCTCTGTGGCCGCGATGTGGATCAGACCGCGGGACTCCGGCTCGTCCATCTCGCCGTCGCCGAGGAAGGCCCAGACGCGCTGCTGGTCGGTGTTGTGGAACTCGCGGGCACCCAGGTAGCGGTTGAACCGCGCCTGCATGATCGCGTTCATCGGGCCCAGCCCCATCGAGACGGTGGGGAACTCCCAGAAGTCCGGCATGAGCCGCGGGTGCGGGTAGGAGGGCAGCCCGTGACCGGGTCCACCGTGCGACAGCTCCTGGCGGAACCCGTCGAGGCGATCTTCCGACAGCCGGCCCTCGAGGTAGGCGCGGGCGTAGATGCCGGGGGAGGCGTGGCCCTGGATGTAGATCTGGTCACCCCCGCCAGGGTGATCCTTGCCGCGGAAGAAGTGGTTGAAACCGACCTCGTAGAGCGTGGCCGACGACGCGTAGGACGAGATGTGACCACCCACGCCGATGCCGGGACGCTGCGCGCGGTGCACCGTCATCGCGGCGTTCCAGCGGATCAGCCGGCGGTAGGCGCGCTCGGCCTCCTCGTCGCCGGGGAACCACGGCTCGCGGTCGGTGGGGATCGTGTTGACGTAGTCCGTGCTGGTCAGCGACGGTACGCCGACGTGTCGCTCCCGTGCGCGCTGCAGCATCCGCAGCATCAGATAGCGCGCGCGCTGCTGTCCGGCAGCGTCCAGGACCGCGTCGAAGGAGTCCAGCCACTCGGCTGTCTCCTCCGGGTCGATGTCCGGCAGATGCGCGGCGAGGCCGTCGCGGATGACGTGTACTCGGCGGGCGGGGGCCCGCACATCGTCGGGGCCGTCGGTGGTCTGGCCGTTCAAGGGATCTCCCTGCAGGGCTCGAGCTCGGTGTTGCGCTGGGTGTGTCTGCGTGTCGTCCCCTATCGTGCCCCTCGGCGTGCAATCCCGTAACGAGTGGTTGCGCACCGACGACTCACGTGTTCGGATTCCGCATCCGGATGCGCGCTCGCGCGTTGAACGCGCGAGTGTAGGAACGACGAAAAGAGGTACACGCGTGGTCGCCGCGGAAGATGCCGGACGTACGTCCGACATCGCGGGCAAGCTCGGCGTCGAGCCGGGCATGGTCGTCCAGGAACTCGGTTGGGACTCCGATGTCGACGAGGCGGTGCGAGATGCCGTCGAGGAGAGAGCCGGAGACGAGCTGCTCGACGAGGACGCCGATGAGGCCGTCGACGTCGTGCTGATGTGGTGGCGCGAAGGCGACGGCGATCTCGTCGACGCCCTCATCAACGCCATCGGTCCGCTCGCCGAGAGCGGTGTGGTCTGGGTACTGACCCCGAAGACGGGTCGCCGAGGTCACGTCGAGCCGAGTGAGATCGCGGAAGCCGCGCCCACGGCCGGCCTGTCGCAGACGTCCAACGTCAGCGTCGGGGACGACTGGGCAGGTGCGCGTCTCGTGGCACCGAAGGCGGCGAAGTCCCGCAGGTAGTGAGCGCTCATCCGCCGTTGTCGCGGCGGATGCGCATCGCCAACTCGGGATCTAGCTCCCACCACAGCTGCGGACGGGCGTCCGCAGCTGCTTCGTCATGCCCTGATGCGGTGGCATGAGCGGCCGCCGCGGCGTCGGCGGCGTCGAGTTCTGCGTCGATCACGGCGGCCTCCCGCTCGCTCTCCCGCGCCATCCGCATCAGGACGGCGCCCAGGAACGGCAGCCCGGCGATGTCGCCGCCGATCCACAGCACGCCGGCCCCGATGATCTGGTCGACCCGCACCGACGGACCCCACCCGCGGGCGAGCTCGGCGTAGTAGGCCGGGGCGATCAGCGGGCCGAGCCACAGCGCGAGGCCGAGCGCGCCGTCGGCCACCACCTCCACGAGCGTGATCGCGACCGTCACCATGTACGGGTCGGTGCGCGGCGTCGGATCCAGGCGCAGCCGCGTCCAGAAGTAGCCGAAGCCACACACCAGCAACCCCAGCCCGGCGAGCACGGCGACCCACCCGCTGCGCAGCGTCGCCTCGTAGAGCGGCGTGAGGTAGAGGACGGGCAGGGGCGCCACCAGCAGCAGCGTGACGACCACGGGGAACGTGAGCAGGTGGGCGACCCGGCTGCGCCGCGCGGCCCCCAGGCGCGCTCTGAGGGCCGCGGGCAGCACGTCCCGCAGCAGTGACACGGGCGCGCCGAGTGCCAGCAACATCGGGGTGACGGTCAGCAGCACGACGTTCTGCAGTGCCCGGTCCCAGAACAGCGTGCCGGCGTAGACCCCGACGAACGTGACGGTGACGAGCAACACCGACACCAGTCCACCCAGGAAGGCGAGGGTGCGGGCGCGCGGCCACGGCCCGTCCCGACGACGCAGCGCGCCCAGATAGCCACCCCCGGTTAGCCCGACGCCGGCGAGTACGCCGGGCGCCGCCGTCCAGGCGGTGAACGCGCGGGCCAGCGTGAACGGCGGTAGAACGGAAGCAATGGCAACGACCACGTCGCCCAGTGTTCCCCCCTCGACGTCTAGGCTCGGTACGGCCCGCGAACGACCCCGCACCGCATCAAGGAGAACTCCGCTCATGGCACCCGAGGTGGGAACCGAAGCTCCCGACTTCACTCTCAGCGACCAGAACAAGCAGGAAGTCACGCTGTCGTCGTTCCGCGGCAAGCGCAACGTGCTCGTGGTCTTCTACCCGTTCGCGTTCTCGGGGACGTGCACCGGCGAGCTCTGCGCCGTCCGCGACGACCTCGCGAGCTTCCAGAACGACGACGTCCAGATCCTGGCCGTCTCCGTCGACCACTCCTTCGCGCTCAAGGCGTGGTCCGACGCCCAGGGCTACCAGTTCCCGCTGCTGGCCGACTTCTGGCCGCACGGCCAGGTCGCCCAGGCTTACGGCGTCTTCAACGAGGACAAGGGCTTCGCCCTGCGCGGCACCTTCCTCGTCGACAAGACCGGCATCGTGCGGTTCACCGAGGTCAACCAGCCCGGCGAGGCCCGCGACCAGGATGGCTGGAAGAAGGCACTGGCCGCCGTGTAAAGATCTGCGTCGGAGTTTCCACGACTCCGACGTAGCGGGCGCGTAGCTCAGTGGAAGAGCACTCGGTTTACACCCGAGCGGTCGCAGGTTCGAACCCTGCCGCGCCCACCAGTCTGACCAGCAAGAACGCACTGCCGGCTGATCCTGACCGTCGCTCGTGACACGGAATGTGACACGAGCGTGCGCTACGCTCGGCTCGTGACACGGCCCAGACCAGGCCGCCGACGGCAGCGAGGCACGATCGACGAGCTGCCGAGCGGTGCCCTTCGTGTGCGCGTGTTCGCCGGCGAGGACCCGGTCACGGGCAAGCGCCACGACCTCGTGGAGGTCATCCCGGCCGGCCCGAAGGCGCCCGCCCTTGCGGAGGCGGCGCGAACGCGGCTGCTCAACCAGGTCGACGAGCAGCGCAACCCGCGCACGAACTCGACGCTCGACCAGCTCCTCGACCGCTACCTCTCGACGCTCGACGTGGGCCGCACGACCCACCGCATGTACACCCGCTACCTGGAGAAGCATGTACGCCCGTTCATCGGCAAGCTCAAGGCCGGTGCGGTGGATGCCGACGTGCTCGACTCCCTGTACGCCGAGCTGCGCCGGTGCCAGGTGCACTGCACCAACCGTCTGGGCAAGGACCATCGAACTCCCCGTGATCACGACTGCGACGCTCGTTGTCGACCTCACGAGTGCAAGCCGCTCTCGGCGTCGACGATTCGGCAGATCCACTTCGTCCTCAGCGGTGCCTACAACAAGGGCATGCGGTGGCGGTGGGTATCGACGAACCCGGTCACGATGGCGACCCCGCCGGCGGCGCGAACACCGGACCCGCGGCCGCCGACGACGGAACAGGCAGCGCAGATCCTCGCCGAGGCGTGGCGCGATCCGGATTGGGGAGCGCTTGTCTGGCTGACCATGACGACCGGTGCGCGGCGCGGGGAGCTGTGTGCGCTGCGGTGGTCGCATATCGACCTACCGTCAAGCGTCATCACGCTGCGGCGCAGCATCGCGCAGGACGGCACTCACCGCGAGGAGAAGGACACCAAGACCCATCAGCAGCGCAGGCTGACGCTCGATCCGGCGACGGTCGCGGTTTTGACCGAGCTCTGGGAGCGATCCTGCCAGCGAGCCGCCGCCCTCGGCCTGGTGCTGGGCCATGACGCTTTTGTGTTCTCGCTGGCGCCCGACAGCGCGACGCACCTCGTCCCTGGCTCCGTATCGCAGCGATACAGCCGGATGGCGAAGCGGCTTGGCCTGGATACGCACCTGCACAGCCTTCGGCACTATTCCGCGACAGAGTTGATCGCCGCGGGCGTCGACGTCCGTACGGTGGCCGGCCGACTCGGGCACAGCGGCGGCGGAATCACCACGCTGCGGGTGTACGCGGCGTGGCTGTCGGAGTCCGACCAGCGTGCATCCGCCGGGCTGCTTGCCCGACTGCCGGCACGGCCTGAACCAGCGGTGGAACCATTCGAGCGTGCGAAGACAGAACCGTTAAGCCCGCGCGAGGTGCTCGCCGCCGACCTTCGGAATCAGATCCTGGACGGCACGTTTTCAGAAGGTGGCTTCCTGCCCGGAATCAAGCAGCTCGCGGCGGAGCGTCGGCTATCGGTCAGTACCGTGCATCGAGCGATGGAGCTGCTCAGGGCCTGGGGGCTAATCGGCGGGGAGCCTGGTCGGCGGCCGATTGTTCAATGGATTCCGCCAGACTTGTTTGAATCCACGCCTACCTTCAGTGATGGTGATGTCTACGAAGTGGATAGTGCTGGCGAGGCGACGCGACCGCTGGAGGTGCCCGAAAATTGCCGCTTCTGGACCGTAGTGGTTAGGGGTCCTCGCGGGTTTGAATCCCGCCCGCGACATGTCCGCGCCTCGCTTGATGACCCCGACTCGTTCCGCCCGCACCTAGTCGGGATTTTGCGCATCGAGCGGGATGTCGAGTTGAGTGCATCCGAGGAGCGGTCAAGTGAGTATGAGCTTGAGGTTCGAAGGTCGAGTGACGATGCAACACCAATCATCACTTTACGCTGGAGTTAGGTCGATCGGCCTGGCCCCTCCTGGAGGTTGCCCGGCGCTGGCCGTCTGCCGTTAGACTCGTGTCCGCTGCCATGTATCGCAGGGTGAAAGGTTGGTGCCTGAAGCATGAGCCATCCGGGTGACTCTGAACGGTATGAGCGAGAGCGGCGAGAGCGAGCGGAAGCGCTAAAGAAGCGGCAAAGGGAAGAAGAGCGGGCGAGAACATTGCGCGGCCAGCTTCTCAAGTATCCGGCGACTGTCGCAGGAACCGCATGGGTGCTCTGGCGGCCTGGCGTTGATCCTGCGGAGCGATTCAAGAGCTGGGAGAGTGGCGCAAGAGCTAAGCGGATTGCCGCCCTCGCAGCTGGAACAATCGTAACACTCCTAGTCTTGGCGGCTGCGGTCTTCGCGATTGGAGCAGCGTTTGCGACTGGATTCTGGTGGGGCATACTCTCCATACTTGGAAGCCTGACGATTGGCGGAGTTGCTCTTGCATATACCTACGATGCGGTTGGTAAGACGGTGTCAAATCCGCAGGAACTTTTCAAATCTTTCATAGCTGATAGTTTTGGCAAGGATTGCTTCGTTTCATGGGAGGAGCTTCGAGGTGGTCCGTTCGCTTCGCGAGGATCCGCGGCGGGTCGTGTTGCGGCAGCGATAGGCAGTATTCAGGAAAGTTACTCTCTGAAGACGGGGTGGCTTTCTAGGGAGACTCTAGTGCGGGCCCACGGGGATGCCTGGAGTAGTCTGATGCGTGCCAGTAAGGCTAGTCCCGATGTGCGCGAGGCCCACTTGTCTGAGGTTGCTGAAAGTCTTGAGTCTGTTGCAACTCAGGTGGCGGCACTCGACATGGACCTCCTGTCGAGGGAGCGCGCGGACGAGCTCAAGGGACTGCAGGAGGACTTTCTGGAAATGCGTAATCGAACCGAGGCTCTCTCTGATGATGTGATATTGACTCGGCGCTTTCTCATGGAGAATCCAGAATAGCCAAGCTGCTATTTGGTGCGAATTAGCCGATGGACGCGCCTCTGAAGTAGTGAGCCGCGCATTCGGCGGTCGAGTATTTCTAAAATCGGCAAAGTGTCACTGCGGCAGATGTGTTCGCCGCTTGGTCGGACAGTGCGTAGTGCGCCCCGTGACCGAGCGTCGGAGATCTCCGGTGTCAGGCGCTAGCCTCTCTCCTGGACGAGCGCTCAAGGATTGAGGGTGTCAGCACGTGGCTCCGCGCGGGACTTATCGTCAGATCGCCGACGAGATACGTCTGCAAGTCCAAGGCGGCGAGCTGCCGCCTGGCATATTGCTTCCCTCGGAGCTCGCGCTGGTGGAACGGCACGGGGTGTCACGTGGAACGGTCCGGTCGGCTCTGACGCTTCTTGCTGAGGAGGGACTAATCGAGGTCGTTCCCGGCCACGGCCGTCGGGTTGTCGGCGCAGTCGAGACGAGTCCGACAACGGCGTGGCAGCGGATCGCCGCGGCTCTCAAGGCTCGACTCGAAACAGGGGACTTCGGCCCAGACGAGCCGCTGCCGAGCGAGGCTGACATCGTCGCCGAGTACGGCGTGTCCCGGAACACTGCACGACGCGCCTACCGCCACCTCGCCGAGACTGGCGCCGTGGTGATCCGGCAAGGCGCCGGTGCTTACCCGGCGCTTGGTAGCGAAGCCTCAGCCGAGGAGTAGCGGCTACGGTCGAGTGCATGACGCGCCAGCAGGATGACGCAGACCGTTGGGTTGTGCACGGCGAACGACCGATCTACGAGAACGAGTGGGTCACCGTTGGGCTCGCCGACATCTCCGTGCCATCGGGTGAGCGGTTCGAGCACCACACGGTCACGCTGCCGCCGGCCGCGATGACGGTCGTGCTCGACGACGCCGGCCACAACGTGTTGATGGCCTATCGGCATCGGTTCGTGTCCGACAGGTGGAACTGGGAGCTTCCCGCCGGGCTGATCGAGACGGGCGAGGCGCCTGCCGACGCCGCGGCCCGTGAGATCGAGGAGGAGACCGGATACCGGGCGCGGACTCTCGAACATCTGCTCACGTTCGAGCCGATGATCGGTACGGTGCGCTGTCCGCATCACGTGTTCCTCGCGCGGGGAGCCGAGCGCGTCGCGGAGGCCACGGAGGTCAACGAAGGCGTGTTCGAGTGGGTGCCGCTGCTCGACGTGGCCGACCTGATCGCAAAGGGGCGCGTCTCCAGCTCTGGCGCGTTGGTCGGGCTCCTCCATGTTCTGGCCATCAGCGGCCCAGCAGCGCGCTCAGGCGCTGAGTAGTTCGGCGATCCGTCGGCGTTGACGTTCCGAGCCTGCACGGCCCGCCAGATCGGCCGCCAGCCGCGCCTGTGCCCGTGCTTCGGCGGATTCGCCTCGTTGCTGGTGTGCGATGGCGAGGTCTACCCGCAGTCCCACCTCCGCACGTCCGTACTGTCCCTCGCCCATGGCCGCGAGCGCCGACGACAGGTCGTCGATAGCCGCCTTCTCGCCGAGGCGAGCCAGGCAGTGCCCACGCCACCGGCTGAGATGGGCCGCATCGAGCATCAGGTAGGGCAAGTCGCTTTCGACGGAGTTGGGCAGGACGGCCGCGGAGTCGTCGAGAGCGCGCAGCGCGGCATCGCGTTCGCCGAGCGCAGCGAGTGCCTCACCCTCGGCGGCATGGAGCCACGCCCTCAGCGACGTCGGGACTGAGGTGCCGGCCACGAGGCGCGCGTCGCTGATCAGCGCCAGTGCTTCCGTCGCCTGGCCGGTGTCGAGGAGCACATAGGCCTGCTGCGCACGCGCGTAGCTGAGACCGGCGAGCCCGTTGCTCTCTCGCGCTGCGGCCGTTGCGATCTCGTGCATCCGCCACGCGTCGTCGAGCTTGCCCATGTCGAGCGCCTGCCAGCCCGCGAGGGCCGCGGCCTGTCCGAGTTCCTCCGCTGCTGCTTCTCGGTGGGCCCCCGGGAGTGCGTAGTGGACGAGGTGCTCGATGTTCTCGACGTGGGCGGCGGTCTGCCGGTACACCGATGCTCCGCCGAGCCTGCGGTCGAGCATGCGGATGCTCTGCGTTTGGCCGCGGAGGAGAGCAACGAGGCCACCGTCGAGCTTCGTGAATGTCGGCCGTTCGCCCAGCTCTGACGCATATCGCTCGACCGCTTCCAGGGGGCTGGGTGCGTCGACGAGTCCGAGCTCGATGGCGGAGAGGCCGTACACCTCGCAGAGCAGCTCACGATAGAAGTCTCCGACGCTGCCGCCCTGGTTTTCCCAGACGGCGATCCGCCGGCGCAGGCTCTCGTCCTTGGGTAGGGCCTCGTTCCGTCGACTGGCAGCGGTGCGCAGCGCGTGCAGCAGCTGTGACTGCTTCCATCCACGCTCGGCACGGACCAGTGCCAGCCGGTTGCCCATGCGTTTCACCGCCCGAACTGCTGCCCGATCTGTCTCATGTGTTGGTCGCAAGTGTGCCCAGAGGCCCAGCTCCTTCGTGGCGGAATGAAACAAGTCGCCGACTCCGAGTGATCGGCCGACGCCGGACCCGCTCGTGGACGTCCCCCGCGTCACCTAGCCGAGTACGTCTCTGACCTGCACGAATCAGGGATGACGGCCGGACTCGCGTCACCTCACGTCACCTCGCGTCATCTGTTGTCGCCTGCCTCCACGGCCGCATCTTGGAGTCGCACCAAGAACAGCGATTGACCGAAACCCCAACTCGTACCTACGATGTCTAATACACGTACGGTACATGTTTAAGAGGAGTGATGATGCGAGGTCTGAGAGTCACATCCGAGCCGCCGGCGGCAGCGCCGACGTTCTACAGCGTCGCCGAGGTGGCGCGGATGTTCGGGATGTCGTCCATGACCGTCTACCGCGCGATCGCCGCGGGCGAGTTCCCGGCGGTCCGGATCCGCGGCCGGCTGATCGTCCCGGCACGGGCGGTCGAGTCGATGGTCGACGCAGCCGTTGCAGATCAGGCCGTGGTCGACGCAGCCGAGTTCGTGCCCGAGGGGCGGGGAGCGTGATGGAGAACGTAGGTCTGTTGATCTTCTTCGCACTGGTGGGGATGTTCATCTGCGCGAAGGTTCGAGTGGTCGGTGGGGCTGTCGTGTTTGCCCTGGTGGCGCTGGTCCTGTTCGTGGGCACACCGGTGGGTCAGGGCCTGCCGGGCGCGGTGTCCTCGTTCATGAACGCGGTGAACGGGGCAGCGACGCCGGTCCTGACGAAGCCTGTCGGCGGGTCGGGGGCTGCTGGATGAGCGCCCCAGCGAAGGAGCTGCCCGAGCTTGTGCCGGTAGCGGTGGATCGCGAGTGGCGGGACCGGGCGGTGTGTCGCGCGGTCAATCCGGAGCTGTTCTGTGTGCCACGAAGACGGAGAGCGAGGTCGAAGTGTCATAGGTGACCTTGGTCGATGTCG